>JADJXL010000023.1 GCA_016715885.1 Polyangiaceae bacterium
AAGCGTAAAGGATAAAGCAATGAGCACGAATGTGGAGCGAGGGACGCCCGGCTCGTCGAGGGGCACTTGGTGGTGCCTGCGGGTGCGAAGTTCGCGCTCGTGGCGAGCAGGTTCAATCATTTCATCGTCGACAGGCTCGTGGAAGGTGCGATTGACGCCATTGTCCGGCATGGAGGCAATGCGGCGGACGTGACGATTGTGCGCGTGCCGGGGTCGTGGGAGATTCCGGTCGTGGTGCGTCGCATTGCGGAGAAAAAGTCCGTCAATGGCATCATTGCATTGGGTGCGGTGATTCGCGGATCGACGCCGCATTTCGATTATGTTGCGGCGGAGGTGACCAAGGGGATAGCTCAGGTATCGTTGCAGACGGGCGTGCCGGTGGCCTTTGGGGTATTGACGACGGACACGATCGAGCAAGCGATTGAGCGAGCTGGGACGAAGGCTGGGAACAAGGGTTGGGAGGCGGCGGTGAGTGTCATTGAAATGGTATCGCTCGCGTCGGCGCTCGACGTGGCAGGATTCTGAGTGAAATTGTAGGTATGGGAGCTCGAACGACTGGCCGCGAGGCTGCACTACAGATGTTATTTTCGCTCGAGAGTGGTGGGTCGATCGAGCGGGTGATGATGCATTTTTGGCGCTTGACGCCTGGGGATCCGAGGGCGCGACTATGCGGACGCGCTTGCTCGGCGTGGCGGACGAGCTATCGCGCGTGGACGACATGATTCGCAAGGCGAGCGTGAATTGGCGTCTCGAGCGGATGGCGCGGGTGGATCGGAACATCTTGCGAATTGGTGCGTGGGAATTGTCGCATAGCACGGACGTGCCGCGCGCGGTCATCATTGATGAAGGCGTGGAGCTTGCAAAACGGTTTGGCACGGAAGATTCGTCGGCATTCGTGAATGGGGTGCTGGACAGGATTGCCGAAGACTTGGGTCGCATTGACAATGACCCTGGTGCGAAGAAGGAAAAGCGGTCGGAGCCGCCGCCGGGTCGGCAAGGGAAGCGGTCAGGGAAGCGGGGGTGAGGGGCGGGAGTCGCGGTGGTGATCGGTGTGCTGTTTCGTGTTATGCGGTCCCCGACTGCTTTCAATACGCGCATTGCTGGCAGAACTGCGGCACCCAATCGTGCAGCCGTGCTGGCAGGGCTTCACATCCGACATTCGCACGCCCACTTCGGAGTAATGCCTCCCACAACACGATCACGCGCAGTCCGGTACGCGAAACGTGCGCACTGGATATGTCACGCCTGCGCAGTGGGTCTCCAGCCGTATGCAGTCGGTGGTTCGCACGTGATCATTGTGTGTCGAGGCACATGAGCTGCGTATGTTGAATGCTCGCAATGCGTATTCGAGGCGTGGGTATTGGATGGGAAGCGTGCAAGCACTGGCAAGACGGTGGATCCGGGAGCTGGTGATGGCGACGCGTTAGGCTTCGGGCGCTAGGGGAGCGGCTGGAGCTGCTTCACTGGTGGCTTTTCGGCCCATGGAGAACATGCGTCGAGTGGCAATGGGCAAGAGTCGTGGAATCGAAGCGTCTCGTTCGTGTGCGCGATTGAAGATGCGCATGACCCGTTCCATGTACGCGAGGCACGTTCCGTCTTGATGGTCGAGGTTGCCTTGGCTGATGGTGCCTCGCGTTCGCGCGCGCCGGAGGCTTGTTCGCCGGTCGATTTCACGGCGTTGGCAATGGTTTCGATGGCATTCAATTCACTTGCGTTGACGCCGCCGTCCGTGAGCTGTCGGGCCGCGCGCGATTGCGGCGTCGATAGCACTTCTTGGGCGAGTTTGACCAGCGAATGGAGTGACGTGGCGAGGGATTCGTGGTCGGTGACGGTGGCGCGCGCGGCGATGATGCGCGCTTCGAGGCCTGGGACCAAGGTTTCGACGCCCTGGAGCGCCACGAAGAGGCGATCGCGTTCATCGATACCTTGGGCATAGGTTTGATCGGCAATGGCGATGGCGGCTGCGCGGTTGGCTTCGCGTTCTTCGGCATTCGAATCGCGGGCGGCGAGCATGTCGGCCAGTTTTTGCCCGAATGGACCATGACTTGTAGCAATGGCCAGGAGAAACCCAGCAAATGCCGCTTTTGAGCAGGGGTTGCATGGTTCCAGAATTCGGCGGCGACACCACCAATGCGAACGAGATCGGTAAGGATCTTTTCGCTGCGAATTTTCGCTCCGCGTTCGACGAGGTCGCTCGAAGGCAGGTCGAGCGCATACAGGTCGGCATCTTCGGACGAAGGCGCCGGGACGATGGCGAGCAGCGAGGTCCAGGTGTGGGTTGGTGATTGGTATGACATGAGCGGACCCTAACCGAATGTGGACAAGATTGCAAGAATGAAAAGTGCGACTGCGAAGCGGCCGGGCGCTCCGGATTCGATGGGGCGTGCGCGTGTGGATGTGGGGGCATCATGTAACATGAATCACATCAATACTTCGTAGAACACCGTTCTCCTGCGCGGCGCATATTTGCAAGAATCCATCTTCTCGTTCGGCTGGTGCCATGGTATGCGCCAGCTGTTTTTACCAAACCAGCGTTCGCACAGCGAATGAGCGAGGGATGATGCGCCAAATGCTCAAATTACGATCGCCCAGCATCGAGACATCACCACGATGCGAACTCACCGACTCAGGAGTCGAGTATTGGGTGGACTGATGCTGTCGTTGCTCGTTGGAGGACTTGCGACGGTCGCCGCTTCGTGTGCGGACAGTCCACCTGGGGGTGGTGATACGCCCGTCTCGGCTCAGGGCAGCGAAGCGACACACCGGCAACCTCGCCGGCGCACGCGCCGCACGTGTCGGCGCCGCTCGACCTGGCTGGTGTCATGCGGCGCGTTCATTTCTCGTTTCGGCGTGATGACGCAGGTTCGTTTTCGGGTGGGCACACGTCGTACGAAGTTCGGACGTCGGCTGGAGGCATTTCGGTCACACCAGGGCGCACGGACTTGGCGCGGGATCCGAAGACGAATACGTTGCCCGCTGAGGCGATCGGAGCACCTGCATATTTCGAAACGGTATCGATTGGCCGGGGCGCGGCACTTCATGACGCTCCGCTCAGCGAACCACGTGTTGCCGAGGACGGGCATTTGGTCCTTCCGCGCGGGGACGTCGACGAGCAATTCGAGAATACCGAAGAGGGCGTCGAGCAGCGTTATGCATTTGCGAAGCGGCCCGAGGGGCAAGGCGATCTGGTGATTCGCGTGCGCGTCTCTGGCGAGGAGTATACGGGAGAGACGGAGAACGGGCATCATTTCGTCGATCCTGCAACGGGCATTGGTTTGCGTTATGGTTTGGCGACGTGGATCGATGCGAAGGGCGAACGAAAAGCTTTGCGCGTCGACTATCGTGATGACGCGGGTGCATTGGAGTTGACGGTCCCCGAGGAGGTGGTCGAGGGAACAGCGTATCCGGCGGTGCTGGATCCGGTGATTTCGCCTGAGTTTGGCATGGATGAGCCGATTCAGGGATATGTGACTGACGATCAGCGTACGCCTGCGGTCGCATTCGATGGTACAAATTACATGGTGGTATGGCTCGACGAGCGCATGGGGACTCGAGAGGCCTACGGGGCAAAAGTTAGTTCGGCTGGAGTGGTGCTATCACCGGGAGCTTTTCTTGTTTCGGCCGCTGGCTCCGTGCTATACGGTTATCGACCGGGCATTGCCTTCAATGGGACGAATTTTCTCGCTGCATATAGTCGGACCGGTGGGGTTTGGGGTACTGTCGTATCAACTCGTATTTCCACAGCTGGTTCGGTCATCGGACCATACACGATTCTTGGCGATGGCCAATCTAGCGTTGATATTGCTTCTAACGGTTCGAATTTCCTCGTCGTCTGGAACATAGGTGACATCTACGGTCATATTGTGAATGCTGCCGGTGCGTCAGTTTCCCCCGGCAAGTTCACAATCGCCTCTGGCGCGCAAGATCAACACTCTGCATCGGTAACGTTTGATGGTACTAACTATTTTTCCGCGTGGCAGGAATCTGACGCGAGCGCAGACATCTATGGTGCCACAATATCGCCTATGGGTGCCGTGTCCTCGAAAATATACATTTCCAAAAGCGCATTCCACGAAACTTCTCCAGATGTTGGCTTTGATGGCGTCAACCGTTTTGTGGTCTGGGCGGACCGACGTGCGGGCAATGCGGACGTTTACGGGGCGCGAATCAGCAAGCAAGATACGCGGCTCGATCCACAAGGAATCGGCATTGTTATGGCCGATGGCGATCAGGATTATCCAACACTCGCGTTTGATGGTACACGGTACATCACTACATGGACAGATTCGTTCAATACCCCGTTACAGATTCAAGCGGCGCGGGTTCTTCCAAATGGTACGGTACTTGATGCGCCCGCCATTCAGGTTACTTCATCTGCGTCCACGCACCAGTCGTCGCGGATCGCATGCGGTGCGGCGAATTGCCTTGCTGTTTTTGAGGAAAATCGCTCGACGACCTGGGATATTTGGGGGGCGCGGATTAACAGCGCAACGGGTACAGTCGTCGATACAGATGGATTTGTCATTTCGACGACCGGCAACGCGCAGACTACACCCGCCGTTACATGGGGTGCCGGGCAATACCTAACGGTATGGGAAGATCGTCGTCCGTGGTTTCATACAGATATTTACGGTACGCGTATTGCGTTGGACGGCACAGTTCTCGATCCAAATGGCATTGCCATTGCTACTGCACCTGGCGATCAACTGACTCCGGCGGTAAACTGGAACGGCTCCGATTACGTAGTCGTTTGGGCCGATAAACGTAGCGGCACAACATCCGATATCTACGGCTCACGCGTGCAATCAAGCGGAGTTGTATTGGATCCCGGAGGATTACCCATCACCGCAGCAAGTGGTGATCAAATTGCACCTGCCGTTGAATTCGATGGCGCTAATCAGCTCGTCGTATGGCAGGATTCGAGAGCCGGCAATTGGAACATCTATGGCGCTCGTCTATCGCCGTCTATGTCAGTGCTCGATCCCAACGGGTTTGTCATTGAGGGGACGACAACATCTGGCACACGGCCAAAGCTTGCATTTGATGGCATGCAATACCTGGTCGTGTGGCACTCGAACCGCGCCAATCGCGTTCTGCCGTCGGGAGTAGTCCTGGACGGCAATGGATTTGTCCTCCCGAGCGGCCTCACGAACCCAGTCGTTGCCTATAATGGTCTCGATTTTCTAATCGCCGGCGGCAGCGGCAATATCGTGGGGACGCGTGTCACTGTGACCGGAAACGTCATTGATACATTGGGGTTTCCCATTGCAACGGCCAATACAGAAGATCAACCGGACATCGTTCGCGATGGGCAGGGGGTCTTCGTCGTGTGGCGAGATAATCGTGACTTCAGTCCAGCTATGGGGATTTACTCAACATGGGTCAACCAAGCAGGTGCCCTGTCGCACGTATCTGGGCTTCAGCTTTCAAGCGTGCCAAGCGTCGATCACATTAATCCGGCTATCGCCGGAGATGGTGGCGGACGCCTGTTGCTTGCATATCATCATTTTAACAGTGCCGGACCGAACGCCGGGCATAATCGAGTGTATGCTCGTCTCGTCACAGCGCTTTCCCAAGGGCACACCTGCACCGCCGCCGCAGAATGCGCCAGCGGGTTCTGCGTCGATGGCGTCTGTTGCAACACCGCCTGCGGCGATGGCAATCCCGACGATTGTTTTGCATGCAGCGCGGCCGCCGGTGCAGCAATCAATGGTTCCTGTGCGGCGTTGAGTGCTACCCCATGTAGCGATGGTAATGCGTGTACTGCGGGGGATACGTGCGTCGCGGGTACTTGCTCAGCCGGCCTTGTCGATTGCACCGCAAAAGATTCCTGCCATTTGGATGGTGTTTGCAATATGGCAACCGGGATGTGCGACAACCCCGAAAAACCCGATGGCTCCGCATGTGACGATGGCGACGGCTGTACCCAATCGTCCACTTGCCAAACGGGCGTGTGCGTTGGGGCAAACCCTGTCGTCTGCCCCATGGACACCGAATGCACCAACGTCGCCACGTGTGATCCAATGACCGGCACGTGCGGCGTTACGAACGAGCCCGATGGGAGCCCTTGCGATGACGGCAATGCATGCACTCAATCGTCCGCGTGCCAGGCTGGACAATGCGTAGGGTCGAACGACGTCGTCTGCGGCCCGCCCAATCAGTGCCAACTTCCGGGGATGTGTAATCCCAATACGGGCACGTGCACGTATGCACCGATGCCCAATGGAACTGCATGCGATGACGGCAGCGCGTGCACGCCAATGGACGCGTGTCAAGAAGGCGTGTGCGTCGGAATGAACCCCGTGGTTTGCCCCGCCGCTACCGATTGCACGAGCGTGTCTGCATGCGATCCAGGAACCGGAACGTGCACTGTGACAAACCAGCCGGACGGCAAAGCTTGTAACGACGGCAATGCCTGCACGCAGACCGATGCTTGCGTGGCAGGGCAATGCGTGGGCTCGAATCCCATCGTCTGCGCACCGCCAGGACAGTGCCACCAAGCTGTATCTTGTGACAAGGCCTCGGGGCAATGCGTATACTCGGACAAACCAAATGGTACCGAGTGCGACGATGGCAATGCCTGCACGCAGACGGATACCTGCAAGTCGGGCGCGTGTTCGGGCGCGTCTCCGATCATCTGCGCGCCGCTCGACGAATGTCACGACGCCGGTTCCTGCGATCCGGCAACCGGCATCTGCTCGAATCCGGTAAAACCCGACGGAGCTGGTTGCCTAGGAGGTGTATGCATGGCCGGCATCTGCGAACCGACTCCTGACGGTGGACAATCCTCCTCGTCGAGCTCGAGTACCAGCGGCGGCGGGAGCGGTGGGCAAGCAAGCTCCTCCAGCGGCACCGGTGGAAATGGCGGACAATCTAGCTCCTCCGGAGGCGCTGGTGGATCGACCTCGTCCGGAGCGGGCGGCGAATCAGGCGAAGGTGGTGGAGGAACACCGGGCATCAATCCCCCAGATCCGGGCGGGTGTGGTTGCCGAAGCGTGGACACGACTCCTTCCGGCACTCCGATTGCAGCGTTCGGCGTGGCAGCGTTGCTCCTTTCCTCCCGCAGACGTAGGCGTACGCTGACAATGGGGGACGATTGGGCTACGGTGGGCTCATGCACGGTCCCTCCGCCAGCAGCTCCGAAGATCCGTTCGTCGTAGCGCTTCGAAGCGCCCCACGAGGCGGAAGGTTCACGCCTGAGCAGTCAGCGGAGCTCGAGCGCGACATGTCCCAGCTTGCTGCGGGCACGTTGGAAACCGTTGCGCATGACGAGGTGCCGGCGTGGCTCGAAGCCCGCGCCCGAGCGGAAACATCGCATACTGCCGAATAGGCTTCCCGTTACGCCGCCCCCGCACTCGTGACGCATGCCCGCAGCGCCTCTGCGAATGCCTCGGCGTCGGCGTCTGGCCCGAGCCCCAAAAAGTACGTCTCGCGCGTCGCCGCACCCGGACGGAAGCTCGAAAGCTCCAGCCCGTGGTCCTCGAAGTGCTTGGCGGCAAACGTATTTGCGTAGTCCACCACCTCCATGCCAGCGAGCCGCAATGCGATCGCCGACGGCCCATTCCCCTCGTCCACGGCCAGCCACAGCCAGCTCTTGGTCAGCACGGCGGTGAGCCGAATCCGTTTGGGCTTTCCGAACAGCTTCCCTAGGCCGGACTTCTGCTCGACCGACTCCACGACGACCGCTGTCCGCACCTCACCGAGCGGCGTGTCCAGTCCGTGCAGCGCTGCCGACTTCTCGATTGCCGTGGTCACGGCTCCTTCGATGGCTCCCGCAGCCACGGGTTGCAGCCGGCGTTCGAATAGCTTTTTCTTGGATTCAGCGCTTTCGCTCGACATGGCGGAAAGAGTAAACTCCAGCGCGCGTCCACGTCAACGTCGCGTTCCCGCGTCATCTCGTGTCACCCGATAACCGCCTGCGCGGCCGTCGTTTCACCTTGGCGAACGTATTGTCCCGCCGTCGGCGCCAGTGTGCCTCAAGAGTGGCTGGCACCTCGGATGGCTTGCTTGGCCCAAGTACTTGGCCTTCAATCAAAGCCCAGAGCTTCTGGATTCCTTCGACACGTCCTCATTGCAGGTGCTGAGCATGGCGGGCTCGCACGGGCTTGTCGACGACCAGGGTCTGCCGTGCGTTTCAGATCATCTTCCCATCGTATTCCGTCTCGACGAGGAGCCACTCCGATGACCGACCAGAACATTCCCGACCTGTTGCCACCCTCGGAAGATTTCGGTCCGCCGCCGATGAGCCACACACCGGTCGCCATCCTCCGGGCGCAGGCGGTTCATCTCAAACAGAAGACCCAGGGCGACGTGCTCGCGGACGTCGTGCACAGCGATGCTCCGCCAGACCGAGTAGGCTACTGGTTCCAGCTTATCGTGCCTGCTTTGCAGAACTACCGATACCATTTGTTCTACGTCGAGCATGGCCTTGAACTGTACCCCTTACAGATTCGGCGAAGCCGAGGTGGGGAGCTACTTGCCGAAGTTTCCACCGAGCCGCAGTTCCTCCAAGCATTGAGGGATATATTCGGCGACTCCAAAACGCGCGACGTGATCCAACAACTGAGGGTACTGGCCGCAGAGCAATCGGATCTGACGAAAGCACCAACGGACGAGATGCCAGAAGCCATTGCGCGTGAGAATGCCGAAACGTTCGAACGACGAGCACAAGGCCGCGTACGCCTCGATGTGGTGGGGGAAGACACAAAAAATGGTGGTAGGAACCTCCGGATGCTCCTCTCGGCACCGGGAGTGAGCGATGAACCGTTCGAGCTCGTGACGATCGCGGCACCGGCTCGGGGCTATCCTTGTCGGTTGCGTAACGAAGACGTCGGTTGGGTCGCAGATAGCGAGAAGAGCCTACGACATTACCTCCAGACGTTTCTCTACTCGGTTGCCACGAAAAAACGCGTGAATGAATTACTTGTCAAGGTCGACAGCGCGGCATGAGCGAACCCCTTTTTCAAGAAGCGTAACAGGGACGTCGTAGGCTTTTGAGCTCGTGAAGTACGAACCCCTTCACGATGAATTCTCACAATCGCTGTGTCGCCCAAATCCGAAAATGGGTAGCCGGCCCAAGGTGCCAACCACGTTCGCCGCAATCAAAGCATCCCGTCCGTCTACGGTCGAAGCGCGACCATGCGAGTTCTGTGCTTGCGGCTTGCTCTATTCATCTTGGGATTGGGTTGGCCGGCAATCGCATCCGCGCAAACGAGCGCCGATGCCTTGCATACCTGCGTTCTGCATCAAAAGGACGCCATGGCTCGTCGGCGGCCCCGTCGAGACCCTCCACTTCCGCGATCCATACTTCCACCATCCATTCCCGTATTGCCACGCAATGTGCTAGAATCGACACCCACACGGATATCGATTACGCCTCAGAGGTACGAAGCTCCGGCGAGACGCACTTCGCGATGGTATGGATGGCAAACGGCCATGGTGCTCGTTCCCGCCGATATTCTCCTTGCATTGCCGATTTTCAGGGGACTGTACACAGGCAACGATAGTCTCGTTCTTGGCGGCGTAGCTGCGCTCCTTCCCATTCACATGCTGACGGGTCCGATGATTCATTGCATGCACGGCATGTGCATCCGAGGACTCACCGCTTTCGCCAACAATTGGAGCATGTCCGGAGTCCCCTATATGGCAGGCGCACTTACGGGAAATGGCACCTTGACCGTCACCCTGGCGACCCTTGGGGTCCTTGCAGCGCAGGCGTTCGACATTTTCGAATTTTCGTATGAACCGTGGGACAAGCCAATGGCCGAGCGCCACGGCCGGCGCGTGTGGCTACCATCGTCGATCGGAATCGTACCCATGATCGAAGGGAACCGACAAGGCGTTTCCATCATTGGTCGATTTTGACGTCCCCAAACTCGCCCCGCGAGCCGTGACCACGCCCGGGTGGCCCCAAAAAAACAAGGCTCGCCCCCCCCCCCCCCCCCCACACCCGCCCCCCCCCCCCCGCGGGGGCGCCCCCCCCCCCCCCCCCCCCCCCAAAAAAAAAAAAAAGGAGAAGAGGCCGCCCCCCCCCCCCCCCCCCGGGGGGGCCCCCCCCCCCCCCCCCCCTTTCCCTCCCCCCCCCCCCCCCCGGCCCGGGGGGGGGGGGGGCCCCCGGGGCCCCCCCCCCCCGGGGCGGGGGGACGGCCCCGGCCTGGGGGCCCCGCCCCCCCGCCCCCCCCCCCCCGGGCCGTTACGTTTTTTGCACTCCCCAAGGGGGGGGGGGTTTGGGGGCGGGGAGCAACCCCAAAACAGAGGGGCCCCCCGGCCCCCCCCGCCCCCCCCCCCCCCCCCCCCCCCCCCCCGGGGGGGGGGTTGTTGTTGGGGGGGGGGGGGCGGGGCCCCCCCCCCCCCCCCCCGGGCGCGCCCCCCCGCCCCCCCCCGGCCCCTTGGCCCCTTGGCCTTTTTTGTTTTTCCCCTTTCCCGCCCGGGGGGGGGGGGGGGGTGTCCCCAGGCCAAAACGGGCCCCCGCGGGGGCCGGGCCCGGCCCCCCCCCCCCCCCCCCCCCCCCCCCCCCCCCCCCTTACGGGTTGATTTGGGCGGGGAGGGGCCGGGCCCGGGGGGCCCCCCCCCCCCCCCCGTTTGTTTGTTTTTGTTGGGGGGGGTTGGGTTTGGGTGGCTGGGGGGGGGCCGCCGGCGGCGGTGCGGCGGGGCCGGCCCCCCCCCCGGGGGCGGGCGCCGCCCCCCCCCCCCCCCCCCCCCCCCCGCCCCCCCCCCCCGGCGGCCCGGGGCGCCGCCCGCCCCCCGGGCGCTTCCCCCCCCCGGCTTTTTTGGGGGGTTGGTGGTGGGTGGTGGGTGTGGGGGGGAGGGCCGCTTTTCCGGGTGGGGGGGGGCGCCCGCCCCCCCCCCCCCCCGCCCCCCCCCCCCCCGGCGCCCCCCCCCGCCGGGGCCCCCCCCGCGCCGCCCCCCCGGGGGCCCGGGGGGGGGGGGGGGCGCGCCCCCCGGGGGGGCCCCTCTGGGGGGGGGGGTTTGGGGGGGGGGGGTTGGGGGGGGCCCCCCCCCCCCCGGGGGGGGCCGCGCCGGGCCTTTGCCCCGCCCCCCCCCCCCCCCCCCCCGCCCCCCCCCCCCCCCCCCCCCCGCCCCCCCCCCCCCCCCCCCCCCCCCCGCCGCGGGCGCCGGCCCCCGCCCCCCCCCCCGGCCCCCCGGGGCCGGCGGGGGGGCCGGGCCCGGGGGGGGGCGGGGGGCCCCCCCCCCCCCCCCCCCCCGGCCCCCCCCCCCCCCCCCGCGCCCCCCCGCGGGGGGGCCCGGCGCCCCCGCGGGGCCCCCCCCCCCCGGGCCCCCGCGGCCCCCCCGCCGCCGGGCCCCCCGGGGGGGGCGGGCCGGGGCGGGGGGGTTCCCCGGCGCGCGGCCCCCCCCGCGCCCCCCCCCCCCCCCCCCCCGCCCGGGGGGGGAGGGTGGGGGGGGGGGGGGCGGGGCGCATGGTTGTGGCAACGCCTCGGTCCATGCACTCATTGGTGCGAATGACGCGGGCCAACATGGATCATGGGTTTGGCCATGCGATGGTTTCAATTGCCAGAATTTTGATTTCGGCGATGGAATCCCGACCTCGGATGTGTCTCTCCTGCGTTATGACCGATATGACCACCTCGAACTGAAGATTTTGCCACCTGCGGGGATGGGTGGTCGCATCGTGCTCGGCCCGAAGGGCGAGTTTTATTCGGGATCGGCCACGAACCTCGCAAAGCACAACGTGAATGGGGGATTTCTGTGGTCCAAATCGGCATCGCTCTCCGGGACGATCCAGAGCTCCGCCTGGGATGTCGACGCCCATGGCAATGTCCTCGTTGCGCTCGGTTTTTCGGGCAGCGTTGATTACGGTAATGGTCCGCTCTCGGCCGTCGGTCCGCGGGATCTCGGTTTGATCAAGCTTTCGCCCAATGGGACCGTGGTATGGCAGAAGCAATACGGCAACGCTTCGTTCACAATGGGAACCGTCGGTTTGTCTCGAGCTGGATTGGGCGACATGGCGGTCTGGGGCGACTACGCGGGCTCGATGAACTTCGGCACGGGGTCATTGTCGGGAGCGAAATTCATCGTCAAGTTCGATGCCTTGGGCAATGCAATGTGGCACGTCGACATTCTCAGTGGGGACGGGTTGAAAGTCACTGCGGACGCTTTGGGTGCCGTTTATGCGGGGTCTTCGAGCTTCGATACGAATTTCGGTTGGGGTACGCCGCTGCTCAATGAAACGGTCATCGCGGTGGCGAAGTACAAGGATTGCCCCGGACCGAGTGGTTGCAAGGGAAATGGATTGGCATGTAAAACGGGCGAAACGTGTTCATCGGGCTCGTGCGTCGATGGCGTCTGTTGCGATCGACCATGCGATGGTCTTTGCGAGGCGTGTTCGGTGTCGAAGAAAGGCCAAGGCACGGACGGGATGTGCGAAGCCATTGCGGCGGGATTGGATCCCGATGACGAATGCGCCTTTGCGTGCAACGGGCTACGCCAATGCGCGCCGAACGGAGCGGCTCACGACATGTCGTCCAATGAGCGTGCGGTTTGCACGGAATGAGACGTTTAGCAGTTCATCCCAGCCAAGGTGCCAGCCTCTTTTGGCGGTCCAGCATTGGGAAACATGGCGGCAGTTCAAAAATCGAGGCGCTTTTGGAGCGCGATTCCGTCGTGGCCGACGATGCCGAGGGGCTCGCCAAGCAGCTCGATGCATTGCAGGCCATGTTGAAAGATCCCGTCGGTGGCGCGCTCCAGCGAATGCTCCTCGAAGCCGAGGGCGTCGAATTCGATGAATCCGGGAGCGTCTCGCTCGAGCGTTTCGGCTGGTTTCTGAGCGAGAAAAAGAAGAAGAAGCGTACCACCTCAAAATGACCGAACGAAACCGCCGGCGCACCAGAGATCATAGTCGAATTCTTCCGGGTGGAGCATCAGCCGTTCCGATCGGGCCACCCATTCGATTATTCTCGCCGAGCCCTGCGTCCTCCCCGCCTGAAGCAGGTCGTCCACCGTATCTCGACGCTCGCAGCCGTAGTTCGTGCGAACTGCATCGCCGACGATCAGGTAGAGAATTTTCAGAAAGTATTCGGCCTTCGGGCAGGCGACATCCCCAGCGAATTCGACATACGATCGCTGGGGTATCGTGGCCAAAAGTAAATCAAAGTCTTGCTGTGGCTCGACGGCAGCAGGGGCATGAGCCCATTCCCGCAGCTCGTGTTCGTCCGGGCGCATGGATGTCCTTCAATGCTCGTTCGTCGGCGCATCGGGCGGAAACGCTTCGTGCTGCGGCGCGTGCCCGCCAATATGGTCCCACGGAGCTTTGGACCCGACGAAGATGTGCATTTCGATCTGCACACCAGGATCGCCATCCACGCTTCCGAGCGTGACGCCGTGCACGTTTCCTGATGCCATGCCGCACAGCGTGCTGCCACAGCTCCGGCAAAAGCATAGGCCCCATCCGGCAGCCGTGCCGTAGTGGCTCAGATTGTCTTCGCCGGACACCCATGAGAATGAACCCGGCGTCACTTCGGCGTATGCGGAGCCGGCGCCACTGAATGCTTTTCTACACCGAGAACAGTGACAACTACGCCCCGGCCCGAGCGGTGAAGTAATCTGGTATCGAACGCGTCCGCAAAAGCAACCACCGGTGATCATGATCTACATCCATCGTTCTTTCATGGCGTTTTTCTTTCCGCAACCATTCACCGATCACTGCGAGCGGCTACCCTGGAGGCACGAGCCTTGGAAGCAGTCCTTCACGCAGATGTGCCCTGCGCCCAGGGCTACGGGCGACACCTTCGTTTTCGTGCGCGCTCGAGCGCTTCGAGCTGAGCCCACTTCACGCGGATGAAATCGGCTGTTTTGCCGCCACGATCGGGATGCGTTTCGAATGCCCGCATGCGAAAAGCGCGCTGAATGTCATCGACCGATGCTGCCGCTGAAAGCCCCAGAATCATGAATGGATCGGCCGATCGATCGACCACGCTGGGCCGGAATCGCTGCGAAGGTTCTTCGGGCGGGCGTCGAGGTTTCTTTTCGACGAACGGCGGCAACCCTTGCTGTAATCGAATGAATGCACGTGCCCATAGCGGCTCGATTTCCACAACTGGACAGCCTGCAGCCCGCGCGGCGTGTTCCTTCGCTTCCTCCAGGGTCCGCGCGCCGCCCGAATACGCATCTGGCGGACGAAATGGCGAGCGTACGGGCCCGCCCGTCCACCAAGCGCACCAGAGAAAGCGGCGACGCTTGGTGGTGGTGATGGAAACCCGTGCGGGCGACAAGGTCATGCGCTGCCGGCGACGTTCTTCGCCTAAAAGTTATGCCGCGCCAAAAATGGCTGGACGTCTTGCCAGACCATTGCTGACACTGCTCGATCCTGAGCGTAGGTCACGTTCGTTCGGTAAGTCCAAACCGGTTCGCGTCGTGTCGGGGAAAGCAACGCCTCATCCCACCCTTCGTTGATGTAGTCCGTTGATGAACTACCACGCGGAACAAGCCAGGGCGTTCCTCCCATGCCACCGTGTGTGCACATGTACTTCTTGATGGGCTCGTACTGTGTTGGTGGTTGGTAACGCAAACCGTCGTTGCCGAACGACATGCGTGACCGTGCCGCTGGATCCCGGATTACGTGCATGACATGGTCAACGTTGTTCGGGATCGATGCGGCGTCGAAGGCGAGATGCCGGTCGACACAATCGAATAACATGAGCGCCCGAACGCGAACGCCCGCCGATTTCAACCGATCCGCCACGACCACGACACCTGCCGCTCCTCGGCTGTAGCCCGTCAACAGGATCGGGTCGTCTGGGGCTTGCCGCCGTTTTTCGTTGATGAATGCAAGTGCGCCGTCAATGGCCTCGGGTAAACCACCGCCCAGCGTCACGGGTCCACGAAAGTATCGAGCGCTGGCTTGGCGATTGCAGATTCTGCGGACGAAGCTATTGCGAAAGTCCTGATCGTACGAGCGATCCCGCGAAGCACCAGGGGCAATTCCGCCGCCTGTACCGTCGATTCCAACCAAGATAGGCATTGTCCGCGCCTCCTCGAAGCCACCGGTGGACGAACAGTCACCAAACCACCACACTTTCGCTGATCGTTTTGGCGCTGTCAACGTTTTTGTTGAGGCCGCCAGGCGGAAGATCGCCGGTGATACGAGTGACGGCGAATCGACAATTTTTCGAGATGGTTGGAACGATGAAGTGAGAAAGTGCAGATCCGGAGCTGGCTTTCGAGTGCGCCATGGTTTGTCGACACTGCGCGGGTGGAGATGACGAGAGACGCAAACAGGCACCTTTTCCTGGGTCTTTGGTTTGCGTTACGCTCTCGACATGAAACGCATCCCCTTCAACTCCTTTGCTCTAGCTTTGGTGATCGTCCTCGGATGCGGCCAGTCGCCGCCGAATGACACCGCTTCGACCTCCGGCAGCGGCGGATCTGCAGGAAGCGGTGGCGGTGGACCTTGGCGCAGCAGCCTTTATCCCGACGACTGGAAGCCAGGTTTGACCGATGCTTCCGGCCGCTCCATCCAAGACTTTTCGTACGCTGGGTTCAAGTACGGCGAACCGCCCGATCCCGGACCGCTCGACGTCATTGAAGTCGTGGGGGCCGATCCCACGGGGGTCGACGATTCCACCGCGACGGTGCAAGCGAGCATCGACGCAGCCACGGCCAAAAATGGCGCAATCGTGCACATCCCGACGGGGTTGTACCGATTCGACGGGACCCTCCAAATCTCGCATTCGCATATCGTGCTGCGTGGCGATGGACCGACGAAGACGCGGCTATTTTTCACGAAGACCACCGGTATGACCGGCAAGGCGCACATCTCCTTCGATGCGCCGCTCCTCGTCGACCTCGAAACGCCAATCGCTGCCGACGGGGATATCCATTCGACATCGATTGCGGTCGTCGATGCATCGGGATTTGCCCCGGGTGACGACATAGCCATTGGATTCGTCATTACGCCTGAATTCGTCGCCGAACACAACATGACCGGCACCTGGGTTGCTTTTCATGGTACCTGGCAGACGTTTTTTCGGCGCACGGTGATTTCCGTGGACACATCGAGCTCGCCCCAAACCATTCATATCGATGTTCCTCTACGGTATCCGGTCAAACTTCGTGACAACGCGTCCGTGCGGCGAGAAAAGGGATATTTGACGGGCGTGGGCGTGGAATCCCTGGGTCTGGCCAATGCAGGAAACTGGGACGACGCGTGGAACGTCAATCGCAATCACGTTTTGGGTTTGGCGCATGTCGCCGATGGTTATGTGCGTGATGTGCAATCGTTTCCTTCTCCGAATGCACCCATGGCGGGGGATGGAGCGGGTGCCCATTTGTTGTCCGGCGGCATTCTGGTGCTCGAATCCAAACGCGTCACCATCGAAAGCGCGGAAATGTCCGCAGCACAGAATCGAGGTGGTGGAGGCAATGGGTACCTATTCGAAATCCAGCGCAGCAGTGAGATCCTCATGGCGGATTCGAAGGGCACGGGTGGCCGGCACAACTTCATTCAGAATTGGGGATTCGGGACGACCGGTTGTGTGTGGCTCCGCGTCGAAAGCCGGGAAGGCAGGGCTTATGCATCGAAAGACGCCAAGGTCGGGACGACTGGGTACAGTGAATATCATCATTCGCTGGCCACCGCGAACCTCGTCGATTCATCGCTCTTCGATGATGGGTTTTCCACGGTGAATCGAGGTCATGAAAGCACGGGGGCCGGCATCACCGGCACGATGAACGTGATTTGGAACGTGCGAGGTACTGGGAGCGTCCGTTCCCTGCAATATGGTCATGGTTATGTCATTGGTACGTCGGGCTCGTACCTCGTGACTGAATCTCCGCTGCTGGGAATGGGAACGGAGCCTATCGATTATGTCGAAGGACAAGATCGCGGTGCGGACTTGGTGCCGCCGTCTCTTTATGAGGATCAACGTGCCAAGCGCAAGGGGAACGAGCCGCTCTGAAGAAGGTTCATCGATTTCACGAGCGCGTCGGGGAAAAGACGATCGAGCGACGAACCCACCTCGACCATTTGCGCCAGACGACCCGTTTGCTGAAAGAGCGGAAGGGACTGAATCTTGGCGCCCATGAATTTCCCCCCGTGCGCTCCTTCGTCAGCTCCGTGCGCACCTCGGCCAAATCCCACGCGCACCTCGGTCAACCCCGTGCGCTCCCTCGTCAGCTCCGTGCGGTCCTCAACAAAACCCCATGCGGCGCTGCTTCAACCCCACGCGTCCCCTCGTCAGTTCCATGCGCACCTTGACAAAATCCCACGCGGCGCCGCTTCAACCCCGAGCGCATCCGCGCCAGGTCCACGCCCACCTCGGCCAAATCCCACGCGGCGCCGGCTCAACCTCGGGCGCATCCGCGTCAGGTCCATGTGGTCCTCGACAAAGTCCCACGCGACGCCGCATCAGGTCTCACGCGGCCCTTCATCAACCCCACACGCCCCATCGTCAACCTCACGCGGTCTTTGGTCAACCTCGGGCGCGCAAACCGGCGGGAGCATGCGTCCTTCGTTCAAGCCCGTACGATTTTTTCCTCGACACACGTGTTCCAGCTTAAGTAATCTTCGTACTTCGCAGGAGGTGTATACATGGCACTCGACTTGACGGCGCTCGCACCCGAGGCGCGCGCGGCGTTCATCAAGGTTGGTGAACGATTCGGCTCGGATGACACGCTGGCGCAGGCGAACCAAACGTTGAATGCGTATGCGGTTCACGGTGCAAAGCTTGGCGATTATGGTTTTGGCTCGGCCGATGCGGCCGAATTGCAGGACGCGCGGGATGGATTGATTGCCGCGGGTGTGGGGCGAGAAGCAAAGCGGACGAGCAAGAAAATCGATACTGCGGCGCATTCGGCCGCGATGCGCGACGGGCAGGGCACTCGATTGCGAGCGCGCTCGGTGCTGGGTGGAGCAAAGCGAGCGCTCTTGGCATTGGGAAACATTGCGCCAGTTCAAAAAATCGAGGCGCTTTTGGAGGGCGATTCCGTCGTGGCCGACGATGCCGAGGGGCTCGCCAAGCAGCTCGATGCATTGCAGGGCATGTTGAAAGAGCAGGCCATTGCGGACGCCGCAAAGGATCGCGGTGGGCCGAAGGTCGTGACGGACCTTGCAGCGGACGCGCAGGCATTGCGAGACGCTGCCAAAGCGAAAGCGGAGCCGCGGGGGACACCCGTGGAGACGGAGACGCTCGATTTGATCGACGGAATCATCGTGAGTTTGGTGCGTATGGCGCGCGAGGCTGCCGAGGCTGCGGCGCGCGAGTCATCGGAGCCGGCGATGGTGACGGCGTTCGAGCTATCGGCATTGTACAAGCGTCGACCGAAGAAGGGCGAGGCGCCGGCGGGCGGAGGTGAAGCGGGGGGCTAATCGTGCAAATGGCGGAGGCGCTCTTGGCGGAAAACACGCGCGGAAAAAAGCCTGGGCGTGAGGATTTCTCTCAATGCTTGGCGCACTTCGTTCGATACGGGTAGTTCGTTTGGTTCGTCATCCAGCAATGGGCGGCCAATCGTGACGTCGGGACTGCACGACAAATCCCAAATCGCCTTCACCTTTTTCGCCGTCTTCGCGGCAACCTCGTATACCTCGTCTTCGGTCGGGCCACGATCGAAGGCGAACCCGCACGACAGATTTCTTGGATCGCCTGGCCCCCCGTGGTAGCGATCGACACGTCCCCGGAGCCCCATGAAGATCCATGCGCTGATCGTCAAGAACTTCAAGAAGTTCGCGGAGCTGGAGCTCGGCCTTCACCCGCAGTTCACGCTGCTCGTGGGGGAGAACGGCTCGGGTAAGACCAGCGTGCTCGACGCGCTCGCCGTGAGCCTGGGGATCTGGCTTGTAACCCCCCCAGATTCGCTCCTCCGGACGAGCGGCCGCAACATCCTCCCGACCGAGGTCCGCCTGGAGGCATCCAGGGAGGGCGACCGTATCCAGTTCCGCGAGCACTTTCCTGTCATCGTGAGCGCACAGGGACAGCTCGGCTCCGTCGAGGGAGTCGCCTGGGCGCGTGCGCTCGGGGAGAGCGGCAAGAAGCCCAGGAGATTCACCAAGCAAGCGCTCGAGATCATCCGCGGCCTCTATGAAGCCGACGCAAAGGGCGAGCGCGTCGTCCTCCCCGTGCTCGCGTATTACGGCGCCGGCCGCGCGTGGTTGCCCTCGAACCAGCGCATCTCCAAGGAGACCAAGCTCCACGGCCCCGCCCGCCGCTGGGCCGCGTTTTACGATTGTTTCAACGAGCGGATCCGCTTCGGCGACCTCAACGAGTGGTTCCGCCGCGAGGTCACGGCCTCCGCGCAACGAAAAGGCCGCATGCGCCCCGGCTTCGAGGTGGTGCGTCGCGCCGTGCTCCAATGCGTGGAGGGAGCGGAGGACGTCTGGTTCGACCCCGATCGTGACCAGATCGTCCTCTCCATCGGCGGCAACGCGCAACCCTTCGACAACCTGAGCGCCGGGCAACGCATGATGTTCGCCCTCGTCGCGGATCTCGCCATCAAGGCCGTCACGCAAAACGCGTTTCTCCTCCCGCCCGACGACCTCGGTCCGGAGGACGAGCCCCTCCCTCGCCTGCTCCAGCAGACCCCTGGCGTCGTCCTGATCGACGAGCTCGACGTGCACCTGCACCCGCGCTGGCAGCGCCGCGTGGCCGCGGACCTCAAGCGGACGTTTCCGGCGATGCAGTTCGTCTGCACCTCCCACTCCCCGCAGGTCATCGGCGAGCTGAAGCGCGAAGAGGTGCGCCTGCTCGGCCCCGAGGGCGTGACGTTGCCGCCGGTCGCGTTCGGCGCCGATTCGAACTGGATCCTCGACCACGTGATGACCGGGGCTACGAGTGAGTCGAAGGCTTCCCGGACGCTCCAGCAGCAAGCCGAGGGCGCGCTCGCGGAGGGGGATCTGGAGCGCGCGCGGAGCAAGCTGCGCGAGCTGCGTGCGCTGCTCGATGGCGACACCGGGGAGCTCGTGCGGCTGGAGAGCAGCCTGGCGACGCTCGAAGCGCTGGCCGAGGAGGGGGACGACGAAGGGGACAGCGGTGAGGACGATCAAGAAACGCCCACCGCCTAGGGCCTTCGTCGAATGGCGCAACCCTCGGCTGGCCAGAAACAGGGGGCCGGGGATGGAGTGCACGTACGAGGAGCTGCGCAAGGACAAGGCAGTCCTGGAGAGCGTCGAGGACGGCCTCTTCGCAGAGCAGGGAAAGATCTGCGCTTATACCGGGCTACATATCAGCCTCGATCCGGAGCCTCCCCGAAACGTGGACTTCCACCTGGAGCACCTGCTCCCGCAGACGCCTTACAAGCACATCTACGGGCAGGACGCCGACTACGGGAACCTCGTCGCGTGCTGGCCCCGGCCCAATTGCGGATTCGCCCCCGCATTCGGCGCCGTGGCGAAAGGAGACTGGCCGTCGCCCAAGGAGAAACACCTCTTCGTCTCACCGCTCGACCCTGGATGCACCGAGAGGTTTTCGTTCAACCACCGCGGCGAGATCGCTCCGACCGATGAAAAGGACGAAGCCGCGAAGACGACGATCGAAAAACTCGGGCTCGATCACGCCACGCTGACCGAGCTGCGACGGGACGCGATCCGGGGCGCGTTGCAACCAGGCGGGCGCTTCCTCACTGCGGACCAGTTGCGCCGACTGCTGGCAAAGTTGCGGGCCGACGCGGCAGAGCTCGATCGGGGCGGCGCCGTCCGGCTCCCCGCGTTCAGCTTCGTGATTGAACAAGTGCTCCCCCGCCAGATCAAGAAGCTCGAAGACATCAAGAAGTCCAAGCAGGCCGCCGGCTTGGCGCGGAGGTAGCGGAACCCCAGCCCCTTTGGAAAGGTGCCAACCCCTTTGGCGCAGGTCCAGGTGCACCTCGGCAAAATCCCACGCGGCGCTGCTTCAACACCAAGCGCATCCGCGCCAGGTCCACGCGCACCTCGGTCAACCCCAAGCGTTCCCTCGTCAGCTCCATGCGCACCTCGGCCAAATCCCACCCGCCGCCGGCTCAATCTCGTGCGCATCCGCGTCAGGTCCACGCGAACCGTCATCAACCCCACTCGCCCCATCGTCAACCTCACGCGGTCTTTGGTCAACCTCGGGCGCGCAACCGCCAGGTGCATGCGTCCTTCGTTCAAGCCCGTACGATTTTTCCCTCGACACACGTGTTCCAGCTTAAGTAAACTCCCCACTTCGCAGGAGCGCGATTCGGTCGTGGCCGACGATGCCGAGGGGCTCGCCAAACAGCTCGATGCATTGCAGGCCATGTTGAAAGAGCCGGCCATTGCGGACGCCGCAAAGGATCGCGGTGGGCCGAAGGTCGTGACGGACCTTGCAGCGTATGCGCAGGCATTGCGAGACGCTGCCAAAGCGAAAGCGGAGCCGCGGGGGACGCCCGTGGAAACCGAGACGCTCGATTTGATTGACGGGATCATCGTGAGTTTGGTGCGAATGGCGCGGGAGGCTGCCGAGGCTGCGGCGCGCGAGTCATCGGAGCCGGCCATGGCGACGGCGTTCGAGCTATCGGCATTGTACAAGCGTCGCCCGAAGAAGGGCGAGGCGCTGGCGGGCGGAGGTGGAACGGGGGGCTAATCGTGCAAGTGAGGGTGCGCGTTTGGTCGCCGCACGTCGCGCGCACCCTCGCGCCGAAGCAACAAAAATTCCTTGTGAGTTCCAGAGCGCTCCAGCTCGCCTTCCTCGTAGATGTTTTGTAAGTGCAGGCTGATGTTCTGCAGGGTCGTTTGAAACAGCTCGGCCATTCGTTGCTGCGTGAGCCGCTGGTGTGGTTGGGACAAGGAACGTCCATCCTGCTTATCGTTTTCATTTACGACTTGTGACGACCTGGTGCACCCTGGCCCGCGGGAGGATTTGGGTATGCCCCTCGGTCGCCGTGCGTTCGCGCTTTTTCTTGCCGCCTGGTCACTCGCCTGTGGAAGCGGTGACAAATATGAACGGGAGATTGGCCTGGCGAGTGGGAACATGATGAACCCGATGCTCATGAGAGACCGGGTTCGGCAAAGCACCTCGTCAATCGCATGGCGAATTGTCGGAGCCATTCAGCAAGGGCTTCGACGCCGGGTTCGACGGCAACCGTTCTTGGCGAAACATCTCGGAATGCTTCGACATTGGTTTCGATTGCAGCCGCTCGTGGCCGTTCTGTTGATGGTCACTCTCGTTGCCCCGACGATCACCGGCTGCATGAGGCCTCAATTGCCCCAAAACGTGCGACGTGCAGCCGTATGCAGGCGGCCGCCACCCGTCGATCCGGACGCAGATTATTTTGCATATCGTGCGGTGACGGACGAATGGGTGTCGGATACCGATGCGGACGATTTTCAGGAATTCGCCCCTTACGCCGATATCATCTACATTTATGAGTCGACGGCACCCAGCATGAGCATGAGTGCCATGCCGAGTCCATTCAACCTGTTATCGTGCGACAATCCGAATGCCGTCTTGCCACGCACCATATACACGGGTCAGCGTTTACCATTCGCTTACGATATGCCGTTGATGCAGGCGGGGCTTGCGAGGATGTCCACGACCATCATGGACGTCGACCCCATGAATGTGCGTTTCGTGGGCGTTGTGCCGAGCAGCCAAAAACGAAGTGGACCGGAAATCATTCGGGTATGTACGCACCCACCGGACGTACGTCCCGATGCGGCGGAATGGCTCTTCACGTCGGAGAAAGCCGGTGCGAGTTACACGCGGGATTCGGATCTTTATGGTCGTTTGCGGACGACGGCCGTGCGCGTGTATGTCTATGACCCCACGGCTCCTCCGGAATCCGTCTTCAGGTTCCCGAAGCCTTATGATCAATTGCGTTGTTCCGGCAAACCATTGCCTGGAGAAAAGCCGCCGCCCGGTGCGGATCCGCAATACAAAGCCGCCGTCGACGCGAAGGTTCGAGCCATCACCGCCAAGGCATCGGTGTCCGTATTTGGGGGGACTGGAGGCTCGGACAAACGCACGTGGACATCGTCTCCCGATGGAAATGGATCGGGGCTGACGTTTTTCGAAGAGGTCGTCCGGCAAATGGTCATTGCGGGCGCCTTTCAAGACAGCGACACGAGCGGCAATCTGAAGGATCCGAACGGTTCTCGTCATGGCATTCCAAGCGGGAAAAACGTCGGCGGGCCCGATTCGCTGATGTTGCAGCTCACGGCGGGCACGTTCATGCTGCTGACGAATCCGCTGCGCTCGACGGGCGCGTTCGCCCGGAAAATCGCCAGCGCGGCGAAGCGAAAGGGGATCCTGATCGTCACGAATCCGGCCCTGATGCCGAAAAAGCTGGCGGAGCAATTGGTGGCGAAGTATGGCGACGACATGGCGCCGTCGCTGCATCAGTTGCAGACGATTCTGCCGTATTCGCGGATGCAGATGTTCACCGCGAACTGGCGCCAGGTGTTCGAGGCGCACAAGATCTTGGAAAGGGACATGTGGAAGGATGTTTTCGGCAGGACGGACTTCGAGAACCTACCAGCCATCATCCTCAAGAAGAAAGAGCATCAGAAGATTACAAAGACGCTGAAGGATGCACAGGATGCTTGGATACGCGAACAGGTAAGATTGAAGAAGCCGTTGCCAAAGAATATAACGAAGGAGGCGTTATGGGATATCTACCAAGATGTCTATCGGAAAAATCCAGAATGGCTCAGGGCAATCAAGCACTTTTTCGAGTAATCTACGGCGGCGCGGTGGAGCAAAGATGAAAACCAAGTGGCACATAAGCTTCGACGCGTATGATGTTCCCGGCGGAGCATCGACGATTCTAGAGCCCGCTGGGTGCGGATCGGACGTTGCGTACGTCTTGGAAGTATCGGTCCTCAAAGAAATCTACGTTAAGGTCGAACTCGACGACGGCGATCCGCGCATCGCGAAGTTGCACGAACTCTTGAATCGGTATGGCATCAAGCCCAAAGAGTTCGATTACATCGAGTACTCCGACGACGATCTCCAAAAATCACGGTTGTTGTGGATGCACCGCGATATCCGTGAGTACGTCTCCGCGGGTCTCATGGAAGGCACGAAATACGACATGGAAGCTGCGTGCCCGAATTGCGGCACGGGCGCGCGACAAACCTCCGCACTCTATATCGACAGTGAGCATAGGAGCAGACTTCGAAAACATCGGGCGATCGGTACGTGGGATGGCGATGTCCTCGTTGACGGCGGAATGGCCAAAAAGCTGAAGGATGCCAACGTGACGGGCATCTCGTTCGGCGAAGTTCGGGCGCGCCTGAAAAACAAAAAATGGAGCATGGTCGCGCGGGAGCAGATTTTGATATCGCACACGATGCCCCCCATGCGTTCCGACCTCGCCAATGAGGATCCCAAGTATTTGTGCAAGGTTTGTCAGCGCGGGGGGCGCATGTATTTGCCCGACAAGCCCTACCGCGTCGAGGATCTCGAAGGGATGCAGGACTTCAACGTGACGTGGGAATGGTTTGGCGAGTTTTGGCCCAAGCCCAAAGAGAAAAAACGGCACGCCAAGCGTCCGAGTCCCGGCGTCCTCGTCACGCCCAAAGTGATGAACATCTTCCGCGAGGCAGGCGTGAAAACGTTCGACTGGACGCCGGTGTTCATCGAGGAATGACAGGCTTGCAGTAGGCGCGCCGACGTCTTGGAGCGCTCGTGGACCATCGAACGTTCAAGGATCCATCAGGGCATCGGTCAGGTTTGCACCATCTAGGTTCGCACCACGCAGGTTCGCCTCTAGCAGGTTCGCGCCTTGCACGTTCGCGCCTTGCAGGTTCGCGCCTTGCAGCTTCGCGCCTTGCAGGTCCGCGCCTCGCAGGTCTGCGCGAAACAGGTTCGCACCTTCTAAGTTCGCGCCTTGCAGGTCCGCGCCTTGCAGGTTCGCGCCTTGCAGGTTCGCGCCTTTCAGGTCCGCGCCCTGCAGGTTCGCGCCTTGCAGGATCACGCCTTTCAGGAGCGCGCCCTTTAAATTCGCTCCTCGAAGGTCCGCGCGAGACAGGCTCGTGCCCCACAGGATCGCATGTTGTAAGTTCGCGCCGCACAGGCTCGCCCCCCACAAGTCCAGTCGACTCAACCAACACTCTGACAAATCCAGCCGCCCCAAGCATTGCATTGCAATGATGCGCCCCTTGCCGCTTACTTGTCCGCGCAATCGGTGCAACCAGGACCCCGCGCTGTTCTGGTCAAGCCATTCGATGTGGCTGACAATCTCTGTTCGCTCCGCGCACGCATACAGGCACGCCAGCAGCGCCTCCTCCGCATTTCGCGCCTGGTGCATCTCCTCCAAATAATCAGGCCGCGGAACCAGCCGCTCCATCGGCATTCCATATCGCAACACGTGCCCGATGAGCTCCTGCAACAACTTCTGCCATTGCCCCACCAATTCCGCGTCCTCGAGCGCCACTTCGTCAATCACGAACGGCAGCAAGTGCCCGTCCATCGCCGTCGGACCGCACACGTTCGCCCAATCGCGCAGCGCATCCTTGATGTCCCAGGGACGGCGTTTCGTCGCGCGCTGACGGTCGTCGTGCATGTCCCGAAGCTCCCGCACGATACGCCGCGCCGTCAGATATTCGCCAAAACTCTTGTGCGTGAATTCGAACGTCGCCTCGTCGTCACGCCGGTCATGGTGTTTGCGAAAATAAAACGCCGTGAGTAGCCCCATCACGCGCGCTTCGCCATCCTCGTACCGCCGCAAAAGCTTGTCGATGCGCTCCCCACAAACGCCACGAATCTCCTTTACCGTCGCCGTGCGCCCATTGCCGTGCCATACCGCCAAACCAATTTCTTCCAGTAGCTCGACGAAGTCTTCGTATTCCAGGTCCGATGCGTGCGGCTTTCGCTCCCGATGCGCGCGCTTGTACACCCCATCGAGCAAATCCGCATAAATGCGATTGCGCAGGCCCTTCTGCGTAAAATCAATCGTCTTTCGCTGGCGGCTCAACGCGACCAAATAATTCAGGAGCGGCTGCGCCGTGATTTCCGCGAGCTCGGGGCGCTGCAATTCCTCCGGCATGCCCGGCGGGCTCTGCCCTTTTACCGTCGTGTATCGATTCCACCAATCGACGCGCTGGTCTTCGTCGAGGTCCGCTGACGATGCTTCGTATTCGATGCCTTGGTTCTTTTCCTGTTCGCGCATGTGGGGCAATGACAAATACGGCATCAAGATCAGAATTTGTTTCGCCTCACGGAGGACATGCCGAGCTTGCTGCACGACGATTTCCCGCCCGCCCACGAGCACCTGCACGCGCAGCCGCGCATGGTTGTGCCTATCCAAAAAGCGCCGAACTTCCTCCAAAAACGCTTTCGCGCCGTCCGAACCGCTCTTGCCCTGCATCGACAATTCATCCAGCCCATCGAAAATGACCAGCAACCTATCGCTTTCGCCCTGCGTTTCGAGCGGGTCGAAGGGGAGATGATCCCCATCGTCGACGAATCGGCGCACCATGATCGGAATGCCATCATCGGGATTCACCAAATGCAGCGGAATCAGCAGCACGTGATGGCCCTGTTCGGCCATACGCGCGGCGAACATTTTCGCGCAAGATGACTTGCCCGATCCGGGCCCCCCCGAAAGCACTCGCAATGCATCGTTTTTGTCGGCCGCATGCACCCACGCATCGAGCTTTTCGTCGACCTGCACCACGGTGCGCCGAATGCGTTGCCCATGCCCGGGCGCACGTCGATCACGCTCTTCGTCGAGGCGCTCTTCATGATACGCTCGCAATGGGACGAATACCTGCGCGAGGCCAAACGACTCGCCGAACATCGATGCTTCGCAGGCTTTTTTCAGCGCGGCCGCGTGACGTAGCCACGCTCGCTCGCGCTCGGAGGCCTTCATGAAGGGGCTGCCCTGAATGTGTTGCTCGAGCGGCTTGTATTCGGCAAGGCGACTGCGCCATTCGTCATGCAAGGCAGATGCGAAATGGCTCCGCAGACGATGCGCCACATTGCGTGCTTCAGGGCGGCTCATGCCGCGATGGGCGAGCCATTCTTCGAGAATTACCTGCACGGGACGCAAGAAGGGAACCTGCTCGGGATGCTCGAAGAACGTCGCGTCGAGCCGAATCATGGTCCAATCGATTTGCTGGACGAAGGCATCCGTGAATTGCGTGTCCGGCGCGTCCTCGGGTTGCACGGGAATGCTCATCGTGCGAAGCAGCTCGACGATGGCGGCCCCGAGCGCTCGGCGGCAAAGGTTCCACGCAATCTCGGCGGGCGTCGATTTGAATTGCAACCCGAAGGCGCCCAATGCATCGGCGACCGCGGCGTCGACCTTGGCGGAGTCCCCCGAGACGTACTTGCCGTAAAGCGCTTTGCTGAAAGACTTACCGAGCGAATAAAGAAGGGCTTTCCAATTGGCGGTGACATGAATGGGCTGCTCGAAAAAGGACTCGGGCGGGCCGAGGAGGGTCGAATCGGACATGGCGTGCGGGATGGTACATGAAAGAGGATTCAAGGTGCAAGAGGCTGGTGCTTTTATCAACCATCCCAGGATTGGGGTCGCCCCGTGGGAATCATCCCAATCGATCCAGCCCCCAATCCCGGAATTGGCCGTGTCAGCACATGTCACGGAGCAAGTTTTGCTACGATAAGATCTGCCGATCCTGCGCTGGTGAGCACTCCGGTGCCGAAGTCGACGCTGCCCACGAGCTCACCCGTGAGAAGGACGTGACCCGCAGGATCGAAAGCAATGGCCTCTGACGATTGGGAGACGCCGTCGCCCGCTCGAAGGCTCCACACGTGATTGCCAGCGCCGTCCATGCGCGCGATGGCAATGTCGAGATTGCCCGCGCTCGTGAGCGGACCGCCACCGAAGTCGATCGAGCCGCCAAACGTTACGGTAAGCGCCAAATCCCCCGTGCTGGTGACGGCTATGCCAGTGATGTACTGCTTCTGCGCGTCGCCGAAACGCTTGCTCCATTGATGGTTGCCCGCGGAGTCGAGCTTCGCGATCCAGCAATCATTGTCGCCGGCGCTCATGAGGGTCGATCCGCCGAGATTCAACGGACCCTTGAATCCGCCAGCAATGAAGAGATTGCCCGTGCCATCGAAACCGAAGCCGGTCGGGCTTTCATCAGACGTGTCGCCGAAACGCTTGCTCCAGAGATGCTGGCCGTTCGGTCCGAACTTGCCGACGAAAACATCATACGAGCCGGCGCTCGTGAGCGGTCCCCCACCGAAGTCCACGGTGTTGAAGAAATATCCCGTGAATGCGACATTTCCCGCGCTATCGACGGCTACGTTCGTCAGCGCCGGTTGACTCCCAATCTGCTGGTCGAAGTGCTTGCTCCAGACATGATTGCCATTGTCGTCGAGCTTCATGCCGAAGAGATCGACGTTCGTCGACGTCATGGTGCCTCCGCCGAAGTCGACGGTGCCCGCAAATGAACCGCCGACCAAGATATCGTTCATTGAATCGATGGCAACCGTATTGATGCTCTGAACATCGGCACCGCCGAATTGTTTGCTCCACACGTGATTCCCGGAGGCATCGTATTTGGCGACGAATGCGTCTGCATCCATGGCGGTGAGCGGGCCGCCGCCGAAATCGACCGAGCCCAGGAAATTGCCCGCGACAACCACATTTCCCATCCCGTCGACGGCAACTGCGAGCGCTTTCTGGCTACTGGTGCCACTGAAGTGCTTGCTCCAGAGCAAATTGCCCGCGGGATCGAATTTCGCGAGGAACCCGTCGAGCGACGTCGCGGTCATGGGACCGGCGCCAAGGTCGAGGACGCCGTAGAAGTGGCCGGAGACGTACACGTTGCCCATGGCGTCGGCGGCGACGGATTTGCCGTATTGACCGTCGAGATCACCAAAACGCTTGCTCCAAACCGCAGCGCCGCAATCAGGACCCGAGCCATTGCAATTTTCGTCCGTCGGCGTGGCGCAATTCTCGGCGACCGGGACGACCTCGCCCGTGCAGGGACCATATCCGGTTCCTTGTGCATTGCATGTCCACGTGCCCTCTACGCAAAGGCCCACCCCTTGCGTCCCAGCAGGTCCCGTGTAGCAGGCCGATGTGGTGTTCGGCTCGCAAATGAGCGAGCTACCCCCGGAGCCTCCTCCGCCGGCCATTCCACCCATTCCACCGGTGCCGCCGGTGCCGGCCATACCGCCCATTCCACCAGCGCCGCCCGTGGAGCTCGACGAGCCACCACCACTGCTGCTGCTGGATGCATCACCGCTGCTGGAAGAGGTCGAGCTCGCGGAGCTCGAAGTGGATGAGGTGTCGTCACTGCATCCTGCTGCATGGAATCCAAGGGCAAGAGCGGGGGCAAACGCGAGGGAACGAAGCATGGAAAAAGAGCGCATCAGACCTCCAAGGTGCAGCTCGAGGATATCCGACTCGGGCACATTGGAGAATGTATTTCTTGGCTCAGGTATGGTTTTGTGCCTAATGCTACTATGGGACATCGCGTGGGACTCCCGCGGTGGGTTGAAGAGGCCGCTCCACAAAACGAAGTACTCCGGCTACTGCGGGAGCACTGACGTCGTGCGTCTCGTGCAACGTATGCAATCTGATGCGAATTGGGACCTGAATTCGGAGAGGGCTTCGAGCAGGTTGTCATCAGCGGCCTGGAATGGTACGAGGCTCGTCCGGACCGATCCAGTCCAAAGGCAGCCGTGGATAAAGCATGGGATGCGCAGTGCGGCTCGTGCATCTCGGTCAGCGCGCCAAGATGCGCGGCAACGTCGAGCTCTTCTCCCTCGGCAGACAAGGCAAACGCAACGGCACGGGCGTTCGTCAAATCATACGCTTATGACCACAGCGGCCCTTGACAAGCGGGAGCCCATTTGCTTTCATACGAATGACGGAAAAAGTGGCTCTGTTTTATATTTCGAATAAAAAGGTGAGGAGACCAGCGTTCGGGGTGTTGTTGATCATAACCTTCGTTACTGGATGGTACCTGGTTTCCGTGCCAAGTAGTAGCCATGCTGACGAGGAAAAGCCTATTCCCTGTCACCACTGCTGCGAGAAGAAGTTTCGCAAATGCCAAGCGGGATGTGCTTGGTGGAACATCCCATGCATGTCCACGTGTCATGACCTCTTGGAGCATTGCCTCACCGTATGCGTCCATCAGGGCCACCCAGACGTCAAATGCCCGGTAAAGTAGCGCACCCGTTGACCGCGCTCGAGAATAGGATGTCAGGCGGCGCGACGATATGACCACCAATGTGAGCCGAGGCGGAAGCGAGGAAGTGGCTTCGAAGCTTCGGCCAGTGCACGATGGTCCACGACATGGGGCAGCCGAGGTAGCAGCCGGAATCTTTGCGAGCCGAATCGTAGGCTTCATCCGGGAACGCGTCTTGGCGCACTACTTCGGCACTTCCGAGGCCGCCGATGCATTCAGGTCCGCGCTGAGGATCCCCAATTTCCTGCAGAATCTTTTCGGCGATGGCGTACTATCCGGCTCTTTCATTCCGGTCTACGCACGCCTTTTGGGCGAAAAGAACCAGGTCGAAGCCGACCGCGTCGCGGGCGTCGTCGCGACTCTTTTGGCAATCGTCGTCTCGATTCTGGCATTGATCGGCGTTCTGATTACGCCTTTCATGATCAGCTTGATTGCGCCCGGTTTTGAAGGCGAAAAGCGGCTTTTGACGATTCGGCTCGTGAGGATTCTTTTTCCGGGAATCGCTCTTCTCGTCATGTCCGCTTGGTGCCTGGGGATCCTCAACAGCCACCGCCGGTTCTTTCTCTCTTATGCAGCGCCCGTCGTTTGGAATCTCGCCATCATCGGCACACTGCTCCTTTTCGGAGGTCGGCAAGCTCAACTCGATCTCGCCGTCACGGCTGCGTGGGGGTTGGTCCTAGGCTGCTTCTTGCAGCTCGCCGTTCAATTGCCGACCGTCTTCAAGCTCCTTACCAAGTTTCGACCCTCGGTCGATATCCGGTCCAAGCACGTGCAGAACGTTCTCGGCAGCTTTGGCTCCGTGGTCGTCGCACGGGGTGTCGTGCAGATCAGCGCCTATGTCGACAACATGCTCGCCAGTCTTTCGCATGCAGGCGCGGTGTCGGTGCTGGGCTATGCGCAAACACTGTCTCTTCTGCCCATAAGCCTTTTTGGCATGTCGGTGTCCGCTGTGAGCCTCGCTGAGATGGCACGTTCGCGCGGAGAGGGCGCACAAACCTCGACGGCCGAATCCAACGAAGCCTTGCGCACGCAATTGGAGCGCGGTTTGCGTCAAATAGCTTTTTTTATCGTTCCGTCGATGACAGCTTACATGGCGGTTGGGGACGTCGTCATCGCAGCGCTATACAAAACCGGAAAATTTTCGCAAAACGACATCCATTACGTATGGGCCGCATTGGCAGGAAGTGCCTTGGGGCTGCTGCCGTCTACACTTGGGCGCTTGTATTCCTCGACGTTCTACGCCGTTGAAGATACACGCTCGCCGCTTCGCTTTGCAATCATCCGAGTGGCGCTGACAACCGCGCTCGGTTACGTCGCGGGCGTGCGGCTACCACGCTATCTCGGATTCGATATGTCGTGGAGCATCGCCTGCATCACTGTCACGTCCAGCGTTGCTGGATGGATCGAGCTCTTGATGCTCCGTAATAGGATGAACGATCGCATCGGCCGCTCTTGGATCCCCTGGTCATTTCTGTGGAGAATCAGCCTTGCAGCGCTCGTCGCATCAGCGATTGCTGTTGGCGTTAGGATCCTCCTTGATTTGTGGATGCCCTGGTTTCCACCATTTCTGGCCGTCGTCCCTATTTTCGGATGCTTTGGCACCACCTATCTAGGCGCGGCCGTACTTCTGCGTATCCCTGAAGCAACGAGTGCCATGAATCGAGTCACACGTCGCGTCCGTCGTCGACATTGACGCAAGAAGAGTGTTGGGACGACAGCAATAAATGGCTGTCGATACGCTGAACCGCGAAATACACGTAAAGCATGTGGTCGCGTTACAATAGCCGCCAAGTTCCAAAAGTCATTGGATACATCGACGACGGGAAGCATTTCGTGGTATTCAAAAAACGAGAAACGATCGATCAGACGCTGAGCTTTTGGGAGTAGCCCAGGAATTCAATTGCGCGGCCGAACTTGCGTGCCCATACCAGCGGTAATGAAAAGCGCACACGCTTTTTCATGGACATCCGCCGTGTGCCAAACGCCTCGAGGATTGACGATCGCTTCGCCCGGCAAAAGCTCCACCCGTTGATGCTTGCCGTCGATCTCTTGGATCAACGTCATTTTTCCGCTGATGCAAACCACCAGCTCCTCCCCTTCAGGATGCATCTCCCACGTTCCCCACGGTGACGAGAAACTGTGCAGGCTCACCAGGCGTCCTTCGGCCCCGTCGGCAGCATTCTGTGCACCATAACGCTCGTACCAGTCCACGGCCCCCGTGAACTCGTCCTGTACCGTGGCTTTCGCGTTCAATCCAAGATGGATGGGATACTTTTCGAGGTCGAATTTTCCTGTCTTGTCCATGATGACTTCTTTCGCTCGTGCCCTTGCACGCCATACACCGGATGGTAGAGCAGGGCAAGCGCCTGAAACCAAGCGCGCTTTGGAGAACGTCTCATGTCCGAAACGCTCGAGAAAACGCCCTTCGAGCTGCTAGGTGGCGAAGCCGCCGTACGCAAGTTGTGCGAACATTTTTACGATGCGATGGACCGAGACGAACCGGAGCTCGCTCGATTGCACCCGCTCGATGACGAAGGCAAAGTCGCGCGCGAGAGCCGCGATCGATTTGCGCTTTTCCTGATTGGATGGCTGGGCGGGCCCCAGGATTACATCGCGCAGCACGGTCATCCGCGTTTGCGCATGCGTCACGCGCGCGTTCCCGTCGATATCGCCATGCGAGACGCTTGGATGCGCGCCATGCGCACGGCCATGGACGAAACGAATACGCCGGCCGAGCTGCGTGGTTTTTTGGAAAGGCGACTCGCCGAAGTTGCGGATTTTATGCGAAATCGCCCGGGTTGATCCCTTTTCATCAAATGCACTTCGATGCAAGTGCATGCGCGATTGGCCATCACGGAGGAGGCGCGGGAAGCTCTCCAGGATAAGCGAGCGAGTGCACCAGTTCCATCGAACGAAGCTGCCACACGCCTGCCGTGCGTACGAATACCGCGGTATTATCGGCCAAAAGCAGGAGTTTTTCGTTCACAGGGACGCCAAGTTCCGGCGGAGGTTTGACGGAATTGATGAACTTGAAGGACGCTGTCGCGGTATCACCTTCGAGCTTCACACCAATTTCACTCACCGCAAGATTCGCTTGCGCCGCCAACATGATGGGTCCGTACTCCTTCGTGAGCCCATCGAATCCGACGAAGTGGAGCTCGTGGCCCTCGAAATCGACCACATCGAGCTGGAAATCCGCATGGAGCTTGGACTTCAAGCTCGGGAGCGCCGTGATGTCGGCCTTGTCCACGATGCGCGCAAACTCGAGTATGCTTTCTCGAATGGCTTCTTTCGTCTCGAGCGCCTCGATTCGCTGCTCCATTTCGATCGAATCGGTTTCGGCCGCCACGGCTTCATTGCAACCTGACATTCCAATGCCCAAGGCAGCCAGCAGCGCGAATGATGCAATGGACGCAGCGCTGAAACCACGTTCTGAGAACGATACGACGTTGTTGGACTTCATGGGTGTTTTCCCTTCGCCGATCGATTCGGCATGCATGGAGAGGAGCGAGTCGTCGTCTCGAACCATCACGGCTCGATTGCGAACGGGTATAATGGACTGCGCTCCGACAATCCAATGCGCAATGCGAATAGTCCGTATTCGCGGCGCGAATGATTCGACGTCTCGGTGATCAAGCTTGCGGCGTGAACGTTCCTATTGGCCGCTGCATCGTTTTCTGCTTTGCGCTACGATGCCGCCATGTCTTCGAAAGAAGTGGCTGACCTCGACCTGAACCTCCTCGTGGCGCTTCACGCTCTGCTCCACGACCGACACGTGAGTCTGGCGGCCAAGAGGCTTGGAATGAGCCAACCAGCGATGAGTCGCGCGCTTGCGCGCCTTCGCGAAGTCTTCGATGACGCTCTCTTCGTACGAGTGAAGGGCAAAATGGAGCCGACCGCGCGGGCGCGAGCCATTGCGGCAAAAGTCGATGAATTGCTCGCTGAAATTCAAGGGCTCGTGCGGCCAACTGGTTTTGATCCAAAAACCGCCGTCGGAACCATTCGAATCGCTGCTCCGGATATCGTAAGTTACATGGTCGTACCGCCGCTCATTCGTCGCCTCGCCGTCGAATCACCGGGCCTCGATCTCGAAATTGTCCGATGGGAAGCGCAATGGCGCGAACACCTCGAAAGCGGCACCGTCGACTTGACCATTGGTATGCCCACAGGGGATGAGCCGAACATCTATGCTCGTCCGCTCATCGACAATCGCTGGGCATGCGTGCTTCGTGAAGGTCATCCTGCCCTTCGAACTCCCTGGGACATCGAGCACTTCGCGGCGCTCGACCACCTCGTCATTACGCTGGGCAATGCGAACGTGGGACCGGTGGACATGGCCATGACCAAACTCGGCATTACGCGCCGTATTGCATTACGATTGCCGTATCCTGCCCTATCTCCGTTGCTCGTTGCCGAAACGGACCTCGTACTCACGACGACGTCATGGCTTGCACGCAAACTCGGTCGTCACGTTGGTCTTGTCATTCGGCCCCCACCATTTTCGCTGCCAATCGTTCGAGTACCCATGGTGTGGCACGAACGGAGCCATCGTGATCCCAAACAACAATGGATTCGCGATCTGCTTGCGCGAATCGCGGACGAAATCAACGCGAGCGAACAGGCTGCCTCCAGTTCTTCGTGACGCTTTCTCAGCTTACCGGAATCGGCTATCCTCCCGCAAATTATGATAAACCTCGGCCATTCGCCCCGCAACCGCATTCCAATCGAAACTCTCGCACATCCAGGCGCGCCCTCGTTGCCCCATGGCTTCGAGGTTTTTCTGGGCCAGGTCGTCCATCGCTCGAGCAAGCGACGCCGGATCGTTTTGGACCCACAATCCGCATTCGCGCGATTGCAGATCCTTCCAAGGCGTACCTCGAGACGCAATCACCGGCACGCCATGTGACAAAGCTTCGACCACGACCATGCCAAAATTTTCGGAAAACGATGGCAATACGCAAATATCGGCGTTGGCAAATGCTCGCGCCTTGGCCGCTCCTTCGACGAACCCCGCGAGTTTTACACTTGACGATAGCCCTTTTTCTTCGATGCGCTTGGCGAGCGAAGCCGTGTAGGTTGCGTCCCCCGATCCGCACAGAGAAAGCTCGAGTGCCGGCACTTTGGACAATGCAACGGCGTCGACGAGGTTTTCGATGCCTTTGATGGGATCGAATCGCCCCAAAAAAAGCACGCGCGTTTTGCCTTCCGGTTGCCATGGGCGCGGCGCGAGAGATTCCGGAATGTCGACGCCGTTCGGAATTTCGACGATGGGCGAATTCGGCATTTGCGTCCGAGCGGCTTGACCTTCTTCGGGCGACGTGACGTGAATCGCGTGCGGATGACCTGCCAAAATGGTCGCACACGTGCGTTCCCAGGCCATCTTCAAGGGCCGCTTGCGCGTGTGCTCCCACCGCTGCAATGCACCTCGACACGACCATACGACGGGTTTTTTCCACGCGCGGCACGCAGCGAGCGCTGGAATCGTCGAAAACGAATACACCGCCGTCACGTGCACGACATCGGCCCATTGCATGAGACGAGGCAGTTCCGAGACGAACCCTGGAGCCACCGCGGTGCTGGCCCATTTGCGCTGGAAATCAACCGTGTATCCAGGGAACAGCTCGGCGCGAATGGATTCCGACCGCAGGCGTTCGTGCCTTGTTGGACCAGCGGTGTCCGACGTGAGCACTTTCAGCGAAATGTCGCGCTTGCGGGCGAGTGCATTGCATAGCCCGTACGTCGACCAAATGGGTCCGCCAAACGAAGTTGCTGGGTAAAACGAAGGAACGACGTGCAGGATATTCATACGGACGCACAACCGAGCAGCGCGTGCAATCAATCAAAAGTGCAGAGCGAATCCGTCTGCCGTGGGGGCAAACCGAATGCCCGTATCGGACTTTTTGGCATCTTTGTCTTTATCGACTTCCTTGGGCTCGTTCGCGTATCGGACGATCCCCACGATCGTCAACGGCAATCCAATGAGCATCGCCGTGCCTCCCAGTGCGACCGATACGATACCGAATGGATCTTTTCCCTTGTCACGAATGCGCTCGACCCCGAACCCCACATTGAATGCTCCCGTGCCTAGCGTACACGCGCCCCCGAGAAGCAACGCCAATCCCGGGAGAGGTGCGCTTTTCCGCTTGCGCATGGGAACGCGCCGCACGCGTATATCGGGGACCATGATGACGGGCATGGGGACCGATACTCTTACTTTGGCGCACGCACATACCGAAAGGCCCAATCCATTGGGATTGCATGTCGCAATTCCGGTGGAACCGTCGCCGCACGAGCACGAAAATTGCGTGCCCGGAACGCACATATGCGGGCCTGGGGCCGATAAAAGGTTTTTGGTGGGGTCGGCGCTCGCGGCAAAGGAAATCGTCGAAAGCGCAGCGGCAAGAGTAAGCGAAGGGAAAAGCTTGGCCATCTTTTAGCTACTCGCGTCGTCGGGGTTCATGGGTTTTTCCAGCCAGAACGATCCAATCCCGAGGCAATCCATGCGCGTCCTGCGATAACAATCGATCGCCTGCTCGGGCGTGTGCACGATGGGCTCGTTTTCGTTGAACGACGTATTCAGTAGGACCGGGACGCCGGTCTTTTCTTCGAAGACCTTGATGAGGTCGTAATACAAGGCATTTTCGTCGCGGCGAACCGTTTGCACGCGCCCCGTACCATCTTCGTGCGTAATGGCGGAGAGTTTTTCCTTCCATTCGGGGCGCACCTTGTAGACGATGATCATGAAGGGCACTTCGTGGCTGCCGTGAAAACACGTATTCAGCTTTTCGATGCGAATGACCGGCGCGAACGGGCGGAACGGTTCGCGATTCTTGATGCGTGCATTGAGCGTCGCTTTCATCCCCGGCCAGCCGGGATGACAAAGAATGCTTCGATTCCCGAGCGCTCGCGGGCCCCATTCTTCGCGCCCCTGAAACCAACCCATGATTTTGCCTTGGGACAATGCGCCCGCCGCCGTTTCGAGCAATTGTTCTCGATCGAGGCGCTTATAGGGGAGCTCCGATTTGCGCAATGCCGCTTCGATTTCGTCGTCGTTCCAATTCGTACCCCAATACGCGTGCCGCACTTCCGCCGTTCGCGGATGCCCGTGCACGCCATGCATCACCCAAAGCGCTGCTCCTGCGGCGGTGCCGTCATCCGATGCGGCCGGATGGAAATACGCGCGATCGACGACGCCTTCGGTGATCATCCGGCCATTGCCCACGGAATTGAGCACCGAACCGCCAGCCATGACGACGTTGCGAATGCCCGTGCGTTCGACGGCGTCTCCTACGAGCGCCAAATAAATGTCCTCGAAACGCGATTGAAGCGATGCTGCAAGATCACGATCGCGATCCGTGATGGGCTCGGACCGATTACGCGGCGGCCCGAAGAGCGACACCATCGCGTCCGACCAAAGACGTGGAATCGTCACTTCCACCCCACTTGTCGTTTCCATGCCCTCCGTCGTTTTGTGATGCCGAAACCACGTCAAATCGAGCTGGATTCCATGCTCGGCGTCGAAGCGAACGATTTTGCGCATTTCACGCGCGAACCGATTCACGCCGTAAGCAGAAAGCCCCATGACCTTGTATTCCTCGCCGAATCTGTCGAAACCGAGGAACTGGCAAACGGCCGTGTAAAATACTCCCAGCGAGTGCGGCCAGAGCGTTTTGCGCAAAACTTGAATGCGATTGCCTTCGCAGAGGCCGACGAGGTTCGTCGCGAAATCCCCGGCACCGTCGCACGTGATGCCCGTCGCTCGATCGAAAGGGGACCAGTAAAACGAACTGGCAACGTGGGCCAGGTGATGTTCGACGCGATGAAATTGAGCTTTGATTTGGTCTTCGGCAACGCCCAGCGCTTCGGCCACGAGGTTCGAGCTCGAGCCGACTTTGCGATGAATCATCAGGCGTTCGATGGCATTGGGGACGCCCGTGATGGGCCTGGCCGCAACGTAACGTAGTTTCGCCGCAAGATTTGCGCGAGGGTCACGCGCCACGGCGATGTCGGTGATGTCGCTCGGGCTCGCACCGGCCAAACGCAACACTTCGGCCACGGCGAGGCGCGGAAAGCCCGCGCAGTGCTTCTGTCGATTGATCCGTTCCTCTGCGATGGCAGCTAAAATCCCGTTCTCGCCTACGAGTGCGGCAGACGCATCACCATGAGCCGAATTGATGCCCAGAACCAAACGCGACATTCATTTCTCCATTGCGCTAGCGGCGCGAGAGCAGGAATATACCGATACGCTGCGGGCAGCGTCAAGCAACGTTGAAAGTGTTCGAGAAACGGCGTGACACGAGGTCATGTCTTTCCAGCGCTCCATAGATGCTGTATCGTGCTACAAATTCGACTCTTTTCATCGAACCATGAGAAAATTCCGGGCGCATGCCAAATCCTTGACGACTGCACGTGGACGAAACGGTTTTTGGGTTAGGTGGATCGCTTGAGAGGTCCGTGGCGGAGCCTACCGTGAAGCGCGCGAGGAACGATCAAAACGATCTGAACGCGAAGGCAGGTTCTTACAACAGAGAGCACACGACTTCACGAGGGAATTGAACGCATGCGGACCTATCTCGCAGCTTTCACGCTCGCCGCCTTCGTCAGCGGAACGTTGACTCCACTGGTACGATTGCTCGCGTTTCGCTTGGGTGCCGTCAGCCGTCCTGGCGGGCGACACGTACATCGTCATGAAACGCCGAGGCTTGGGGGGCTTGCAATTTGCCTCGGTTTTTTTGCTCCGCTCGTGGGGCTGTTCTTCGTTCAGTCGGCCGTTGCCAACGATTTCACGAAAGACATCAGCAAAGTCGTCGGATTGTTCGTGGGCGGAGCGTTCATGTGTATCGTGGGCGCCGTCGACGATACGCGAGGAATCCGCGCCCTCTACAAGCTCTACGCTCAAATTGCCGTTGCCATGTTCGCGTTCGCGTGCGGTTTCCGCATCGACGTGATTGCGCTGCCGTTCATCGGCGATTTATCGATGGGGGCATTTGCGCTTCCCGTGACGGTCTTTTGGATCGTCGGAATCGTCAATGCGGTCAATTTGATCGACGGGCTCGATGGTCTCGCTGCAGGTGTCGTGTTTTTTGCGAGCATGACGAATTTCGTCGTCGCATGGCTTTCCGAAGGGTCGTTGCCTGCTCTTTTCATGGCGACGACGATGGGCGCGATTCTCGGTTTCCTCTTTTACAACTTCAATCCTGCGCGCATTTTCATGGGGGACTCGGGAAGTTATTTCCTGGGTTACGTGATTGCAACGACGTCGCTCGCCGGCGCTGCGGTCAAAGCGTCCACGACCGTATCCTTGTTGGTTCCCGTCGTTGCGCTCGGCGTGCCCATTTTCGATACGCTCTTCGCCATGGTTCGGCGTTGGCTCGAACGCCGGCCGATTTTCTCGCCTGACCGAGGCCACATCCATCATCGATTGCTCGACATGGGCCTCACCCATCGTCGCGCAGTGCTCGCCATTTACGCCATCAACGTGATTCTCATGCTGACGGCCATTGCCATTTCGCTCGGGCGATCTTGGCAGGTGGGCGTGGCGCTCGTGGCGACGAGTGCGGTGTTCATTGGTCTCGTGCGTGCCGTGGGATATTTTGGATACGTCCACCGACGTCGTCGTCAACGAGAACGACTCCGCCCGCGCGATAGCGAGCTTTTGCGACGCATCGTCCCCACGCTGCCCGCTCGATTCGAAAAAGCCCGCACGCAAGCCGATGTGATGGCGACGCTCACCGAATGCGGCATCGAAGCGGGCCTGTGTTACATCGATATCCTATCGCAAGAAGACGACGCTTCGCCGGTGTTCCACTGGACAAACCCTCAGGAATCGACGACGTTCGGACCTGACGTCCTGAGCGCTCGGTATCCCATTGGGCGTGACGACTTGGCCCGAGCCGACATCAAATTCGGCTTCCGCAGCGATTTCGGCGACGTTTGCCCTCAAACGGAAGTGCTTTTGCAGGTGGTCACCGATATCCTCGAAGCAAACCTTGTTCGCGTGAGGAGCCGCCTTGCTCCGGCTGCTCAGCAAGTGCACGAGAACGAAGCCGCCGAAACGCGGCCCGCGACGGCGCAAGTTTGATAGAATCATTGGTCTGTCGATATAGGTCCAGGCTCGCCCCCCCAACGTAAATCAAGCGCCCGGCTTCAGAGGCTGTCTCAAAACTCGAGGCGTAATGCATCACCGCACGCCCGCCCCAGGTTAAAACCTGGGGCTACACATTGAAAAGGCCTCGCGCTACCGCGCTCGGACTCGCGTCATGCCGCATCGTGAGATTTGGTGTCTGCTGCGAAATCGTCGAGGATTCTCGATGATGATCCAAAACCGTACAACGCTAGTCCCGAACGGAAGTGAGGGACTTTTTATCGTGTAGCGCGGGGTTTTAACCCCGCGCGGGGCTGGGGCGAGGATGCGGGTTCCGAGTTTTGAGACGGCCTCTCAATGCGGCGGCGCCGATTCCTGCGGCTCGTCGACCTGGCTCACGCGCTCTTTCATGCGAACCTTCGGCGCTTGTCCGGCAGGCTCGACCTCTTCATCGTCACGGCGGTAATACTGATATCGATAGCGATATTCGTCGCCGGTGAACGTAACGCCATTGAGCACCGCACCCGCTTTCGGCACCCCGATATCCTGCAGCGCTCGCACCGCAACCTTCGCCAAGTCCTTCGTCGTCTTCAATGCACGCACCACGAGCACCGTGCCATCGACCAGCGTCGAAAGAATCGCCGCATCGGTGACCGGTACGATTGGCGGACTGTCGATGATGACGCGATCGAAGCGGTCACTGACCTGCTTCAAAAATTGCCGGAATTTGTCACTGTGCAAAATTTCGGCCGGATTTGGCGGAATGGGGCCTGCCGGGATGATCGATAGATTGGGCACGCCGGAATCGAAAACCGCGTCATCAATCGAGCCATCGATGAGGCACGTCGTCACGCCGACTTCGGAACCCGTATGAAACACGCGATGCACGCGCGGCCGCCGCAAATCGCAATCGATGAGCGCCACGCGTTGGCCCGTTTGCGCCAGCGTAATCGCAATGCACGTCGCCACCGTCGTCTTTCCCTCCGACGGCCCGGCGCTCGTGACCAACATCGTGCGGTAAGGTTTGTCCGGGTCCATGAACAGCAGGCTCGTACGAATGACACGCGCCGCCTCGGCCACACCGCTCATCGGCTGCTCGTGCACCGCAAGCTCCGGCTTCGATACCTTCATGTGCTCGCCACGCCGCTTGCGACCATAAGGCGCCGCGCGAAGCATGTGGTCGATTTGCGGCAGCGATCCGAGGAACGGCAGGCCCAAACCTTTTTCGATATCGTCGGGCGTTCGTATCGTCCGGTCGAGCAACCCTCGAGCGAGCGCCATGCCCACACCAATGACGATGCCGATGAAAACCCCTAATGCAATATTTTTCGGAATGTTTGGGCGAATGTGACCACGCGGCACGCGAGGCCTATCGAGAACGCGGATGTTGTTCACGCGCAAAACGCGCGCCAGATCGCTCTCTTTCGTCCGTTCGAGCACCAGCGAATAAAGTTTGTCGTTGTTGTCGCGTGAACGGCGAAGTCGATTGTATTCGATTTCGAGCAAATTCAAATCGAGCGCTTGTTTTTGCGCTTTCTCGAACAGCGCCACGAGGCCCGTTTCTTGACGCTGAAGCACCGCAAAATCTTTGTTGAGCGCCCGCTGAATGTTGCGAACCTCGACCAAAAGCGCTTTTCTCGTCGCTTCGGCCCTCGCATCCGCCTCTTTCACGTCCGGATGATTGTTGCCTTTCCCCTCGCCCTTCAATCCATCGCGAGCACGCACCGCTTCTTCGTACGTCGTTCGCAAATTCGTCAGCACGCTGCTTTGTAGCAATTCCGTGGCCGGCAAATCCGTCGGGCTCTCCTGCTTGATCTTCGCCAGCTCGTCCCGCCGCGCCGCGACTTCTTCCTTGCGCGTACGAACAATCGTAATGGCCGCATTGAGCTGCTTCATTTCGTCGCTGAGCATGTTGGATTGATCATCCAATGCGACCGACAAAATGTGTTGCTCTTCTTTGTACTTGTGCAGCGCCATCTCGCTCGACTCGAGATCCACCTTCAATTTGTCGAGTTGGCTGCGAAGCCAATCCGCCGCCACCGCCGTCGAGCTGACGGCATCGTCCAGGTTTTGCTGGACGTACATATCGACCACCGCCGTCAAAATGCGCTGCGCTCGCTGAGGGTCGGCATCCTCGAACTTCACCGTCGCCAGCCGACTCTCCTTCACCGGCTCCACTTTGAGCCGCCCTCGCAATGCCTCCGCCGCAATCTCTTCCGATACGGTTATCTGCGGCGACGGCGTGCCCGGCGGCGCATTGTTCAAAAATGCCCCGTCGTGGTTCAATCCCAAATCACCCACCACCGCCAACGCAACCTTCATCGATTGGATGATCTTGTATTGCGTTTCGTAATATTCGCGATTGTCCCAAAAATTGCCCGTCCCAAGGTCGACGATGCTTTCGACCTTCTGCCCGAGGGGCCTGGGGGGATTGGGATCGAACAGGATCGTCGCGTGCGATTCGTAAATCTTCACCTGCCCCAAGGTGTTGAACGTGGTCAGGAGCGACACGACGACCGCGGCCGCAAGTGCCGTCGACCAGTACTTGCGCACCATCTGCCAGACGATGGTCGGATTGATGCCCTCCTCCTGCGCAGGTTGCAGGTGCATCGGGTCCGCTTTGGGCGGCGCCAACGTGGGCTTATGAGAGAGGTCCGGCGGCACGGGAGCTTTGGGCTAGGGCAAGGGCCTGGGCGCACTTAGGGTGCGCCTGGGGCAACGAAAGTTCAAGGAGTCGCGCGCGAAAGATCCGACTTGGGTCGCGATCGCTTCGTCAATCTACTTCGGCTTTGCATTCGTGGCCGAAAATTAGGGGCATCCGCCAAGGCAGCCTACGCTGAGCGCAGTGCTGGGTGATCTCGTCAAACGCCTCGTGAACGGTGTCGTGCTGCTGCTCGGCAGCCTCGCGTTTTTCCTGGTGCCCGTGGGCAACAAAACACCCGCTCAGCATCTGGTCGCGATCTTCTCCACACGCCCAGCCAAAGAAGCCGCCGTCGCGTTCGCGCGTGCTGGCAAGCAGCTCTCCGAACAAGTGATGGCCGAAGTCGAACGTGCCCGGAAAAACCCGCCCGCGGACATGAAGCTCAAGCCCGCGCCGCCACGAGAACCCGCCGGTCAACCGCGCTAATTGCGCTTCGTTTTGCGTGGATCCGTGAACTGCGGATGCTCGTTGTAAAACGCGTCGAGACTCTCGCCCGAGATCTCCGCCTCGATGTCCCCGTCGCGTTCGATCTTCGCCTGACAACCAAGGCGAGAATTCATCCGGACATCGAACGCCTTGTCCAAAATGTCCTCTTCCTCTTCCTCGGCCGCGCTGAGCAGGTCCTTGCCCTTCGCGACGTACACGTGACACGTCGAACACGCACAGACGCCGCCGCACGCGGAGCCCTCGGGCGCATCGACCTTGCGCGCGGCTTCGAGCAGCGAAGTACCCACCGGCACCTCGACCTCCCAAGAGTTGCCGTGCCCTGAAAAACGTACCTTCGCCATTCGCTCAGCTCTCCGGCGCGGAGGGTTCCGCGTCTGCATGTCCATGTTCGGCAACGTGCGCATCCACGCCCTTCGCATGCGCCACCGAGCGTTCGATCTGTTCGACATCCTTGCCCGCGATAGCCCGCGCGATCGCGCGATCCATACGGCGCCCGGCCCATTCGTGCGTGGCGTTGTCCAAATCATCCGTGCTCAAACGAATCAGCGCCGGTTTGTCGCCACGAACCGCTCGCTCCAGCGCCGCGATCGCCTCGTCGATCCGCTTCCGTTCATCCGCAGCCTCGATCAAGTCCGCGTCCGCTTCGAGCGCTTTACGTGTTGCATGCAGCACTCGTTCCGCTTCCACACGCGCTTCCACGAGCTGTCGGCGCTCCAAGTCTTCCTCGCCGTGATCGAGCGCCGCCATGAGCATCGCTTCGACCTCTTCGTCGGTGAGCCCGTAACTCGGCGTCACCTCAACACGCTGCTCGATGCCCGTCGTCATCTCCGTCGCGGTCACGCCAAGAATGCCGTCCGCATCCACGCGAAACGTCACCTCGAGACGCGCCATGCCCGCAGGCATCGGGGGAATTCCTTTGAGCACGAACCGAGCGAGTGACCGACAATCCGCAGCGAGCTCGCGTTCGCCCTGCACGATGTGCAAGTCGAAGCCCGTTTGATTGTCCGCATACGTCGTGAAAGTTTGTCGCGCACCGGCCGGAATCGTCGTGTTTCGCGGCAAAATCTTCTCCGCGACGCCGCCCATCGTTTCGAGCCCGAGCGACAGCGGAAGCACGTCGAGCAGCAGCACCTCGTCCGCGCGTTCCTTCGTGCCCGCCAGAATGTCCGCCTGGATCGCAGCTCCAAGCGCAACCACTTCGTCCGGATCGATGTCCGAAAGCGGCGGCTTGCCAAACAACTTCTCCACGTAACGCCGCACGAGCGGCACGCGCGTCGCGCCTCCCACGAGGATCACGCCATCGATCTCGGCAGGCGTTACGCCCGCATCACGCATCGCCCTTCGACATGCAACGCCTGTGCGTTCCACGATCGGCATCGCGAGCGCCTCGAATTCGTCACGCGTAACTGTGATCGTGCGCGTGCCGCCTTCGACCTCGATCTCGGCTTCGACCTGCGCTGCATCGGTCAGCCCGTGCTTGATGCGCCGAGCCGTATCGAGCGCCAATCGCACGAGCTCTCGCGGCGGATTCGCCTTTGCCCCAAGGTCCGCCAGGATCTTCGTCGCGAGCGCGCGGTCCATGTCGTCGCCCCCGAGCGCGCTGTCTCCACCCGTCGAACGCACCTGAAACACGCCGTTGTCGAGCAGCAAAATCGTGACGTCGAACGTGCCGCCTCCCAGGTCGTACACCGCAAAAAGCCCGTTCTTGCGGCTCTCCAGGCCATACGCGAGCGCCGCGGCCGTGGGCTCGTTGAGCAGCCGCAGCACGTCGATCCCCGCGAGCTTTCCCGCGTCCTTCGTGGCTTGCCGTTGCGCATCGTCGAAATACGCCGGCACCGTGATCACCGCGCCGCCCACGGATCGCAGCTCGTCTTCGGCAAGCTGCCGCAACACCTTCAGGATCTCGGCTGAAACCTCGACCGGCGTGACGGCCTTGCCGCGCACGAGAAACCGCACGGTCTTGGCTTCTTCGGGCGTGTTTGCCGGGGCAAACTCGTACGGCCCGAGCCTTCGCGTCTCCGGATCATCGGCACCTCGGCCCATGAACCGTTTCACACTGACGATCGTTTCGCGTGGGAATTCCGCAGCAAGGCGCGCTGCATCGCGCCCCACCATGACGCGACCCCGCGCGTCGTAATGCACGACGGACGGGACGAGTTTGTCTTGGTTACAGTCCGCAATGACGAACGGTTTGCCATCACGAACCCGCGCGACGAGCGAGTTCGTCGTGCCCAGATCGATGCCGATGGGCTTGGGCGCTGCTTTGGGGTCGAATATTTCCAGCAGTTGCATCGTGATCTTTCAGGGCGCGAGGTCCTCTTCGATGGCGCTCACTTCCTCGAGGAAACGCCGCAAATACCTGAGCTCCCCCAAATGCGGTAGCGCCGCGGAAACTTCGCTCCCATCCGCCGCGAGCGCTCGACCAAGCTTTGCGAGCACGTCCCGTTCGCGCTCACGCACGGCCAACGCCAGCTTGTGCACGGCCCCGAGATCCTTGCTTCGCCGCGCATCCGCAAGCTCTTCACGCTGCTCCATCATCTCCATCAGCAGCGCTTGCGACGGCTTCGGCTCAGCCGTTTCACCGACCGGAACTCCCGCTCGCCGCAGCAGCGCCTCCGCCCGCCGCACGGGATCCTTGAGCACTCGATACGCGTCGTTCACTTCGATCGCGCGGCCCAGCGCCAAACGCCGTTCGGCCGCCGGCGCGCCGGCGTAACGATCCGGATGCAGCGCCCGCGAAAGATCGCGGTGTCGCTCGGCTAGTTTGTCCGGGTCGATGTCGAATCGGGGCTCGACCCCCATGGTTTCGAAGGGATCACTCATGGGTGGTGCTCAACGCGCTCGTGCGATCATCAGACGGTGAACGAATGACCGCAGCCGCAGCGGCTTGCCTCTTGCGGGTTCTTGAACTTGAACCCCTGAAACATCAGCGTCTTTTCCCAATCGAGCACCGATCCACCGAGGTACAGGATGCTCTTCTTGTCGCAGAACACGCGGACGCGCGCTTTGCCTTCTTCCTCGAATTCGAGCACCAAATCGCCCTTGCGCGGTTCGTCGTCGTCGAACTCGATGACGTAGGAAAAACCCGAGCAACCGCCGCCACGAATGCCTACGCGAATTGCGGCGTTGGGTGTGCCGCGTTTGGCGAGGTTCATTCGTATCGCATCGACGGCTTGGGTGCTGACGCCAATCGTCTTGCGGTTCGCATCGCTCACGGGTCGATCCACCGGTTTCCCAGTTGGTACGGATTCAGTGGCTGCATTCATGACGAACCTCCCGGCTCTGTTTGTCCGGACAGAGCCTTCTTGGCGGCTTGTTTGGCCCGGAAATCCGCGATCGCGCTCTTGATCGCGTCTTCGGCGAGCACCGAGCAGTGAATCTTGACCGGGGGCAAATGCAGCTCCTCGGCGATCATGCTGTTCTTGATCGTCTCGGCCTCGTCGACGGTTTTACCCTTCAACCATTCGGTCGCGAGAGACGACGAAGCGATGGCCGATCCGCAGCCAAACGTCTTGAACTTGGCGTCTTCGATGACGCCGCCGTCGTTCACCTTGATCTGAAGACGCATCACGTCACCGCATGCAGGCGCGCCGACGAGTCCGGTACCGACGTGGTCGTCGTTCTTGTCGAGCGTGCCGACGTTTCGCGGGTTCTCGTAATGCTCGATGACCTTGTCGCTGTATGCCATGGCTCGAAATCTCTCCTTACAAAATCCTGGGACAAACCCCTCAGTGCGCCGCCCATTGCACGGTCGTGAGGTCGATGCCTTCCTTGTGCATCTCGTACAGCGGCGACATGTCGCGAAGCTTTCTCACTTTGCTCGTCACGAGGTCCGCCACGTAGTCGACTTCCTCTTCCGTCGTGAAACGGCCGAGGCCAAAACGAATGGATGAGTGCGCGAGGTCATCGCCGACGCCCATCGCATGCAGCACGTACGAAGGCTCGAGGCTCGCGCTGGTGCACGCCGAACCGCTGGAAACCGCGACGTCCTTGATCGCCATGATGAGCGCTTCGCCTTCGACGAACGCGAACGAGATGTTCAGGTTCCCGGGCAAACGATGTTCGAGCGATCCGTTGACGAAGATCTCGTCGAGCGCGGTCCCGAGCTTCGTCCGCAATCGCTCACGAAGACCGAAAAGCCGCTCGGATTCCGCTTTGCCTTCGTCGAGCATCAGGGCCGCGGCCTTGCCGAATCCCACGATGCCAGGAACGTTGAGCGTGCCCGAACGCATGCCGAATTCGTGTCCACCGCCGTCCATTTGAGCCGCCACACGCACGCGAGGTTTGGAGCGACGCACGTACAGCGCTCCAACTCCTTTGGGCCCATACATCTTGTGCGCGGTGATCGACGCGAGATCCACGTTCATCGCTTCGACGTCGAACGGAACCTTGCCCACGCCTTGCACGGCATCCGAATGCAGCAAGACGCCACGCTTACGCGTGATCGCGCCGATCTCCTTGATGGGCTGCACCGTGCCGACTTCGTTGTTCGCGAGCATCACGGACACGAGGATCGTCTTGTCCTTGATGGCCTTCGCGACGTCGTCCGGATCGACGATGCCGCTCTTGCCAACGGGCAAGTACGTCACTTCAAACCCCTGCTTTTCCAGGCGTTTGCAGGTGTCGAGCACCGCTTTGTGCTCGATCACCGTCGTGATGATGTGGTTGCCCTTTTCCTTGTAAAAGTCTGCGACACCCTTGATCGCCAGGTTGTTGCTCTCGGTCGCGCCCGACGTGAAGACGATCTCCTTCGGGTTCGTCGCGCCAATCAGCTTCGCCACGAGCTCGCGCGATCGCGTAACGGCCTCTTCCGCCGTCCAACCAAAGATGTGACTGCGGCTCGCGGCGTTACCGAACTTCACGTTGAAATACGGCAACATCGCTTCGATGACCCGCGGATCGACGGGCGTCGTTGCGTGATAGTCCATGTAAATCGGGATCTGCACAGTCATCGGAAATCCTTGTTCAGCGCGTATCAACGAGCGACCTCTCCACGCGTCGTGGTGCCGCCGCCATAAATGCCCGCAACGAGCTCGGGTTCTTCACGCGTCCGCTCGCGAACATGACAACTCGTGCACGCCGCCACGAGTTCGTCAGGGTCACACGTGTCGCAGGTGTCGAGGTAGTCGATGCTCGCGAGAAGCTCGCGCTCGAGCGACATCAGGTTGGAGATTTGAGCTCGCGTTTCTTGCAGCTTTTGCAGATACATCGAGCGAATACGGGCCATGGCTTCGGGAGCGGACGGAGCGCTTTCCCAAGCCGCGACCACTTCTTGGATCTGGGACAGAGACAAACCCAAATCGTGCAACTTGCCGATCCAGCGCACGCGCGTCACGGCCGCTTGGTCATAGAGGCGATAGCGCCCCTTCGACCGCGCATGCGGACGCAAGAGGCCCACTTCCTCGTAGTGATGAATGGCGCGGACCGTCTTGCCGCTCGCGCGTGCAAGATCTCCGACTTGGAGCAGGTGCTCGGACGAACCCTGTCCGTCATGATCCGCGTCCGGCGCTACGTGCACGCTTGGCCACCGCTCGGGACCCAAACGAGAAACTCCGGAAGAAGTAGCTGTCGCTCTCCTTTCGGAATGGGTCGCAAGGGGTAAATGCCGAACAGGTGCCATGCCCGAACTCCAACCCTTACGTATGCGTGAGGGTTACCTAACGGGAGGTTTAGGCGCCCAGGTTGGGTCTGTCAACCCGAGAGACGGGCTAAGGCCGAGCCGAAGGAGAAAAATTTTGATGGGGGCGACATCGATGGGGGTTGGCACCTCTCGAGCCGTCCGTGTGCAACGCTGATCGAATGCAGGTCGTTCACCTCGAGGAGCGATCGGTACCCGAAGCGTTGGCGCAGAGCGGGGCCGCGCTGAGCGTTGCAGGGCAGCAGCAAACAGCCGTGCTCACGGCAAGCGTGGTGCGTGGGCCAGCGCTGATCCTGGGCGCGATGCAGCACGCGGGGCGGGTGGTCGAGCTTCGTGCATGCGAGGCAGCTCATGTGCCCGTTTACAGGCGCATGACGACGGGAACCGCAGCGTGGATGGGTGGTGCGGGGCTCGTGCTGTCGCTCGCGCTGCCGCACGTTGCGTGGATCGAAGCGGATGCGACGGCTCGGACGCTGCTCAATCGGAATGTTCGGCCATTTCTGCGGGCGTTTTCGCGGGCGGGAGCGATGGCGCATTACTTCGGGCGCGAATGGATTTCGCTGAAACAACGACCAGGGGCCCTCTTGGGCTACGACGTGACGCGAACAGGTGGGGTGCTCATCGAGGTGATCACGGGCTTCGATCAGTCGATCGCGCTGCCGGCAGAGCTGACGACGATCCACGAGCGAGCCATCGATCGCTGTTCTGGAAAAAATCCTGCGAGTTTGAAGGAGGTTCTTCCCGACGCACGCCTCGAATCGTTTGGAGCACGCGTGATCGAAGGACTCGTCGAGCACATGGGCAAACCCGTTGCGACGGTGGACTCGATCGCGTCGTCGTTGCCAAGAGCCGTCACGGATGCTCGAGATCCATTGCCGAACGGCATGGTCCCGAAGTCGCTCGAACGCGTGCCGATTGGGTACCTCGACGTTGCAGTTTTGCAGGACGAACCGCAAACGCGTGCATGGCTTGGAGGCGACGTGCTCGCGCCGCGATGGCTCTACGAAGCCGCTACGCAGCGCATCGATGTTGCATCGCTTGGATCCGTGCCCATCGATGGTGCGAAAGTGGAAGACTTGGTTCGGGCGATGGCTTGACGGCAAAACGCCCCGCGGGGTGCGGGGCGTTTGTCATGTCGAACGGGTGATCGAGGGGCTCACTTCGGGTCGGGAATGGGCGTGGTGCCGACGACGACGGTGCCGCCGCTGGCGATCCATTCGAAGTTGTCGACGAGCGCCGTGGAGTCGTAGGCGGAATCGCCGGTGTCCCAGATGGCCCAGCGGATGATGAACTCCTGGCCGCCTTTGACGGGAGCTTGCGACTGGAGCCATCCGGTTGCGCCGGCATCGTTCCAGGTGTCGAAGCCGGTGCCCTGCAATTCGCCCGTGCCGAGCGGGCAGCCCTGGCATACGTCGAAGAAGGCGACGTTGACGCTGACGGGGTTGGTCTGGCTGTCGAACGAGATGTTGCCGTTGATCGAGCCGAGCGGGGCTGGGTTGACGAGCGAGATGAACTGGTCGTTGTAGGTTTGGCAGACCCACTCGGGGTACTCGAACGAGTAGAACTTGAAGCTGAACTTGTAGCCCGTTGCGTTCGTCGGGGCGCGCATCCTGACTTCGAGGCCGACGTCGTCGTAGATCGAGGTGGAGACGGGGCAACTCGGGGGGTCTTGCGGGAAGCCGGGAGGCGGCGTGCCTGAACCGATGCCCGGACAGCTCGACGCGCCGCAGGCGTCGGGTTGGTTGGGCAGACGGGCCGTGCCCGAGGCGAGGGCGAGCATGCGGGTGCCGCCTTGCGGCTTGACGTTGGGGCCGAAGTCGCTGAGCAGGCCAGCTTGGGTGCCGGGGCTGGCGGGTGCGCCGTTCGAGCGGACGTACATCGTGCTGAGCACGCCCCACTTCAATTCGCCCGGGTTGACGAAATTGCAGATGTCCACGGCACGCACGCCGTTTGCTGCCTCGAGGTTGTCGAAGGCGAGGTTGTCGTCGCACGTGGACGCCACGTTATCGACCGTGCCGTCACAATCCTCGTCGGACTGCTGCGCCATTGGATCGTTCGGATCCGTGGCCACTTCGATGGCACCCGGGCCGACGTTCGCATCGCAGTCGTTGCAGTCGCCCTGATTTTCAGTGGCGCCGTCGCCGTCGTCATCGACGTTGGGATCGGTCGCACACGAAGCGCCTCCTCCGACGCCGCCACCGCCGCTACCGGTGGGCGGGATGAAGATGTCACCACCATCGCCGCCCGATCCATTGCTGCTGGTTTGTCCGGACCCACCACTGCCGCCGTTTCCGGTGGTGCTGTCATCGAGACACTCGCCGTTTTCGAAGACGCCATCGCATTGATCCGTGCCGCGCCGACCGATGGGGCTACACGCCATTTGAGCGGCCACGGCGGCGACGAGACCAGCGAAACCAAAAGCAATCAGGTTACTACGCTTCATGATCGTACTCCATCCTCGGCCGGTGCAGAGGGACAAGCCAAGCGCGACCCACGCTCACGAAGCAAGCGCTTCGTGAGCAGACTGCGAGTAAGTGTAACAGGAATGTGTGGGGGCTAAAGGGCGACGATGGCGGTGCGATACGCGTGGTCACGCGCGTGAGACGGGGATCACTTCGGAGGTGGCTGGATGGTGCCGACTTCGCCCGGCTTTCCGTACCACTGCCAGTTGTCGATCAGCGTGCTCGAATCGAGGTTTCCATCGCTGGAATCGTACGTCACGAGGCGAATGCGGAACGTGGCTCCCGGAGTAACGGGCATCGTGGTGCGTAGCCATCCGGTCGATCCATGAGACCAACCGGGGTTGGCGAGGTCCGACTCGAAGGGCGTGCCGGCGAGGGCGTTTTTCCCGAGGCTGCAGACGAAGGGAACGCCACCCGCGGTGCAGGTGCCTGGAGGATTGCCCGGACAACCGCACGAATCGATGAAGGCGTTGTTGACGCTGATCGGGTTGCCGTTCTTGTCGAAGGCGACGTTGCCGTCCATCTGCCCCATCGGGAAGGGCTCGACGTGAGCGACGAAGAAGTCGTTGAACTGCTGGCAGATGAAGTCGTGCCACTCGTAGGTGAAGAACTGGAAGTCGAACGATGCGCTGAGAGCGTTCGTCGGGACGTTGATTTCGAGTTGCACGCCGGTTGCGTCGTGGGGCAATCCTGTCGTGACGCCGGGGCACGCAGGGCTCGCCTTCGGGAAGCCGAACGGCGCGTTGCTCGTGTAGTTCTTGTCGAACGTGCGATAGACGGACTCGCCGTGGCCTTTGTCGCGTGCGGTGCCCGATGAGAGCATCAGCATGTTGACGCCCTCTTGGGGGGTGTTGTTCGTGCCAAACTTGGGCAGGATGCCGTGGCCCTTGTGGAAGTTCGCAAGCTTCGTGGGATCCGACGGAATGGGGCTTCCATCGGCGAGCACCCACTTGGCGCTCTTGACGAAGTTGCAAAGCCCAATGGCTTTGGCCGCATCCATGGGGTCTTCGCTGGCTAGTGCGAGGCCCGAGTCGCAGGTGGGCGGCGGCTCGTCCTTCTCACCGTTGCAGTTTTCATCGACGGGATCCGGGACGTTGCCCATCGCATCGGGCTCGGCGACGACATCCACTGCGCCCGGGTTGACGTTCTTGTCACAGTCGTAGCAGTCGCCCTCCATCTCGGTGTAGCCGTCGCCATCGTTGTCTTTGTCGGGCAGGCCTTCATCGCAGGTGCCGCCGCCACCGCCGCCGCTACCCGTTGGCGGGATGAAGCTGCCGCCTTCACCGCCCGCGCCGCCCATGCCGCTGGAGGACGACGAGCTGCTGCTCTCGCCGCCGCTGCCCCCGTTGCTGGTGGTGTTCCCCGTGCCACCCGTGCCAGACGGTTGCGTGGGCTTTGCGGAGCAAGCAGCGAGGATGGCGGCAAAACCGACGAGCAAAACCCATGTGGATGAATTCAACTGCTTCATGCAAAGACCTCTCGGTGGCAAAAGGAACGGTTGGGGTTCGAAGTGAACCTCGGTGGCGACAAACCCGCGAGCGTTCGATGACTCGAGTCACCAAATCGTTCATGTAAAGGAATGCTCGGCCAACGGCCACGTCGTGGAAGGCCACGGAAAGTGGCTCCGCAACGCAGTCGATGGACCGAATGCAAGAATGCCTAGCGTAGCTGAATCGTGACGAAGCTGTCACGCAGTGGAGTGAAGGGCTCAGTGTGGGGGCGAGCGGATGATCGTCAGGCGTGGTCGCCTGCGCTGGAAGCGGACTTCTTGCCCTTCTTCTTGCCCTTGCCGCTGTCGCCATTGGTCGGCGTCGCCGAAGCTGCCGATGCCGTCGGGTGCAGAAGGTCGTCGCGCATCTTCTCGGCACGATCGGTACGTTCCCACGTGAACTCGTCGCGGCCGAAATGCCCGTACGCGGCGGTGCGCCTGTAGATCGGCTTCAACAGGTCGAGCTGATCGATGATGGCCTTGGGACGCATGTCGAACTGGTCGAGGATGTACTTCTCGAGCACTTCGTCCGCGATCCTTCCAGTACCGAACGTGTTGACGAAGACGCCGACGGGCTGAGCCACGCCGATCGCATAAGCAATCTGCACTTCGCACCGGGACGCAAGCTTCGCGGCGACGACGTTTTTCGCGACGTACCGCGCGTAATAACAAGCCGATCGGTCGACCTTGGTGGGATCCTTGCCGCTGAAAGCACCGCCGCCGTGACGACCCATGCCGCCATAGGTGTCGACGATGATCTTGCGGCCCGTGAGACCCGCATCGCCAAACGGCCCACCAATGACGAAACGTCCCGTGGGGTTGATGAAAATCTTCGTGTGCTTGTCGATGAACTTCTCGGGGATGACCTTTTCGATGACGAGCGAATGCATCGCATCGACGATGGTCTTGTGCTTGACGTCGGGTCCGTGCTGCGTGGAGAGCACGATGGCCGCAACGCGTACGGGTACGTCGTTTTCGTACTCGAACGTGACCTGGGTTTTCCCGTCGGGGCGCAGCCAGTCCACCTTGTTCGCCTTGCGAACCTCGGCAAGCTTCCGAGCCATGCGGTGCGCGTAAGAAATGGGTGCGGGCATGAGCTCCGAGGTTTCGTCGGACGCGTAGCCGAACATCATGCCTTGATCACCGGCACCTTGTTCCTTGTGGAGCCCCTCGCCCTCGGTCACGCCGCGTGAAATGTCCGGGCTCTGCTTCTCGATCGCCGTGAGCACGGCGCAGGTTTCGTAGTCAAAACCCATCGCTGCGTCGGTGTATCCGATGTCTTTGATGGTGCTTCGAACGAGCACGGGCATGTCGACCCACGCGGTCGTGGTGATCTCGCCAGCGACGATTGCCATGCCGGTCTTGACCATCGTCTCGCACGCGACGCGAGCTGCCGGATCTTGGGCAAGGATGCCGTCGAGAACGGCGTCGGAAATTTGGTCGCAGATCTTGTCGGGATGGCCTTCCGTGACGGACTCTGAAGTGAACTGATACCGGCGCATGAATGCTCCTTGGGGAGAGGCGGAGCGTACGCATACGCCGCGGACGCTGGACCGTCAACGCGGGTAGCGGCACAAAAAGCGAAACGCCGGATTGCTCTGGGGCGATCCGGCATTTCACGACAGGCACGGCAAAGCGCCGAGCTACCTAGGCACGAGCGGTCATCAGCCGCTCATGCCTTCGAGCTTGGAGACGACGCTGCTCGGGAAAGTGCCTTGACCCAAGCGAGCGCGCACCTGCTTGAAAACGTTCTGCCACTTGCCCTTCTCGTCGCCCGTCAGGTCGATGACCGTCATCTTGCCCTTCATGCGCCCGAAGGCCGCTGCGTCTTCGTCACGAATACGCTTGGTGAGGGCTGCCGCAGCAACCTTGCCGGTGTCCGTGAGGATGGCTTTCAAGTCGGCCGGCAAGGAGTCGAGCTTCTTGGAGGACATGACGAGTGAGCCGATGGCGAATCCAGAGGAATCACTGACGATGTGGTCCACTTTGGACGACCACTGAAGCTGTTCGGCGGCGAGCGCCGGCGCGATGACGATGTTGATGGCGCCCGTGTTGAGCTGCGGGAGAACTTCGGGAACGCTGAGGGGGACGGCAGTGATGCCGCCGATGACTTGGTAGACGACCCCCAAGATCGAGTCATCACGCCACACATACGGCTTCTTGCCCTTGAGGTCGTCGGGGGTTCGGATGGCGAAACCCTTCGACATGACATGCGTACGGCCTACGTCGCCGTTGCCGAGGATGACGAAGCCCGCGTCACGCGCGCCGCGCTCGAAGTCGCCACGCATCGAGTCACGCGCTGCGTCGAGCTTGGCCCACGAGCTGAACAGACCGGGCATTTGCAGCGCGAGGATGGGTTTGTAGATGGCGCTGAGACCGACGGCAGTGATTGCGGCGCCATCGAGCTGGCCGGCCTTGCACTTGCCAACCATGGCTTTCTCGTCGCCCTGCGCGCCGTTGTAGAAAATCTGCACTTCGAGCCGCCCGCCGCTCTTCTCCTCGACCGCCTTCACCCACGTCGAAAACACCTTCCCCCAGGGGCTCGACTTCGGCGCCAACGTCCCAAGCTTGACCGTATGCTCGGCCGCGTTGGCTTGTTGAGAAAGTCCAACGCCCGCAAGGATCGTCAGGGCACTGAGAAGCTGAATCACCGCTTTTCGCCGCATCATCTGAAAACCTCCATCGCTCGGTTCGGGCACCCTCGCTCTCGTCGCTCCCGAGAGTCTTCCTTATTGCCGCGATCGTATAAAGGAGGTTCGACCTCCAGAACAGTCTCGCCTGACCGGATCGGTCCACGATGCAACGCAGCAAAGTGCGTCGAACCGGAACCGGACAGCGGCAGCACGATGCCGGACCAGCGCTCCTGTCGTCCGCGGACAAGAGGATCGCTGGTCCGACGTCGAGTGGTCGGCACGTGAGTCGGCAACAAATGTGACGGGGCGTGAGGGCAAAAGCGCCACGAGGACGGTTGACGATCCTTGAAACGCGTTATTCACGTTGCCGCATCGCGAAAAACTCTGATGATTACGACCCGATGATTCTGGAAGACATACGCAGCGTCCTCCAAGCGCAAGGCTGGCCCGTTGAAACGCTCTCCGAGTCCACGCTGCGCAGTCGGTTCCGCAGTCGAGACCGCATTTTTCCCCTGTTCATCCACGTCGAACCGCTGTTCGTCACCTTCGCCGTGATCCCTTACGCGCGACTACCCGAAGATCCCGACACGGCCGACGAACTGATGAGTCGACTCCTGCACCTCAACCGCGACATCAACCTCGCCAAGTATTCCGTCGACGACGACGGCGACGTCATCTTGAGCGCCGAGTACCGCATCGAGCACCTGGATCCGAGCGAGATCCGCGACGCCGTCGACGTGCTCTCGTTCTACGCGGACAAACATCACGCCGACGTGCATGCGCTCGCAGGTACGTGAAAATCGTTTCAGCTCCAACGATCACTCGGCCACCGTTTCCATCCGGGGCTTCGGCTGATCCTCTTTGGGCTCGCGCAGCTCCGTACGAGCGACGCGCATGCGCAGCACCAGGTCGCCTCGCACCACGGTCAATCGCACCGCAGTTCCCACGTCGCCTCGTAACATCGTGCGGATGCGCAGGGCATCGAGCTCCCGCACGTAACGCCCATCGATCATGATGATTTCGTCGCCCGGCAAGAGGCCCGCGCGTTCACCGGCGAGACCTGGAGACAAGTCGCGCACGTAAAGCGCACCGGTCTCGTTGTCACGCGTGAGCAGCACGCCGATCGATCCCGGGCGCTGGTTCGCGCATGCAACGAGTGCAAGCACGACGAGCAAAAACCACGTCGAGCGACCAACGGACGAACGCATCGCCGCCACGATAGCAAGCAGTCCCGCGCGAGATGTCCTTGCAGCACCTACCGCTCGCTGTTCAGCTTCGAGCATGCGTCGCCGGCGCAGCGTCTTGCTCGGGCTTTTCATCGCGATGGTCGTTGCGACAGCGGTAGCTTCGTGTGCATCCGGTGAAAGCGAAGAACCAGGTTGCCAAACCGATGCCGAGTGCGGCGGAGAGCGCATCTGTCGAGAAGGCGCGTGCTTTCGCATCATCGGCGATGTCGATGCAGCCTTCACCGAAGACGACGCTGGATGATGCGATCTAAGGATCGTCGCCGGCCCATCTGAGGCGCAGACGGCCGTCGCTCGTCGCGTTGAGGCGTGAACGGCACGCGAGCCTGTGAGAAGGCGGAGCGTCGAATGCTGCAAGCGTTTCGAGCTCGTCGGGCGTGGGTGGCTGCAAATGTGACTCGCCTTCGATGACTTCGACGCGGCACGTACCGCACGTTCCGGAACGACATGAAAATTCGACGGGTGCACGGCATGCGTCGCATACGTCGATGAGTCGATCGAAAGGCGCGGCTTTGCCCGTTACATCGGTCCGCGCGTTACTTGATTCGAAGTCGACGCGAATCACTTTTTCTCGCTTCGCTCGGCGTTCTTTCGACGCCCTTGGCTTGCTTGCGCCACGAGGAGTATTTCACTCGCATGCAGCATGGTTGGGACGTGATCATTCTAGGTGGTGGCCCGGGCGGGTCGACGCTTGCTTCGAGCCTTGCCAAGCGCGGACGTCGGGCGCTCGTTCTCGAACGCGAGAAATTTCCGCGTTTCCACATCGGCGAATCGCTCCTGCCGTGCTCGCGCGCGGTCTTCACGGAGCTCGGCATCGATGAAGAGCTCGATCGTAGGTTCATCCGGAAATACGGTGCACGCTTTCTCTGTTCGACGACGCGACGCGTGAACACGTACCACTTCGCCGACGCGTTCGACGCGGAGTTCGAATACGCCTACGAAGTTCAGCGAGCCGAGTTCGACGCGCTGCTGCTCGATCATGCGAAGAAGCTCGGCGCAGAAGTTCGCGAGGAATGGGAGGCAACGGAAGTGCTCTTCGAAGGCTCGCGCGCGGTGGGCGTGCGTGCGCGGAGCGTGCACGAGCCTTCACGCGTGGTGGAGCTTCGAGCGCCCGTGATCGCCGACGCGACGGGTCGCGACACGTTCCTCGCTTCGAAAACGCGGCGCAAAGCGAACGTCCCGCGGCTCGACAAAACGGCGCTCTTTTCGCACTTTCGCGGTTCGTTTCGCCAGGAAGGATTGGACGAAGGCAACATCCAAATCGTCATCTTCGACCACGGATGGTTTTGGTTCATCCCGTTCCGCGGAGACTTGTCGAGTGTCGGCGCGGTCGTGTCGTCCGATTGGATGAAGCAGAAGCAGAAGGGCGAAAGCCTCGACGCGTTTTTCCTACGCACGGTCGAGCTTTCTTCGTGGGCAAAGGAATTTCTTACGGGGGCGAAACAAGAGCGACCCGTAGCAGCGTTGGCGGACTTCTCCTATCGCATCGATCAGCTCGCCGGTGATGGCTGGCTTTTCGTGGGCGATTCAGGAGGTTTTCTCGATCCGCTCTTTTCCACGGGCGCACACCTGGCGATGCAAGGTGGATTGATTGCTGCTGAAACGATCGATCGAGCGCTCGAGCAGGGGGACGTTTCACGCGCTGCCTTCAGCGAGTACGAAGCGGCCGTGCGGTATGCCGTGGATTTGTTCTTGGGCGTCGTGCAGGGGTTTTACGCGGGGCACTTTCGCGAGCTTTTGTTCGAGCAGGACCAGCGCAAGACGATGCGCAAGATCATCACGTCGATCTTGTCGGGAGACGTGTTTCACCAAGAAAAGAAGCCGCAATGGGCACCGTTCGTCCGGGAGCTGTATCCCGCGGACGTGCCGCAGTTCGCTTAGACAAACTGCTCGCTCACTTCGCAGGGGCGCCCTGAGGAAGCGTTGCGAGTTGCGCTTTGCACGTTGCGGCGAGGTTGTCCTTTGCCGACGCGTTTTGCGCCGTCTCGCGCCATGCCGCTTGCATCGCCTTGAAGCCAGGCTCGCGAGCTGCACGAGATTCGGATGGAAGCGTGTCGAGAAACGCTTCCATCTTCTCGATGTACGCGTCGCACTCGGTAATGCCGACGGCTCCTTCGGATGTTGCGACGGCTCCTTCGTCCGTCTTTTCCTTCGCGCAGCCCATCGTTGCGAGGGCCAGGAGCAAAAGCGCGGTCGTTACTTTCCACATCGTGTCCGTCTCCATCGAGCATGCGGCATCGTTTCGCCGTGCGGATGGTGCCACATGCCGATCCGTCGACAAAACTTGTCGCATCGGAACGCGTCAGCCGCGCACGAGGAGAATCGCGTGTTCCTGGCGAGGTCGCGCAGCGAATACCCTTCGCGTGGGCTCGTGAAAGTGCGGGCGTTCTTGCGATGCAACCGCCCCGAAGCGCAAGTGCGTGTTCGACAAGACGCGGCGAATGGAATCCACCGCGTAGATGGGTTTTCCCGCGATCACGCTGTCGGCCAAGAGCAGCACCGCGAACGCGGATTTCACGAGCACGCGATCCATCGCGACAAGTGCCGCACCGATCTCGCGTTCCCAACGAACGACGCCTTCGATCGGGCCCAGCGTATCGAGCTTTCGACGCGCACCGATTTCGTTTGACGCGAAACGATCCGCTCGAAGACCGAGCCAGCGCAGACGCGCTTCGTGATGCGCGAGGTAATCGTAAACGCCAGGGTAGGGGGGCGACGTGACCACGAGGTTCACTGCGTGATCGGCGATCCCTGCAAGCACGCGGGCATCGCCTTCGAGCACGCGTGCTTCGGGGGCCTTGGCCAGCGTGGGCGCGACTTCGCCGAGTCGTTTCGCGAGCTCTTCTGTTTTGCGCACGAAGAGGCGCGCTGCGAAACCCGCCGCAATCCGCCGCGGAAGCTCGCGGTTCGACGTGTCCGACGTGCGACGGCTGAGCTTGGTGAGCATCGATGACAGCACGAGCTCCAGGTCGGCACGAAGCGGAGACGGCGTACGGTCGATGCCTGCGCGCAGGCCGTCGAGCTCGAGCAGGACGTGCCGATCGAAGAGCTCGAGGTCGTCCTTGCCGTAACGCTTCGTGGGGCCGGCCTTCGCGCGCCGGCGCTCGTCCGCGTGTGCAGCCGCGGCACGAGCCATCTCGACGAGGGCACTGCGCTCATCTTCAGAAGCTTCTCGCAACTTGCGCGATGCGAGCCTCACGGCGAGAGGATTGGCGTCTACACCGAGGGCACGACGTCCGGCGAGACGCGCTTCGACGAGCACGGTGCCGCTGCCGCAAAACGGATCGAGAACGACGTCGCCCGCGCGGGAGAACGATTCGATGATGCGTCGGGCCGTGAGCGGATGCATGCGTGCCGGGTAGCTGTGAAACCCGTGCACGTGCGCTCGAGCGGCTTCCTCGGCGACTTCGGATGTAGGGACGTCGAGCGCTGCGGCGAGCTGTGAACCGAGTGCGGCGTCGCCCTCGATGTGGACTTGGCCACCCACGTGCGACAACGCGCGCCGTACGTTTGGTTTGTCGCGACGATCGTTCACAGCCGCTCGCGTTTTTGCTCTCGAGCCATCGCTTCGGCTTCGGCTTCCGCTTGCGCTTCGGCTTCTGCGGCGAGGTCTTCGTTGGCGGTGGCTGCGCTGGGCGTGGCGACGCGCAGGCGGGCTCGATACGCGTGGTTGCCGTCGGGCCTCACGAGGTCGCTTGCTTCGAGCAGCGCGAGCAATTCTTCGGCTTGCGCTTCTTCGATGCGTAGCGCTTCTGCGAGCGAGCCTGCGGTGACGGCGGTGCTGCTTTGTTCGACGACATCCGTCGCTGCGGCCATCCACGCTTCATCGATGGCGGCCGGGATCTCCTTGCTTCGAGCGGATGCGCGTGACGCGAGAAAAGCCGTCAGTGCTGCGAGGGGTCCAGCCGTGAAGAGGGCTGCGACAAAGATCCACAGCCCCAGGTTCCAGCCAGCAGCGAAGCTGATGACCGCGGCGAGGGCGAGCATTCCAAGCACACCGGCGGCGGACAAACCCGCAGCGATGGCTCCGGCGCGGTTTTTTGCGCGGCTCTTGCGCGCGGCTTCGGCGCGCTTCAATGCGGCCAGTTCTTTTGCACCGCGGCGTTTTCGTGGCGCATGCAAGGGCACTCGAGGCCCCCCGCACACGTCGCAGCGATAACGAAACTCGGGATCGGTTGAGCAACCTGTCGTGGATCCGCAGAGCGGGCACGTATCCATGCGTTGCGATGTTCCGCATCTTGGACAAACGGCTGCGCCGCTGGGAACGCTTGCGCCGCAAGCTTTGCAATCAGTGTTTGTCGGGGCGCTCGTCACGATGTTTTGAAGGCGAAAGGTTGCGCGTCGCCGCCGCGCCTATCGAGCCCCGCTGATTGAACTCGGCCGAGGACATCATTGCCAGCATGTAATCCGGGGCCGTTCACTCGGCCAGGGGGTCGAAGGTGGCATCTGAAGAACTACGACGCGGCTGAAAACGGTCGAGCTCGGTGAGGCGTTTGGTGGAATTGGCAAGCGGCATGGCGCCGGCCTGCGTGCAAAGATGCGGCGTATGCAGGGACGTTGGACCCGGACGGGCCGAAGCGCAGCCGTTTGGCGAATCGCCGCGGCGTACGCGCTTCTTGCTTGTTTTGCCGGCGCGCTGGCGTTCGTGCTGCGCGACGGCGCGCCATGGGTGCATCCGGACCCGTGGATGTCCGCGACCCCTCTCACGGCGACCCTGACGAGCGCGCTTTGCGGCATCGGGACAGCGGCCATCGTCGTGGTATCGACGCGTGTCGCCGTCGGACGTTTCGCATGGGCACAAAGGCTGCACGCCGAGCTTCGCCCCGTCGCGCAAGACCTGACGGTTGGACAAATTTTCCTTCTGGCTGGCCTTTCGAGCCTCGGGGAAGAAATTCTTTTTCGCGGCCTCATGACGCCCGCCCTTGGCGTCATTGGGTCATCGGTGCTTTTTGGTGTGCTGCACCAAGTTCGAGGCCCCAGTCGCTGGGTTTGGATTGCTTGGGCTACGGCGGTCGGGCTCGTGCTCGGGACGATCTTCGCGGCAACCGGATCGCTCGTCGGGCCGCTTTTGGCCCATGCCGTCGTGAATGCCGTCAACCTCGGATACTTGCGGGATCACGACCCCGAGGCAAACGGCCGCGCCGAGCGCGTGGTTTGACCGGCGCCTCACCCCCAACCCCCTCTCCCCCTCGCTACGCTCGGCGGAGAGAGGGAGCCAGAAGGCGTTTTCGTAGCAGGGGGTTCGGGAGAGGCTAAGCTCGGACCATGACGCAACGAAGGCGCATCGTCGTGGCCATGAGCGGAGGAGTCGACTCGTCCGTCGCTGCCGCTCGCCTTTGTGATGCAGGTTATGACGTCATCGGCGTCACCCTGCATCTATGGGATTACCCCGACGATCGCAGCGAGCGCGGGCGGTGCTGTGCTCCAGAAGACCAGCACGACGCGCGCCGCGCCGCCGATCACCTGGGCATCCCGCATTTCACGTTCGATCGCCGCGAGCTGTTCAAGTCGCACGTCGTCGATCCGTTCGTCGAAGCGTACGTCGAGGGGCGAACGCCCAGTCCCTGCATCGCGTGCAATCGTTCCGTGAAGATGCGCGAGCTCTTTCCGCTCGCAGCACGCCTTGGGGCCGACCAAATCGCGACGGGTCATTACGCGCGAACGGTGACGGGTTCGGACGGAAAAACGCGACTTTTTCGCGGCAAAGATCGCGTGAAGGATCAAAGCTATTTTTTGCACATGTTGCGTCAGGACGAACTGACGAAGCTCGTGCTGCCTCTTGGCGACGCGACCAAGGAAGAGGTGCGAGCCGAAGCCATCGCGCGACGTTTGCCTCGCGCGGACAAAGGGGAAAGCCAGGAGCTTTGTTTCGTGCCGAATGGACGTTACGGAGCGTTCGTCGCTGATCGCGCGGGCCAAGAGCGCGTTCGCCCGGGTCCCATCGTCGACGATCGAGGTCGGGTCGTTGGGCAGCACGATGGGGTGCATCTGTTCACGATTGGTCAACGCAAAGGCATTGGCGTGGCGCTCGGGCGCCCTGCATTCGTCGTAGGCATCGATCCTGACGACGCCACCGTGAAGCTCGGTGACGAGCGCGCGCTTTATGCAACGGGTGCTCTGCTTCGAGACGGCGCGTGGAGCGAGGACGTGGTTTTTCCTTTGGACGCGGACGTTCGTGTGCGCGCGCGTCACGAGGGGCAACGCGCGACGATCGAGCGCAGCGTGGATCCGTCGACCGGAATCGAAGTCTTCGTGGCGCGGTTTCATCAGCCTGTGAAGGCGGTTTCTCCAGGGCAGATCGCGGTCGCCTACGATGGCGAACGTGTTTACGGAGGCGCGCTGATCACGGCGGCCCTTCACGACGACGGGAGCGGAGCGGCATGAAACCCATTTTGCTCGCCTCGCTGTTTGTCCCGGCCGTTTGCACCGGCTGCTCGCTCGGACAAGGCGAGGGCGACGTCAAGAGCGATGCACTTTTCGCGCGCGATTGTTGGTACGACGCCTACGATCTGCAGCCGGACTTCTTTGCCGCAGTCCCCTATAGCCCCAGTTATCGCGACGACTTGGATGTGCAGGTCCCCTACCGCGATACGGTGAACATTCGCGTTCAGCGTGGGACGGACATGCAAGAGGTGTCCGACGGCATGACGGTGCTGGTGCAGGACGTCAAGCGAGTGCGCAAGGATCTCCTTGGTCAACCGCTCGCCGTGACGTTGCCGGCAGGCGTATTGCCACCGGGCGCGACGCTTCCCCCGCCGCCTCCTGATGGATCTGCGCCGCCCGAGCCCACGCCGGCGATCCACATGGCGCTTTACCTTCAGCGCTCGTGCCACAACCAAAACGCCGTTCTTTACGCGGTCGACGGCACCATCACGTTCCATTCGCTCTTCAGCGGCGATCCGAATGAAGACGAGGCGTCGGACAAGTTCACGAACGCCGAATTTTCGGTCGAGATGGGGGACCCTCGAGATGCGCCCGTGGGAGCGCTGGCAAGCGAGATCCCAGACGATCGCAGGTCGCTCGTGACGGGTTTCTTTCGATTCTACTTCGAGCGTGGGCAGCCTGGGCAGCCATTTCCCTGAACGCGTAAAGCACGCCTCTTCTGCGTGCATGCTGCCATCCTGAACACCGGAGCAACGCGACCTTTTTTCGAGTCGAATGGAAAAAGGGAGCGATTTCGCGTTAGCATCATCGTCGCGTCATGGCCTTACCTCCGCCTCGACCTGCGGCTGCCCGAACGGGCGGACCAGCGGCAGCGACAACGAACGCCCCCTCTTCGTCGTCCTCTTCTGGTCCTCGCTCGAAGGATGCCGACAAGGACCAACCGAAGACGTTTTTCCTCGGTCGATACCGTGTGGTCGACGAGATCGGCGTCGGCGGCATGGCCAGCGTGCATCTCGCGCGCATGGACGGCCCAGGCGGGTTTCAGAAGTGGGTCGCGATCAAGCGCATCCATCCGCATCTCGTCGAGGATGACCAGTTCGTCGACATGTTCCTCGACGAAGCTCGCATCGCCGCGGGCATCAACCACGCAAACGTCGCGCAGGTCTTCGATCTCGGCAAAGACGACAACACGTACTGGATCGCGATGGAGTACCTCCATGGCGAACCTTTGCGCGAGGTGATGCGGCAGGCTGAAGAGCGGAGGATGAACATCACGCCCGAGCTCGCGGCGCGCATCTGCGCCGACGCGGCCGAGGGGCTTCACGCGGCGCACGAGTTGCGCGGGAAAAACGGCCAACTCCTCGGACTCGTTCACCGCGACGTCACGCCGCACAACCTGTTCGTCACGTACGACGGCTACACCAAGGTCGTCGACTTCGGCATCGCCAAAGTGGCCGATCGTCTTGCGTCCACGCGCGCCGGAACGCTCAAGGGAAAACTCGCCTACATGTCGCCCGAACAGGTGCGAGGTGCGGATGTCGATCGAACGACCGACGTGTTTGCCCTCGGCGTGGTCCTTTGGGAGCTCACGACAAACCAGCGTCTTTTCCGCATGGACACCGACCTCGACACGCTCGAGAAGGTGCAAGCCTGCATCGTGCCGCCGCCGTCGTCGATCATCCGGGGCTATCCGCCGGGCCTCGAGCAGGTCGTCTTGAAGGCGCTCGCAAAAAACAAGAAGGATCGTTACGCGACGGCGCGTGAGTTTTCCCGCGCGCTTCAAGGCTTCTTGATGCAGCGCGGATCGTTCGTCGGTCCCGAAGAAGTTGCTCAGTTCGTCCGCGGCATATTCAACGACCGTATTGCCAAGCGTGATGCGCATCTCACGTGGGCTGCCGAGGTCACGTCGAACATCGACATCGACAAACTTCGTGCGCAGCAAGGCGGCGGCGATGTGCTCGAAGTGCTCGACGACGACGACAAGAAGGGTCGCAACGCCACGTCGAAGGCGCCGTCGCAGTCGCATTCGCAACCGATCGCGAGGGGCGCATCGGGTCTTCCGGCGCCGAACGAACGTTCGTCGGTGTCGGGCCTCATGGCAGCCGATTCGCTCATGGATGATGACGAGGACATTCCCACGACGGTGGCGACTCGTGATCACATGGAGAAGGCTGCGGCGGCGGGTGCGATGCGTATGCCCGGCCCGGCGGATTTCCGCACGGGGCCGAAGCCCGCGGCAGGCATGCCGGCGGCGGGCATGGCGACGACACCGATGCCCGCGTATCCGGGTCCTGGTGGCCGAGACGAACGCACGGCGGCGCTTCCGAGCGGCATGGGTGCTGGCGAGGACTTTGACGATCTCAACTCGACGATCGCGATGCCGGCGAATGCCAAGATCCCCGATCCCGGTCCGCCGAGAAACTTCAATCAACCCCCCAAGCCGGCGGCTGGTTTCGGCGGTTTTTCGCCGCCAACGCCGTCGCAACCTCCGCCGGGTTTCAACGGACAACCCGTATCCGCGCAGCCGGGTTACGGTTTCGGTCAGCCGCCGCCGCCGAATTTTCAGCCGCAGCAACCGACGGCTGCGTTTCCAAGCGTTCCGCCGTCGGGGCCCACGCCGCATCAGCAACAACAGATGGCGCAGGCGATGTACGGTCGCGGTGGGCAGTCGCAAATCGAAACGGCGATGTCGCTGCCACGTCCCGATCCGGCGCAGCTCTGGATGGCGCAGCAACAGGCCGCCGGTTTGCACCAGCCGAAACGCAACACCGGCGTGCTCATCCTCGTCGTGACGCTCGTCGCGCTCAGCATCATCGGCATCGGCGTCCTCGTTTATTTCAAACTCAAAGCACCAGCGCCTTCTACTCCGACGAAGGTGCCAGAAACGACGAGCGCCCCAAGTGCCGTCGTGCCTGCAGCCACGACACCTGCACCCGTGGCGACACCCGCGCCTACGCCAGCGCCAGAGGCAAGCGCATCGGCCGCGCCTGCCGAGCAACCTCAGGCAGCCCCGACGACACCGCCGGCAGCCGTGCCCGCTGGCACCGCCGCGGCCAAACCTGCAGGCACGCCAGCTCCAGCGGCAACGCCAACAACGACGGCTCCTGCAGGCGGCGGCGAACCAGGCTTCTTGACCATCGTGTGCAACCCCTTCTGCGACGACGTGCTCGACAACGGCCGATCGCTCGGCCCTTCGCCGATCGTGCATCTCTCGGTCAAACCCGGCTCGCATCGTGTCACGCTGAAGAAGGGCACGATGACCAAGACCGTGTCCGTCATCGTCGTTTCCGGTCAGGTCACCGCGCAGCGCGTCTCCATGAAGTGACCGCGGTTTGGGCCTTCAAACCGTTCGTAAAACCTCGCCATGTCGAGCGCCGCATCGATGCGTGCGCGCGCGCTTTGACCTAAGTTGCTGTCCCTATGATCCAGCGATCGCGAAACGCTCGCCCCAAGGGACATGCAAATGCGCCCGGTCGAACGGAAGAGAAGGTCGTGCGCATCGACACGTTGGCCGCTGGCGGGGCGGGTGTAGGCAGTCTCGAGGACGGCCTGCGCGTCTTCGTTCCAGGCACCGCTCCGGGCGAACACGTCGTCGCGGCCATTCAACGGGGCAACTCTCCTGCGCGCGGCCGCTTGCTTCGGATCGTCGAGCCTGGGCCGGATCGCCGAGAGCCACCGTGCCCACATGTCGAAAGCTGCGGCGGGTGCGACTTCATGCACCTTTCAGAAGCGGCTCAACAGCACTGGCATGCCGAAATCGTTCGCAATGCCGTCGCGCATGCGATCGGTTCGTCGCCTCCGCCCATCCGCGTTCATCCCGCGGCCGAGCCGCTTCGATATCGCACCCGAGCTCGGCTCTTCGTGCGCAATGAGCGAGGCCGCATGCGCGTCGGTTATCGCGCCGCGGCGTCCCATCAAGTCGTCGACGTCCGCTCTTGTGTCGTGCTCGACCCGTCCATCGCCGTGGCGCTCGACGATGTGCCCGCCGTTTTGGCTGGATCCACCGGTGAAGGTGACGTCCAGATCGCGCGCGGCGCAGCAGGGCGTCTGTGCATCGACGTGGTTTGGCGTGGCGAACTGTCTCCGAGCGCGTGGGCTGCGATGGATCAGCACATCAAGAGCGGAGCGTGGGCAGGAGCTCGCGTGCGTCTCGACGGCGTCAAGGTGCCAGCCACCTTTGGCGACCCGCGCGCGATCCTCGAAGGCGCCGACGGCGAGCCGCTCGTGATCGCGGCCGGCTCGTTCGCACAACCCTCCGACGAAGGTGCCAACCAATTGGCCCGGCGCGTGTTCGATCTGTGCCGCAGCGATCCCGATGCTCCGGCGACGACCGACAGCGCTTCGCTCGGCACGGTCGTCGAGCTCTTTTCTGGCAGTGGTACGTTCTCCGTGCTTCTCGCACGCGCGGCGACTGCGTTTTTCTCCGTCGAAGCGAGCGAGGAAGCAGCCACGGCTGCGCGGCAAAACCTATTGGCGCGAGGTTTGTCCGGAAAAGTCACCGTTGCGGACGCCGACAAGTTTCCCATTGCTTCGAGCGCCGATGTCGTCGTCCTCGATCCACCGCGATCGGGCGCGGCTGGAGCTGCTGCGGCGATCGCTTCTTCGCGCGCCACCCGCGTCGTCTACGTCGCATGCGATCCAGCCACGCTTTCTCGCGATCTCGGCACCCTCGTCCGCGCCGGGTTTGCCCTCACGCACCTCGAGACGGTCGAGCTGTTCCCGCAAACCAGTCACGTCGAGACCCTTGCGCGCCTCGTTCGCTCGCGCGGCGAAGGCCGTCCTTCTCGGGCTCGTCGCGACTGACTGCGCTATCCTGCCCGCGCATGATCCACCGCGTCGACGATCGGCTTCGGGACGAAGCGCGCCGCTTTCGGCTCGTATTCGCGTGTGACGATTGCGCGCAATACGATGCCGAACGCGACCGTTGTTCGCTCGAATATCCGCACGCGATGCATCGCGCTCGGGATTTGGATCACTGCTCGGAAGTCACTTTTTGCAAAGCATTCGAACTGCGTTGAGCTCCGAACGAGGTTTGTCGCAAAGTAACCTGTCTGGCCGTGATGGTCGGTCGCATCCACCGTCGCTTCGGCGTCTCGTCGAGCGCACGGTACGGGATGACAAACTCTTTGCGCGGGGCGACGTGGTGCTGGTCGCTTGTTCGGGAGGACCGGATTCGACGGCGCTCCTGCATGTATTGGCGCTTTTGCGCAAGACCTTGGGCCACGTCGTCGTCGCGCACGGAGTCGATCACGGCCTCAGGCCCGAGGCTTCGCGCGAGCTCGCGATGGCGGGCGATCTCTGCAAAAAGCTCGACGTATCGTTTGAGGTCACACGGGTTGACGTCGCGCCTGGATCGAACTTACAAGCTCGTGCTCGCGAGGCGCGGCATCAAGCGCTTCAACGAGCGGCCATTCGAGCGGGAGCGTGCGTCGTTGCGACGGGCCACACCGCCGATGATCGTGCGGAAACCGTGCTCTTGCGTCTTTTGCGTGGAGCCGGTCCGCGCGGTCTTGCCGTTCTTTCCTCGCGTGCGTCGTCACCCGTGATGCTGGAAAAACCGCAAGAAGCCCGCGACTTGATTCGCCCGATCATCCGTGCGCGACGCAGCGACGTCATGGCACACGTTCGGCGACACGATCTCGCGTGCGCGGAGGATCCATCCAATGCCGATCCGCGCTTTTTGCGCGTACGCATTCGCCGCGAGCTTTTGCCGCTGCTCGAGGACATGTCGCCGCGTGTCATCGACCATCTCTGTGCACTTGCGGACATGCTTTCCGAGGTCTGTCCGGACGAAGACCCGCTTGCAGAGCTTGGGCGGGCGCAGCGCGACATGATCGAGCGGGCGCGTCGATCAGGTGAACGAAGTGTGAAGATTCGTAAGAAGGGGGGGCAAGATGTGGACGTAGCCTTTGCAAAAGGAAAAATCGTCCTTATCGACAGGGATTGATTCGGTTTGGGGCGGCGGACGCCATCGGCGTTCCGACTCCGCACATCGGGTCGCTGCGCTTTCGTCGACGGGCTTGCTGCCGCGTGGCATGCTGGTCTCGATAAGCGTTACATTTGAACGCAGTCTATTCGTTCCCACTCAGGAGTTCGGGGCGAAGGGCGCCGAAGGCGACCCGGAGCCACAAAAGTTCAACCTGAGGCGAGCCTCCCGAGGGTTTTCGTGAAGCAATCGCACAAGACGCTGCTGCTCTGGGTCCTGCTGATCATGATGTTTCTCGTGATCTGGCAGTTTTTGAGCCCGGATCGGCCGCCTGCTACGCAAGTCGCATTCAGTCAATTCATGGCTCAGGTTCACGCTGATCGCGAAAAAGAGCCGCACGTCGAGAACGTCACGATCAAGGATCGTGAATACACGTTTTGGGTGAAAGACCCGAAAACCAACTCGAAAACGAAGCAAGTGACGATTGGCCCGGTCGCCAACGATGCACTCACCAAGGACCTCGTCGAACACAAGGTTGCGGTGAGCTTCGAGAAGGAAGACGCGTCGCCGTTCTGGTCGGGCGCGCTCGTGACCATCCTGCCGATGGTTTTCCTTTTGGTGATGTTTTACCTGTTCATGCGGCAGCTTCAGGCCGGCGGCGGCAAAGCGATGAGCTTTGGCAAGTCGCGCGCGCGGCTTTTGTCCGAGTCGCAGAACAAGATCACGTTCGCCGACGTCGCGGGCATCGACGAAGCCAAGGACGAGCTCGAGGAAATCATCGCGTTCCTCAAAGATCCGAAGAAGTTCCAGAAGCTCGGTGGACGCATTCCCAAAGGCGTCCTTTTGATGGGTCCGCCTGGTACCGGTAAAACCCTCCTCGCCAAGGCCATTGCAGGCGAAGCGGGCGTTCCGTTCTTCTCGATCTCGGGCTCGGACTTCGTCGAAATGTTCGTTGGCGTCGGCGCAAGCCGCGTGCGTGACCTCTTCGAGCAAGGCAAGAAGCATGCGCCTTGCATCATCTTCATCGACGAGATCGACGCTGTGGGTCGCCATCGCGGCGCGGGTCTCGGCGGTGGTCACGACGAACGCGAGCAGACGCTCAATCAGCTCCTCGTCGAGATGGACGGCTTCGAATCCAACGAGGGCGTCATCATCATTGCCGCGACAAACCGTCCCGACGTGCTCGATCCTGCAATCCTGCGTCCGGGCCGTTTCGATCGCCGCATCACCGTGAACCGTCCCGACATTCGCGGTCGCGAAGGCATTCTCTCCGTGCACACGAAGAAAGTTCCGCTCGGCACCGACGTCGTGCTCGAAACGATTGCGCGAGGCACGCCTGGGTTTGTCGGGGCAGACCTCGAGAACCTCGTCAACGAAGCGGCGCTTCTTGCTGCTCGACAGGACAAGGACTTCGTTTCGATGATCGACTTCGAGATGGCCAAGGACAAAGTCCTGATGGGCTCCGAGCGTCGCTCGATGATCATCTCCGAGGAAGAGAAGTGGAACACGGCTGTCCACGAAGCTGGTCACGCCATCATGATGATCGCGAACGAGCATCATGATCCCGTCCACAAGGTGACGATCATTCCGCGCGGGCGAACGCTTGGCGTCACGATGCCGCTGCCTCGTGGCGACGTCCTGAGCCGCACGAAGGAGCAGTTCGAGGCGCAGATTCAATCGGCGCTCGGTGGGCGCATTGCAGAAGAGATCTTCTTCGGCAAGCTCACGACCGGTGCGTCGAACGATATCCGCCAGCTCACGCACATCGCGCGGGCGATGGTGTGCGAGTACGGCATGAGCAAGCTCGGGCCGCTTGCGTACGGCGGCGAGGAAGGCTCGATCTTCCTGGGCCGTGATTACACGCAGCGCAGCCAGGACTACTCGGACGAAACTGCGCGTCAGATCGACGAAGAGGTTCGTCGCATCATCGACGAGCAGTACCAGATCGTGAAAAACACGCTGCTCGAGAAGCGTGATCGCCTCGAAGCGATTGCGAAGGCGCTGCTCGAACGCGAGGCGCTCGATGCCGAGGAGCTGAAGACTGTCTTCGAAGGTGGCGAGCTTTCCGAAAAACAACGCGTCGTCATCCCGACGTACGCGGAGCGCGAGAAGGCAGCGAAGGAAAAGCGCCGCCAAACCAGCATCTTCGGTGCTCCCAAGCCCGCCCCGAGCACTTGATCGCTTCACCCCCCTAGAGGCGTTGAGCCCATTGCAGAGGCGTTGAGCCCATTGCACCCGGCGCGGGGTTAAAACCCCGCGCTACACATTCAAAAGTCCCTCACTACCGTTCGGGACTGGCGTTGTGCGGTTTGCGATCATCATCGAGAATCCCGCACGATTTTGCAATTGCAGGCCTCGCCATACAACCATGACGTTAGTCCGAGCGCGGCAGCGCGAGGCTTGTCTGAGCGCGGGTTTTACCCGCGGGCCTGGCGAGGTACGCGTCCGAGTCTTGAAACGGCCTCTTCAACCCGCCGCGTGGTAGCGTGGACGCGCAGGGTGACGCGTTTCGCGACAGCCTCTAAAACCCCGCACTACACAATCAACGTCCGATCACGGCGCCTTCAGCGTCGCCTGCAAGTACCCAAAGTGCTGCGCGCTCAGGCGTCCTCGTCCCGATGCTTCCAAGATGTTCTTTGCCCCGTCGCCCGTGATGAACAGCCCGTAACCCGCATCGATCGTGAGCGGTTGCCAGAACCGCATGCCGACGCCCAGGTCGAGCTGATGACCCAGCACGTGCGACTCGTTCGTCGATGAAGCGCCGATCGCAACGAGCGACGCCGACGTCCAGCGACCTTTGGGCTCGGCCAACCCAACGAAGCGGTATCCGACATTGATGCCGACAGGTTCGGCAGGACGAACCGCGATGTCCCCGCCCGCCACGATCGAGTTGGACCACGCGTAGAGGCCCATGAGGTTGTGACCGGGGCGTTTGTCCGGAGTGATCGGATCGAAGCGCGTTTGAACCGCGGCAGGATCGGTGCTGCCGTCGTCGCCCGATGCGTACGCGGCTTCTGCACCGAACGTCATGTGCCAAGGCAAAGCCGTTTCCCATGTTGCACGACCGGCGGCCGCAAAAGCACGCAAGTCTCGGTTCACCTCGAAGCTCGAGATCCGCCCAAGCTCGTAGGCACCTTCCACCGAGTAGCGAAAACCGCGCTTGTCCCCGGACAAACGAGCGGACAGGACAAACGTGTCGCTGGGCGTGAGATCGTTCGCTACCGGAGCTCGAACGACCCGCGCGAGAGAGCCAATTTCAGCATTGAGCAGCGGCATCGCATGCCACGCGACGCGCAACCCGTAAAGCTGACTGCCCGTCGTCGCCGGGAACGCCGAAGACGTGTTGGTGGACGGGGACGCACCACCCGCCAAACCCCCCAAGCCGCCGATTCCCAAGCCTCCGATGCCGGCCCCGATCAGCGCGGCAAACGCGTCCACGTCGAAGCGCTTCCAGGACAAACCGAAACGCGCAGCGTCGAATGCGCGCGGGTACTGCAGAAAGTCGCCTTCACCCACGAGCCGTCCATCGCCCCACACGATGCGTTGTCGTCCCACCCGGAACCACACACTTCGCTTCTTCGAGTGGATGTCGATGAACCCCTCGAAAAGCCCAAGGCTGCTGAAGTATTCGTTCTGCGTAATGCCAAAACCAACAACGTTGGACCCCGCATACGTGCGTGAGTCCTGCAGCACGAGTTGCGCCGTGACCGCGCCCCGGTCGACACCGAGCCCGATGCGAGCTCGCGACGTCGCGGCCCATTGGTTCGGATAAAGCGGCGTCATGTACGTCGGCGCATCGAAGCGCGGCGGCAGGTTCGACTGGTAGGCATCCCCGAGCACCGCGGAGCTCGTGAAGTACGCGCCACCAATGTCGAACGGAGCCTCGCGGTATTCGCCTCGCACGCGCAGCTCGACCGACGGCCGAAACGTAAAGCTGCCGATCGGGATCGATTCCGGCAGCGGCGTCGCTTGGGCCAAAGCCGTGCAGCTCAGCGCGAGCACCGCGATGGTGGAACCGAATGAAACGAGTGCGTGCGTGGTCGGTCGCGTCATGCGTGGGCGGTGGTTCCGTAAGCGGTGGCGGACGAGCGCGTAGATCGGCGCTCGCGGAGCTTATGCGCCGCGAAGGCGCGCGACAAGGAGCCACGCCGCCCTCAGCCGCACTGCAGCACGCTTCCCCAAAGCTCGTAGTTCGATCGGCCTCGTTGCACGAAAACCACCGCCACGTGATTGCCCACGACCCCCACCATGCCTTGGCCCAAGTTTGCAAACGGAGGCGAAAGCACGATCGGGTCTCCAATGACGGCGAAGTTCGCGCCAAACGTTTGAGCTCGTACGGCTTTCGACCCCGACGAACCCTCGGTCCACACGAGCACCCATCGACCATCGGCAAGACCAGCGATCGACGCGTAATTCGCATCTCCTCCGGGGCCTCCAGCAGGCACCGCGAATGCCGTCGTCGTTTCGGGAATCTTCCCCAGCGGCGCACGCCCCATGCGAACCTTCCACGGACCTCGATCCTGCTCGCTGTACACGATCGCGACCTCCCGACCATTGAAACCGATCACCGGTTCGCTCACTTGGCCCCCCGAGCCAGCCACATGCATGAGATTGGTCGCCGTCTTGCGATCCGCACCGAGCATGCCCGCGAAGACCTTCTGTTGTCGGGACGAACCCGTGCGCAACGCCACGACGAAACCTCGATTGCCGAGCGTCAGGGCGCGAAGGCCACTCGGATCGTCTCCCACGGGCCATAACCGAGTTGCCACGCCGCTCGGTTGATCGGACAGCGCAACCTGAGCTTGCGATATGCCCAGGTAAAACGGTTTTTCGGCGCTCACCGGAATGAGCGACTTCAGGCTTCCCGGTGCTTCCGTCGTTGAAATGAAAAAGCCTTTGCCCGTGGGCGTTACGCGCGCGATTTCGGACGCGGCCTTGTCCACGTAATCTTCGTCGATCTGGCCCGTGGCTGGCGTCACTTCGATGCCAACGGCTTCGTCGTCGCTTTTTGCATAACCAATCGCAACTTTGCCGGACGCGAGCGCCAGCAGCTCGAAAGGAATGCTCTTCGATACGACCGGAGCGTATCGCGCCGGCTGTTTGGCAACCCAGCACGGCTTGGGAGGTCCGGGAAGACCATTTTGAAGCACTCGAACGGCATCACCAATGCCCGCGCGTGCCGTGGGGGCATTGATTGCATTCGGTTTGACCGAACAGCGCCCCACGAAAAACGCACCAATGACCATCGTGATGAGTAGCCCGCCGCTCATGAGCAGAGCATTCAAAGGAAGCTGTGCGGGTACGGGATCTGCCGGCGCTGGAGGTTGCACGGCGCGAAGTGCGAGCGACGTTGCGGCCTGCGGCGTCGCCGACGGCAAACGAACGAATTGGCCATCGGGAAGCGCCGACGCTGGAGGCGGCAGCGGCGGCGGCTTGATTTGCAGTAGCTCGCTCGCGGCGGACTTCTGCATGAGCGCCGGACCGAGCACTTTCCCAAGGAAATCCGCTGCCAAGCGAATCGTTCGGCTCACCTCGTGCGGACGCTTGTCGGCATCGTCCGCAGCGGCGTCGTCCACGTCCGGCAGCATGGCCGTCGGCGCTTGTTCGCGCACCTTCGGCGGCTCCGGCAAGTCCGCCGATTGCAGCATCGCTCGCGCATACGCCGGGTCGAGCTCCTGCGTCGTCGTTCCAAAATCGGGCGATGGCTCCGTGGGCGGTGGGCCCTCCTGCGCAGCTTCGTACCGAGCCGCCTGCTGCTGTGCGTACGACTCCATCAAGCCCGGCGGCGCTTCGCTTCGTAGCGTCGTGCCCGCGCTCGATCGTGCTTTTTCGCCACGAGCTTCGACCGCACCATCGCCCTTGTCGCCCGAAGGCTTCACGACCCGCAGGCTCAGCGCGTTCTTTTCGAACTGAAACGTCGTCGATTCCGTCGTTTCTTCCGTCGGTCGACGTTCTGCATGGGGGCTCGGTGGCGGCGCGGTTCGCACCGTGCTCGTACGCGACGGCTGCACTTGCGGCGTCGCTCCTCGAGGGCTCGGCGCCTCGCGCGCTGCCGTTTCCACCGGCGGCTCGGGCCGCTGCACCGACTTGTCCTTGCCCGGAACGTTCGTCGTCTCGTCGTCCGAGATCGACCACTCCTTGTCGATCGCGCTCGTCGATGGTGCACGTGGAGCCGGCGCTGCGGCTGGTGAACGAATGGGCCCGCCCTGACGCGGCGCTGCCGGTTGCTTCGTTGCGCCTTCCGACGGCACACGAGGCGGCGCGGGAATCGCGGGCCCAAAATTCGGACGCAACGTCTTCGTTCCTGTCGGCTTTGCGCTCCCTGCGGCAGGCCGCGGTGGCGCCACGCTCGGCGTGCGTTTCTCTTTCGCCGAAGCTGCAGCCGCCGCAAGCACGTCGCTTGGGCTCAGCCCATGAAGCGTCGCAGCCGTCAGCATCGGACCGGCGCCGCTTGCCGACGGCCCTGGTGCACTTGCTGCAGCCATTGCATTCGCCGCGGCATCCGGCGCGTTCGCGGCTTCTGGAGCCTTCTCGCTCGCTCGGTTCCCGCCGCCCGTGGGCACCACGTTCGCGAATTCCGCCACCGACATGGCCGGCATCCACGCGCTCATTCCTTCGCGCCACACCAGCGTCGATGGAGGCAAAACCCCGCTCGCGATCGCTGTTCGCAGCTCGTCCTCGCCAACGAGACGCTGCTCGCCTTGGTCGTCGGCCCACCGCCACATGTCGGACTGGCTCAAGCACGCCCCCTTGGCGCGTTTACAAAAGCGCTCGGTTGGCGCTGTTCGATTCGGTGTCCGACGGCCACTTCGCGAGAATCGTACCCATCATTTCGGAAGAAAGGCCAATTTTTGTCTGCCCACGCAACTCGACCCCCGCTCGTGACGATGGACCAGTGATGCCTTCATCGCACCTCGTCTCCGCTCTCGCCCGTGCCGTCACTGCCGCAGTACTCGATGCGCTGAGCCCTCCGGCGTGCGCTGCATGTGATCTTCCCATCTCATCGAGGCACGTGTTTTGTCCCGCATGTGCGGCAACCCTCGTTCGTGATTCACCTCATCCTGACGGATCCATTGCATTTGGATGTTTTGGAGGTGCCATTGCGAAGGCATTGACGCGATTCAAGTACGAAGGGCGAGCGGATTTGGCTAGGCCGCTTGGACAATTGCTCAGGCGCGCGGTTATGGATGCAGACATTCGAGCCGACGTGGTCGTGCCCGTGCCGCTTCATCCGCGGCGACTTGCCGAACGAGGCTACAATCAATCGGCATTGCTTGCGCGTGCCGTTGCCGAGCAGCTCGAAGTGCCATTTGCTCCGCGTGCGCTCGAACGTCGTCGCGAAACGGCGCAACAGGCGCGCTTGGGACGAGCCCAGCGATTGGCGAACATGGCCGAGGCATTCGATGTACGCGACGTATCGGCCGTGCAATCGCGCCATGTGCTCCTGGTCGACGATGTGCTCACGACCGGGGCCACGTTATTGGCGTGTCGGCAGGCGCTCATTGCAGCAGGAGCTGTCAACGTGACATCGGTTTGTCTTGCGCGAGCGGGGAAGGGGTGAATGACGTAATGGCTGTTCAACCTTTCGCTTGGGGCCCTGAGCTCTTGCCAGCGTCGGGCGCTGCCAGAACACGCACGACCACGTCGAGTGCTCGCATGGTGGCGCGCCAGCCTGCATAACGTGCAAGCGTGCGTGTGAGTTGTGCCGAGCGTTTGGCAGCGAATATGAACGATTCGAGCGCGCGTTGCCGTTCGCGCCGAAAGCTTAGGAGCACCCCATGCAGCAATTCGAGATTGGCGTGTGCCCAGAGGTCGAATGCGGACGATGACTCGCGGTTGCGATAATCAATGGTGCATGCACCGAGTAAACGATCATATGCATCGAGGCCTTCGGGAGAGACATCTCGTTGTAAGAGATAGATCGTGGCGTGAAGAATGTGTCCACCCAGCACGGCACGCCGAATATGTCTATCCCCCGGATCCCGCTTCCTACATGCCTCGGCCGTAGCCGCAGCTCGTTTGAACATCCTCAAGGCCGCACCTAGGTCGCCGTTGCCCGACTGGGCAGCGCCTATCATCATCTCGAGACATGCACGCTCATAAAGCCAGCGTATCTCGTTCGGGTTCTCTTGCTCCCATGAAGCGAGTTGCATTTGCGCTCGGCCCAGAACCTCGAGCGCCTCAGCAGATCGCCCGGCCAGTGTGAATTGCAGCGATACATTTCTACCATGATCGAGTAGCAAGCCGCGTAATCGCGGATTTCGGGGATCGGCTTGCAGTTCCAGCTCATCGTATTCAATGGCCCGTATCCAATCCGAAATCCCCCCTTCTCTATCCGACAACAATTCGCGAATTCGTGCTCGTGCTGCATACGGAGCGCTTCGATCACGCGTGAATCGATGCTCTGGATATTGTTCCACCACGATGATTGCATTGTTCGCAAATACCAGAGCCGCTTGGAAATCCCCCTGTGACCTTGCCGCAGCGCGACTTGCATCGTTGTACAAGTATTGCGCATCCAACGACAACGGTGTCGGAAGCGCCCCAGCGGCTCGCACGTCTGCGTCGAGGACATCCGCCGCTCTCTTCGCGGCCTCGAAACGCTCCGCACGCAGCAAAGCGCGCACCAGTTCACCACGCAAAAAAATACGCCTCTCGATTGACGCTCGGTCGCCGGCCCCTTCGAGCCTCGAGATATGTTGCCCCAACGCATCGGGATCCACGAGGTCCGATGCGGCGTCGTCGAACGTCGGCACCTTGCGCTGCGACTCGGGCGCCTCGAACCGATCGACATCGCTCTCTTCACTTGGTTCGGCGATGAACGCTCGAATCGAAAACAAGTCCGGTGCCAAGTCACGCAATCGCAACTTCAGCGATGCGCGCCCCTCGACGATGATTGCACCTTCGAGCCGTTTTCGATATCCATCCCGTCGCTCGTTCATCGCCATGAAAAGCAGCGTTGCGTGTTTTTCCCATTCCGCAGCCGTACCCTTTACCCCGTCCGCCCGAATCCAATGCAGCCCCGGCTGGTCGCCTCGTGCCAAATCGATTCCAAGCGGCACGAGACCCGTCGGCTCGGGTTCGTGCTGATAGAACGCTACGCCATGCTCCTTGCACCAGGCCTCCCCCGCCTCACGCATGCGCACCCGTGGTGCTTCCGCATCCGTCGCGACGAGCGCAAACCAAAAGCCCGATTGGTTATCAAGATGAAAATGCAGGCGCTCGAGCGCTTCGGTCAGCGTTTCGCTCATGTGCCGAGAACGACGTTTTTGACGAGCGGATGAACGTCGTACCAAAAGTCATCGTTCAAGTAACACAGCAAGAGCCCCGCATCGAGAAATCGCAAAACGTACTCCCGCTCCTTGCCTTCCAAATCTTGCAGGCCCTGCGTCATGGCCACGCGACGAAGCACCGCGATCTCGTCTTTGTACAGAGGCATGTATGCGCGGCGCGCTACGCTCACCACTTTGTCGGCAGCATTGGGCAGAACCCCTCGACCAGCCAAATGAATGGCTTCGATGAGCATATTGAACAGGTCGCGCAAGTGGCCGCCCGACGCCATGATGAGCTGTTCGAGCGCCGCTTGATTCGGCAGCATCAGATCCCAGCGACCTCGCCGCTTCACGAGCCGAACGATACGGTCGACCACCTCCGTGCGCTGCCCCCGTCGATCGACGACACGATATGCCGGCCACGCCTCGACCTTGCCATTCATGAATTGTGCAGCGAGATTATCGGCCTTCACGGCAAGGAACGCCGGAACGCTGATGATCATGTGCGTATCGGGCAAACCAATTCGTTGCCCATGCGTAAAAAACATCTCCTCGACGCTGCGGCGTACCATCTCGGCGCGCTCCACACTGCCGCGCAAATGCTCGAGCGAATCCAGAATGACGACGAGTCGCGCATTTGGGCCGTGACGCTCACGAAGCGCTTCGAGCACCTTGCGGTGGTGCGTACGAACGTCGTTGACGAGCTGCTCGAGACGACCCGAAAACGCATTGCGCACACGTTCACGAAAATCCGCATCGCTCTGAAGCGCGAGCTTCAAGTCACCCGCCGGCGTCTTGACGGTCGCCTCTTTGGCCTGGATGTTTGTCGATAATATATTCTGCAATCGTTCCCAGAAGCTTTTTTCGAGACCCTTATCCTTGCCAAGAAGCCGATCGCTCGTCAGCTTGTCGCTGATTGCGCCCGCAACGATGAGCAAAAAATCTCGAATGTCGACCGACGAATGCATGTCGACGTATTCATCCAAGTTGACGCGAATGACGATATGTCCCGCCTCCCAAAGGTCCTTCTCCAGGCGCGAGAACTCGGTTGTCTTGCCCGTCCCGCGAAAGCCCGCAACGAGCTGGACGCTCTCGGTACCACTGAACTCCACGGTATCGAGCAGGCGCTTTACAGGATCATGATCGTCATCGTGTAACGGTTCGTAAAGTTTGCGATCTTCGGCATCGAGCAAGTCGAGCGGCCGGTCACGGAGAGATTGGAAGAACGCTTTCTGCGTGGCTCGAAACGCCGGGTCGACCATGGGCGCCGATCCTACTGGGGGCAAGCTCGGCTGTCAACAACGTGGTACATTCGGCGCTCGCCGCTCTGCCCTCTTGCCCCCACCCATTCCGAAGCTCGCGAATTGTAAGTTGAACCTTGTCACGGTTACGTCCAATGAGACGCAACCTGGTGCTGCATTCGGCCCTGGTGACACCTATGAAATGATCGAAGCAGTACTATACGCGAAATCCACCGATGCAATATGGGCAGAAACGCATTCGGTTGCGTCGTCAACGTTGCCCGCGCAAGAAGCGGCCAACGTTGACGCAAGGCGACATGGACGCGTCAATGCTAAAAAAACCAACACGCTCCACGCCACTTTACTTTCCTTCCACTCCTCGTGTACGCTTGCGACCCACGGAGGAACGCCATGGCAGCACCAAGCTTTGCGCACATTACCGAAGACGGATTCAAAGGATATGTCCCCGAGCTCTCGCAAGGGGAGTGGGGGCCTCATTGATCACGCGCCCTATCTCGGGCCGAATCGCATGGCGGCCAAATCCCTGGTCGACGCGCCACTCGTCGTCGCATGCAAGCTCCGAATCACATGGGTACTCGATGAGCTCGTCTCGGCCGACGGCGGCTCGGACAGCGCGGAAGCGGCGGATGATGGCTGGGACGCCACGCAAAGGAAGGGCGGCGGGCTGCTTTATGCTGCGTCCCACGACAAGGACGCGGCGAAACGCGCCGCAGCGGGACGCCTCCAAAAGGCATTCATGAAGGGCGCCGGCAGCGGCCAAACCAAAATGAAGTATCACCAAGAGGTCGATTTCGGGCGAAACCAATTGGTCCTCGCCAAGGAACCTCAAAATGCAGCGGACATCGCGCTGCTCGGAATGGAGGCCTGGCTCGTGGAGGTCGAGGAAGCGACCGAAACGCTCGCTACGGCAACTGGTTACGGCGAAGGCACGGCTCGGCGCCCCTATGAGCGAAAACGCGCGGCGCTATCGGCCTGCTCGGCGACGTTCGCGGACGTCGAACGTCAGCTCGCGTGGGTCATCCGCCACGGCCATGAAACCGACCACAAGCGCGCCCGCGCGCTCCTCGAATCGCTCCACGGCCTTGCGAATCGCTACCCAGCGCCCAGTCACGCGAAGTCCGCGGAGCCTGCCCAGGAAGGCTGAAGCCGTTTTCATCGACGTCCCATTGGCGCTTTGCGCCGTGAGCGTCATCGTTTTGCGCCGCTCGACCATGCGCCGCTGACGGAGCCCGCAACCAAGTCCTTCGTCGCTTGCCGAATTCGCCGCGGAGCTGCGCGCCGGTTGCCGTGTCCAATGACGCTCTCGCGTCGCATAAACTGACCGGCGCAGGCCGCCGCGCCGCTCACGGAATGCGCCGCGGCATCGTTCGCCGCTCATTGAATGCGCCGCGAATCGGTGCGCCGTGCGCGCCAGCTATCGTGCCACAAAGCGCCGCAACGAGATGATCCGCACGCCATTCGGCGCCGGTGCGGGGTGACGCTGAAGCGGGAGGACGAGGGTCCAAAGATGATGCGAACCGCCGTTCGCGTTTGAGTTGACATGTCCGCATGTGGTCATCGACACTGGCGGCCATGGGGCATCTCTTCAAGGTTTTCCAAACCTGGTTGGTCTTGGTCGTGGGGCGGTTCGGTCAGCGACTCCGGGTTTTGATATGGTTGTCAAGTTTATTGTGCGCATTCGGGGTCGCCGGTTGCGCTCCCGCGGTCCCCGCGTCGCGACCGATTCCAAAAGAGCGGGTATTCAACGTGTGCTGGAAGCCTCCGGAGCTGGGTCCCGGGGTGTATTTCGATTTTCCAACGGAAAGTGGACTGGCTGCGTCGACGTCCGGCGAGGAGGATCCTGCACACATTCGATATGTCTTCAAATACGCAGAGGACGGGCCCACGAAAAACCTCCGATTGCTGCCATTGAGTCGCGTGGATGCGTGGTGCCCGCACATTCCGCAGCCGAGCATTTTGGAAGTGCCCGCGTTCGAACCAGAGCCCGCACCATGTCCCGTGCCCGTATCGATCGAAGAGCGTCTATCGGATGCACGACTCCTCTTTGGGCAAACATCGGATGTACCGATTCGGAGCCCGTTCTTTTGCGACAAACAGCCGCGTGTGGCATATTCGGTGGAAGAATTGATATCGTTGCGTGCTCGCAACGTGGCGTTTCATTTGGGCTTCGAGAATGCTTACGTGCTCGGAAAAGCCGTGACGATAGGCGCAGCGGAGTCACAGGCGGTCATCAACAAGAGCGATTCGTGGTTGAAACGCGCGTTGACATCGGATCCAGGGTCGCTCGAGCAGATTCAGCAGCGCATGGCGGATGCGCTGAATACGATCGAGCCATTGCCCGAGTATGACGATCCGATCCTCGATGGCTTGGTCATGGCAGGTTATCAGGCCGGATTCGAGCAAGGCAAATTCGAAGTCGAGGCGAAGCTGTTCGCCATCGACGTCGGCGTCATGCTCGTTGAATTCGCATTGCTGGAAGTGGCGCTGGGTCCGCTCGGTGGGGCCAGGTTGCTAGCGTCGGCCGTGAGCAAAGGCGCGAAGGCGCTGACGACGGCCGTGAAGCGACTCGAGAACATTCCCATTTTCATTCCCATCGCGACGAATGGGGTCGGGGATTCGTTCGGATTGGCACGGTCGTCGCTTCCGTTTCGGCGAAGGCGCATCGGTATCGTTTGGAGAAAGCGATGAAGGCGCCGCCCTTCAACATTATTCGGAAGGCCGGTCAAGCACTGCACCACATGGTGGCGCATGGAGATGACAGGGCCAAAAATGCACGAAAAATTCTTGACAAGTTCAAGATCCACATCGATGAGGCTTGGAACGGCGTGTTTTTACCGGCAACCACGAAGTCGCCCAACCCCAAGGGATCCATCGTGCACTCGATGGTCCACACGGATAAGTATTATAGGAGCGTCGAGCGCGCACTTGAAAAGGCGAAGTCACGAAAAGATGCGATTCGAATCCTCCAGCGAATCCGAGAAACCCTAGAAAACGGGACGTTTTTCGATGCAAATCTATGAGTATGCAAGAAGCAAGGGCTACGAGATGCTGACATGGGACGATGACGATACATACGAGGCATTCAATCGCCTCAACGGCAAGCCCAGAAGCAAAACGTGGAAACCGGTTCGGGTCCGTCGTGTGCGAGCAACGAAGCGTGAGGGGTGCAAACCTTCGGATGCCCCCCTTCATGTTCATGACCGGCATACTGGTGTTTCGGCGCTCGGCGGTGGATGCGCTTCGGGACATGCTGGACGCCTTTGGGGAGCTCTTACCTCTCGAAGACGAAGGCGGCGTGGAGCTGTTTGCGTACAATCCCCGGGCGCTCGAAGCGTTGGATCACGTTCAATCGAAAGGGTGGCGCAACGATAAAGGCACGCTTGACGTGGTCGGGAGGCATGTATTTTTCCCGTCCGTCGTCGAAGGGGTCGATATTTTCCGCCAGAAAGATAAACCGCGCGGCGTGATTTACCTCTCCGACCGTTTCGTGCAGCGCTGGAAGCAAGCCAAACTGAAGGGCCTGGATTTCATCCTCGCATGGGATTCGGAATTGCCACCGGAAAAGCAGCCGAACGTGTGGACGTCGAAACCCATCAAGCTCTGAACGAATCCGCGAAGCCGCATCATTCGAGTCCCAGCTTCAACACCACCGGTTCCTTCAATTTGTCCATGGGCCAAAGGACACCCTTGTCAAAACTGCCCCATTGGCTGTTCGCCACGTAAAACAGTTCTTTGCCCACGACCACCCCGAGCGTCGGTTCGTTGAACGCCGGATGGTTCATTTGCAAAATTTCCACCCGCCGCACGACCTTCGCGGACACGTCCACCGCAATGCGCACTACCCGATGCGGCCGAATCCCATTTTGAATGGCAATCAAGTCACCTCGATGAGTCACGAGCCCGTCGATACCCACGAGCGTCGAATCGTCCGGCGGAAGCATCCACGTCACCGCGCGTGACGAACGATCCACGTGAAAGAGCCCGCGCGAATAATCCGCAACGAAAATCGATTGGCCGTCGCTCGTGAGGGCAATGCCTTGCGGCGCAGCGAATTCCCCCCGAGGCACCAATGCATCCAGCGTTTTTCCTCCCGGTGGAACCGTATACACCATCGACGCCGCAGGATCCGATACGAATACGGTGCCGTCGCCATCGACGGCCAAATCGTTGCACATGTGGCCCATGCCCGATTCGTCGAGGGAGATCGTTTGGCGCAAGTTTCCCGTATCGATATCGAATTCCACGATCTTGGCGCGCCCTTTGTCCGTTTCTTGAAAATTTTTCATTTCGGGGACGGCCGAACTGCACGCCCAAAGCGCTCGACGTTTTGCATCGACGGCCATTGCCAAGACGGCAAAGAGATCCTTCGTTGCAAAATCCTGCGCTCGTCCACCAGGCAATATTTTTATTATTTTGCGGTTGTGCACGCTGCTCACGAAGAAAGCTCCGGTCTGCGAATCGTGGGCAATGCCTTCCGCAATGGTATCGCGCTCGGGCAACGTGAACGCCGGGGCGCTCGTTCCGCGGACTTCCTTTTCCAATGCTCCAAACCGAGCAAACACGGCGGTGAATTGGGGCAAGTTGCGCAGACTTGCCAAGTCATCGTCACGCATCACATCGAAATACAAATTCATTTGGGCGAGTTTTTCGAGCTGCCCGATGGCTTCTGCCGACTTGCCCGTCAATGCGTATCCGCATGCAACGTTGTACATGGCGCGCGGACTGTTCGAGAGCGCGGCTGTGGCTCGCTCGGTCGACGCGAGAAATGCCGCGTAATCCTTTCGTGCATATGCGGCATTGGCATCTGCGAGATGCTGTCGATACGCTGCGAAATCAGGCTTCGTCGCGGCCGGCGTAGCACTTTTCGGCATCGGCGGCTTCGTCGCATCCTGCTCGACGTCCGCCGCGGCGGTCGTTGCCGGAGCGGCCACTTTCGCACCTCCACAACCGGCAAATCCAATCATGCCAAGCAGCACCAGCGCAGACACTCGTATCATGGGGGCACGTTCTCGATGTTCGGATGCGCGAAATGGTCGCACGAGGATGGACGTCGGCGCAAAACAAATGTGAATCGTTTCAGGCTCAACCCACGCGAACTTTTGCTTGATCGGCCCGAGCGAGGATTTCTGCAATTTCGGCGGCCGTCGGGCGCTTGCTTGGATCGGCATCCATGCAGCGTTCGAAGAGCGCGGCGAGCTCGGGGTCCAATCCTTTGACACGTCGCAATCCGCCAGGACGCGGCAACGTTTGTCCCTGCATGCTGGCGAAAATGGGCGGAACGTGAAATGCCTTTTTCCCCGTCAAAATCTCATACGCCATCACGCCAAAACTAAAAACGTCGGAATGGGACTTCCATTGCTTCGACCCTTTCGCGAGCTCAGGACCCATGTACGTCGGCGTTCCGACGAGAATGCCCGTTCGCGTGACCTCTTGCACCGGCGGAGGCACACTTCGCCGCGATGGCGGCGGCGCATCGATGGCCGAAAACCCCGGCGAGCTTCGTCGTGAGGGCGGCGGAGCATCCGATATGTCGATCGTCGATAGATTGGATATCGTGGGACTTGCTCGACGAGAAGGCGGCGGAGCATCACCGAAATCGAGCGTAGGCATGGAAGTAAGCGTTTGGGTTGCTCGACGAGAAGGCGGCGGCGCGTCACCGAAATCGAGCGCAGGCATGGAGGAAAGCGTCTGCGTTGCTCGACGGGAAGGCGGCGGAGCGTCCATTGAATCGAGCGCCGGTCTGGCCGGCATGGCGGGCATCGACGACATGAAACGCCGTGAATTCGGCGGCGGTTCGATGTCTTTTGGTATGTCCATTCCCGCAAGCGAAGGGCTCGCGCGCCGTGAATTCGGCGGCGGTTCGATGTCTTTCGGCGTATCGAGACCCGACATCGTCGGCATTGAACGTCGCGAATTGGGCGCTGCATCCATGTCTCGACCGCGCTCCGATACAGGGCCTCCTTCGCTTGGATCACGCGTCAGCGTCGATATTCCAAAATCCACGAGCTTCACCGAAGGAGTACCATCCGGGCGCTCGAAAACCATGACATTGCCTGGCTTCAAGTCGCGATGAATGACACCTCGAGCATGCACGGCGGCCAGCCCTTCGGCCATTTGACGCAATACCGACAGCGCCCACGGTACGTCGCGATATCGCGCCTTGTGTCGCTGAAGCGGTTCGCCTTTGCATAGTTCCATCACCAAATACAACAGGCCATCCGGTGTGACGTCGACGTCGGCGATGGACGCGAGGTTCGGATGATCCATGCGCGCCAAAATCTGAGCTTCGCGCACCATACGCGTCATGGCGACTTTGTCGCGACGGCTCGAAAGCACTTTCATGGCAAAATGCCGGCCGTCACGAATTCGCTCGACGTCGTACACGACGCCCATCGCGCCTTGTCCGAGATCATTCGATACGCGATAACGTTCGGCAATGACCGTCCCCGGCTCGAACGTGGGCCCGCCATCCACGAGCTCGTCGTCGTCGTCCATTTCGTCGTCGTCACGAAGCGACGAAAGCAAACTCGTCGTATGCTGTTGAATTTTTCGCCGCAATTCTTCGTTCAGAATTTCGACTTCGGCCTTCTTGGCTTCGATGGTTCGAATCTTGGCCTGTACGTCGCGGCGCATCGTATCGAGCGCCCGGGCCAAGTCGGCAAATTGGCCGTGCCCTTCCACCAGAATCGGCGTTTCGATGTCGCCAGCGGCCAGGCGCGCCACGGCATCGAGCAGCGCCGTCTGCTTGCCAATCAATTTCTTTTGCAGCGCACTGTCGAGCTCGGCACGAATGGCACGCGTCGTGACGATCGTAATCGACAACTTTTCCCCGAGAACGTGCAATATCGATCGATCGCTTTCTTGCAATCCACGCGGCGCACCGTCTCCTTCGAGGTACAGCACGCCGAGCAGCTCGTTTCGTACGATGAGCGGTTCGGCAATCACCGTATTGCGCGTTCCTGCAACGCGTTTTTGCATCACCGGTACGCGACGCGCCCGAACTTGTTCGACGATGTCCTCGTGATACGTGAGTTTGTCTCGAGGAATCTCGCGCTCGCCGGGCTCACGAGCCGCCGCCAATTCGAGGTCGGCGACGGGGGCCCGGTTTCGTGGCGAAGAGCAGTGCCTTTCGTGCGGGCAAAGCCGCAGAATCTCGTCGAGACCCACGCGCGCATGTTGCCCCCGTTCGAGCACCTGCGCCGACGCGAGACTCAATTCGAGAATGCGCGAATACTTGCCCGCTCGCTCTTGCGCCGCCATGAACCGCCGAGCCACGATGAGCCCGAGCGACAACGTGAAAAGAAACATGCCCACGTGCCCGAGCGCCGGGTGAGCGCGCGAGACGAGACCCGTGGCCATGAGCACGTCGTGCACCGCCGAAGCGGTCATGCCGACGAATCCAATGCCAAAAATGCGTGCATCGAGGTCGCCTCGCACGGCCCCAGCAATCGCGCGAACTGCGATCACTGCAATGGTGAGCAGCATGAGCACTTGAAATGGCAAAAGCGTATGCAGCGGCCCCATGAGGCCCAGCGCGACCACCACTGCGGCGCCCGCAAAATAGGCCGAATGAGCCCAGCGCAACACGCGCAAAATGCGAAACCGATCCGGCCCGAACATGTGATCGACGTAGGCCGCAAAAACAATCGGCACCAAGTACAAACTCGCAAGTTCGAGATGGAGCCACCCGAGCGGCGCGTCGATCAAAAAACCTCGAATCGGCGATGCAGCAGGGAGATAAATCCCCAGCGTCAGCGTAAGCAAACCATACAAGAGATGACTGCGATCTTTGCGATCCGACAGATAGAGTCCGAGAATGAAAAGGCCGAGCGACAATAAAATGACGCCCATGCCGAGGACCGGGAGGTCGGAGCGAATGTTTGCCAGGGTCAATTCGGTGCGCGGGCCGATTTTGGGCTGGCCAACCGGTCCAATGTTGACGTGGTCGGAGTAGATGCGCAGCGCGAGCGTCTTGCCCGTGAAGTCTTCGCCAAGGGGGATGTCGTGCGGCTTGTAGCCCAAAAATTTCAGCGCGCTCGGCCCTTCGAAGTAGCCATGCTGGTAGACGAGTTTGCCGTCGAGATACGCCTCGAAGATTTGATCGACCCCGCGAAGATGCAGCACTGGATCATGCAGGGCGTCACCCTCGAGCCGCGTGCGCATCCACATGAAGCGCTGCCTGCCGCGGCCTTCGTGCGCCGAGATTTCTCGCAGGGGTCGCCATCCGTTGTCGTGCGTCGGTGACGCCCAAACGTACGCCCCGGGTTGTCTTGGTGAATCGCCCCAGCGATACTCCCATAACCCTTGGTACTCATACGAATTGATCTTTGCTGTCGTCGCCGCATGCGACGAGACGGTCGTACCGAGCAGCATGAGGGCCGTGCTGCCGGCGACAAACCAACGCGAGAGCAAACCAAGACGCATTCGAGGCGCAATCCGGGAACGATGAGTCGGGGCGCGGGAGGATAGCAGAGACGCGGCGCAGGAAAAGGGGGACGTCGTGCCACGAAGAACGCGACGAAACGTCAATACCCTGGCGGTAGCAACGAGGTTTTTCGTGATTGGTCCGCGACTGCCTCGGCTATTTGCCCGATCCTCCTGCCGCCCGATCCACCCATGCCGCTCGCGCCGCCCATGCCTCCAACGCCTCCGGCTCCAACAGCTTCGCCCCAGCCACCTGGGACCCCTGGATCTCCCGACGATGATCGCCGATGCCACGCCAAAGCCACTGCCGCCCACGCCGCCCTCGCCACCCGCGCCGCCCTGCCCAGCGTAACCACCTGTGCTTGGGCCTCCGGATTCATCGCTGCATGCGGTGTACGACGCCGTGGCGAGCGTCAAACCAAGCATCATCGCGCCTGCTGTACGCGGAAGTGAGCCGTCGGGTGCACGAAGTACAGCGCCACAATTGGGACAAGAGGTTTCACGTGCGAATGCGTGACACGAACACGAAGGACAAGCGATAAGGCGCGTACCAATTTTCATGCTTCGAACATCCCTGCGAGACACTCGCTTGTCAACTCGCTACGCTGCTCGACATGAGCGACTTTCCGCGGGTGCCGAACGACCCAGTGCGAATGTTGAGGGCCGATGATGTTCCGAGCCGACCGCGGCCGATTTATGTCGTGTGGGAAGTCACGATGAAGTGTGATCAGCCGTGTCAGCATTGTGGCTCGCGCGCGGGAGCTGCCCGCGTCAAAGAATTGTCGACGGAAGAATCGTTCGAGATTGCCGAGAGCCTGGCGCGCCTTGGGACTCGCGAAGTGACGCTCATCGGGGGCGAAGCATATCTGCGGCCGGATGTCTACGACATCGTGCGCAAGCTCGTGAGCTTGGGTATTCGAGCGACCATGCAAACGGGTGGTCGAGCATTCACGATGGAGCGTGCGCGAGCATTCAAAGAAGCGGGGCTATCGGGGCTGGGCGTTTCGATCGATGGTCCTGCGCGTATCCATGACAAACTGCGCGGCAATTTGGGGAGTCACGCAGCGGCCATTCAGGCGCTCGACAATGCGCGCGCCGTGGGGCTGACGCTTTCGGCGAATTCGCAAATCAATCGGCTGAATTGGATGCTTTTGCGTGAAGTCGCAGCGACTTTGCGTGCCAAAGGGGTGGAAGCTTGGCAAGTGCAGCTCACGGGGCCCATGGGACGCGCGGCCGATCATCCCGAATGGATCCTCGAACCTTGGCGCGTGGTGGACGTCATTGAATTGCTGGCAGACATTCAACGGGAAGCCGCGGAGGATTTTTTCGCGGGAAAGGCGCCGTACTTCAATATATTTCCGAACAACAACATCGGTTATTTCGGTCCTTACGAGCAAATGCTGCGTTCGCGCGTGGGCAGCCCCGAGACGCATTTCCAAAGCTGCATGGCGGGCATTTTTAATATGGGCATCGAATCGGACGGGACGGTCAAGGGATGCCCGACGTTGCCGACGGCGCCGTACAATGGGGGCAACGTGCGCACGATGAAGCTCGAAGAATTATGGGAATCGAATGACGTCCTTCGATTTGCGCGTGACCGATCGACGGACGAGCTTTGGGGTTTTTGCAAGACTTGCTATTACGCGGACGTGTGCCGAGCGGGATGTTCGTGGATGGTGCACACGACGCTGGGACGTCGGGGGAACAATCCGTTCTGTTATCATCGTGTGAAGGAATTGGCAAAACGGGGCATTCGCGAGCGTTTGGAGCATCGGTCGCAGGCGCCGAATCAGCCGTACGATCATGGCTTGTTCGCGATTGTGGAGGAACCGTGGCCGGAGGCGGAGGGAGGGGATTCGGGGGGAGCGTTATGAGTGGGAATGGGCTACTTCGTTGCATTGCCGGCATCGACGGTTGCCCCGACGGATGGATCGCGGCGATTGCGCCTACGGATGACCTCGCCGATGTGCACGTTCGCGTGTTCGCGCGTTTCGGCGATATCATCGAGCACGGACCATTCGCACGCATTGCCGTCGACATGCCGATCGGCCTCCCCGAACGAGCAGGGCCCGGCGGACGCGCGGCAGAACGAGCCGTCCGGCCTCTCCTTGGCGGACGCCAATCATCCGTGTTTTCGGTCCCCGCGCGTCGAGCCGTCTATGCGCCTGATTATGCTGCCGCCTGCAAGGAATCGCTCGAGCATTCCGATCCACCACGAAAAGTCTCGAAGCAATCCTTCGCAATCTTTCCGAAGATCAGAGAGCTCGATGGGCTCTTGCGCGACAATTTTGACATCGTGAACATCGTGCACGAGGTGCATCCCGAAGTCGCATTCTGGCGGCTCAATGGCGAGCGCCCCTTGACCGAGCCCAAAAAGGTCAAGAACCGCCCCTATCCTCCGGGCCTCGATGAGCGCCGAAGGCTCCTTGCCTCGGCCGGCATTTCGCCGGCAATTCTTGCTGCAAAACCGCCGCGAGGTGCCGCGGTCGACGATATGCTCGATGCGTTGGCAGGCCTCGTGATCGCCAAGCGCCTTCATGATGGAATTGCGCAGCCGTTTCCGACGCAGTACGAACGGGACGAGTATGGTTTGCCCGTGGCGATTTGGGCGTAATCGATTGCATTGACGAAACAGCTCGAGCTCGAAGAATATAGGCGGAGTCCGCGACGACCAATCGTTACCCCTGAGCTCTCCACCTCGCCACCAAATCCTTCGCCGCTTTGCTCCATTCGGTAAAATCAAACGCAAATCCCTTTTCGAGCAGCCGCCCGGGAACCACGCGACGGCTCTTCAACACGAGCTCCGTGTCCGTGCGCATGGCCCAAGCGCCAATCTCGAGCATCCATTTCGTGGCGGGTAGCCCCAATCGAATGCCCCATGCATCGCGCATCGCACGCATGAAGTCGTTGTATGGAAGCGGCCCCGGAGAAGCGACATTGACCGGACCGTCCATTTCCTCGTGAGCCATCAAAAATTCGATGGCGCGAACGAAATCCTTATCGTGAATCCACGAGACGAATTGGTTGCCCCCGGCAGCAGATCCCCCGAGGCCAAACCGCACGAGACCCGACATCACATCGAAAATGCCCTCGCGATCGGGACTCATGACCATCGACGTCCGCAGGGCAATCTTGCGCGTGGATGGCGTTTTCGCTTCATTCAGAGCTTGCTCCCAATTTTTCGCAATTTGCACGCTGTATGCCCAATAAGACGGAACATCGAGTTCATCCCCGCCAATGATTCCAGTTGCTTCGTCGTTCGGCGCATCGAACCGATGCGCATAAATCGTCGCGGTGCTCATTTGCAGCCACAACTTGGGCGGACGTGACGCTCGTTCGATGGCCTGGCCCACGACGCGCGTGGATTCGACCCGTGAATCCATCATCTGCCGGAGGTTTTCTTCGGTATACCGGCAATTGACCGTGCGCCCCGCGAGGTTGATGACGACGTCGGCCCCATCGATTTCACTTGCCCAGCCGCCCAGCGTCCGTCCATCCCACGAAACGACGCGCCCGGCGGGTACCTGAGCGCTCCGGCACAAGACGACGACGTCGTGGCCTTGGCCGACGAAATGACGCGCGAGCACCTGGCCGACTTGGCCGCTGCCGCCAGGGATGATGATTTTCATGGGAGAAGCTTAGCTGCCAATCGCGACATGAACCAGTTTTTGCGTTGGCAATGATGCGGGTTGGGACGCTAACGCGAAATCGTGATGCGTATCGAGTCCTGACACGGAATCGCCACCGACTCGCCCGCCGACAACCATTCTGGATACGCACCGGAAGCCGTCTTCGCGACTCGCACGAAATAACGACCACATTTGTTTTGCAAGCGCGTATTGGTTTGTCCTACCTTCCGGCCGCTCAAATACACCGTCGCATCCCCGGAATACATCACGGTGATGTACCCTTGCCCGTAAGGAAGCGGCGGCGGGGGAGGCTCCACAGGCGCTGCGGACGTTACCGTCGGCGCCGCGGAGGGAGTCGATGCGGCTGGCGCAGTCATTGCGATTTTTGCAACAGGTGGCGCCGCCGACGCGCTTGCCGACGCCGATGCCTGTTTGGCAGGACCAACATCGGGTTTGTCCGACAAGGACATGACCGCCAATGCGGCACCAATCGCAACGAGTCCGAATACCACGGCGAGAGCGACCACGGGCGGCCGTTTTCGACGCGCAGGCGGAAGCGGCGGAGGCGCAAAACCACGCTTCAGCTTGGGCGGCGCAGGAGGTTCCGGACGCGGGCCAAAACGCACCGGCTTTGCATTGGGATCAGGCGGCGGCCCAATCGGTGGGGACGCGAGTGTCGATGGCGCGTCCGCATCCGCTGGTATCGTGTCCGCAAACTGCATACGCCGTCGCGACCTTTGCGGAGCATCAGCATTCTCCTCGCCGGCATTTCGACCAATTCCCGCGGCTTCCAATTCACTCGGGGAACGGCTCGTCACGTCGTCGAAGAGCTTATCAAAATCTTCTTCGTCCGGAACCGACGCCATCCATTCCGTGCGTGGTACGCGTGATTCGGGGTCCAATTCGAGCGGCGCGGCAATCGCGAGTTTCGGTACACCCGACCGCGGCACGCGTTCGGATTTTACCGACGACGGCACGGGTTCCACGTGCGGAACGCGCGGCGCTCTGGGAATACCTCCTTCCGATTTTGGTACTTTTTCCGCGAGCGCTCGCAGGAGCGGATACACGGATTTCGGCTGCACGTCGTCGAACAATATCGGCGGCAGCGATGCCGTCGGACGAATCCCCGCCGGCGGCGCAGGCGGGATCGTCGAAAGCCGCTCTTTGCTCGATACCGCAGGTTCCGCCGGACGAATACCTTGCAGCGAAATGCGGGGCCTCGATGCCGCTGGTATCGACGGTCGAGCACCACTGTCCGGATTCGTCCGCAAATCCCGCAGGAGCTCGACCTTTTCACATAATTCGTCACGACCTTTGTCGATCCCAGCCATTTGCCCGAGCGCTTTTTCGATGTCGCGACACGTCGCCGGACGCTTGTCCACGGCTGTTTCGAGCGCCGCATCAATGGCAAGCGACACGAGCTTCGGCAAATCGGGGCGCATCGTGGCAAGGCGCGCCGGCCGAATTCCTTTTTCCGACGGTTTTTGCCCTGTGAAAAGCGACCAAATGAAGAGCCCGAGACCATACACGTCGGCTTTCGGCGTCACCGCTTCGCCGCGCAATTGCTCCGGCGCCTTGAATCCCGGTCCAGCCTTTTGCATCGCCACGACCGTATCCGGGCTCCGCCCCAATATCTTGCCCATTCCAAAGCCCGAAAGGCGCACCTGCCCATCCCATCCCACCAATACATGCTCCGGATGAAGCCCCCGATGCACGATCGGCATCGGTTTGCCGTCTTCGTCGCGCGCCGCATGCGCATGCATCAGCGCCGACGCGATTTCACGCCCCACATATGCCTTGGCCCCATCCGATAAAGGCCTCTTGCTCTGTTCGAGATACGACAGGAGCCGTTCGAGCGTCGGACCATCGATATGCTCGAGCACCAAAACCAAGTTTTTGTCATGTTCGAAAAAATCGATCATCCGCTGAATCGCTTGATGGTTCAGCGTCGAACAGATCGCTGCTTCCCGCGCAAGTTCCTCGGCAAACCGCGTGTCCCCCTCGGCGGTGTTCGGCACGAGCTTCAGCGTGTATTGACGCGCAAAGCCCATCGGCCCTTCCTTGCGGCCGACATAGACTTTCGTCGAGCCAGTACCCGACAAGCGCCGCACGATCTTGTACGCGCCGATGCGCTCCGGAACCGGCTCGGTCGGAAACATGTCGCAATCATACCGGAAACCTGGCTGCTCGCCCAAATGGTCGACGCAATCTTTGGAATTGGGCAGGATTTTGCCGTCCGGCCCGGTCGGTAGGTTCGTGCCCGCAAAGGAAAAACCCGGGGCGCGACCGCATCATCGGAGCAATTCCCGAGACTCTTCCTTCGAGCTGGTGTACACTCCGGCCATGACGACCTCGGACCCCGTCCAGCGTGCTGTTCGCAAGGCGCCGGCTGCGCCAGAGCGTCGAGCAACCGTGGCCGAGTGGCTCGCGGAGCCCGAAGAAAAAGGCGCCGAGCTGATCCACGGGCGCATTGTGTACAAGGCGCAGCCCAAGCCTCTACATGCCCTCACGCAGATTAAGTTGGGCGAGGCCCTTGGGCCGTTCAATTGCCGACCTGGTGGCACCGGTCGTCCTGGCGGGTGGTGGATCATGTCAGAGGTGGACATGCTCCTTCACGGCGAGGGAGTTCGTCCGGACCTGACGGGCTGGCGTCGCGATCGCGTCGGCAAGATGCCCGAGCCGGGTCCGGATGGCGTTGTTACCGAGCGGCCGGATTGGGTGGCGGAGATTCTTTCCACGAGCACGGCGTCACGGGATCTGGACGACAAACTCCGAATCTACCACCGCGCCGAAGTGACTCATTATTGGATTTTGGATCCACAAAACCGCATTCTCATCGTGTACCGTCGCACGCCCGATGGATATCTATTCGTGCGCGGAGCAAGCGCTGGATTGACCGTTCGCGCCGAACCCTTCGATGCGCTCGAATTGTCCGTGGGATTCATGTTCGGCGACGACGAAGACGAACCCACCGAGACGGAAAATCCATAATATTTTCGCATTTTTCCGTCCACCCAGCCACCCACCCATCGCATCGTCTTTCAAGCGAGCACATCGAACGAAAGTGTGCTGAACTACGGCTTGTTGTGGCGATGCCTTCTCCATACGCACCGTCCGGGACTTCAACCAAGGTTCGAGCGGTGCAAAACTTGAGCAAATTCGGCATATTGGACCGGCTGCTGTGGTTACGAACGCGCATCGGTCTGCCGTTTCTGACGATCTTGACTTACCACCGCGTGGGTGATCCCTCCGCCATTGGCGAGCTGGATCCCGACGTGCGCGAAGCCGACGCAAATGGTTTGTCCGAGCAGATAGCCGTCGTTCGATCGACCGGGACGATCGTGTCGCTCGAAGAAGTCCGCGCGTTCTTCCAGGGCAAACGTTCGCCCCCAAATCCCGTCATGCTCGCGTTCGACGATGGATACGTCGACTGTCGGGACGTCATTTTGCCGATATTGCAGAAAGAAGGCGTGCCTGCCACGTTTTTCATTCCAACGGCATATCCCGATTCGGGGCGCCTTTTTTGGTGGGACCGCATAAGCCTCATTTTGCATCGTTGTCGCATTCCAGCCGTGGAGTTACGCTATCCGTTCCCCCTATCCTTCGATTTCACGACGGGAAAGGAGCACGCTCGCCGGGTGCTCTTGCGCCTCGTCAAACGAACCCCAGCGCTCGATCTGGGACGTTTTTTCGACGAGCTCGAGCGTGCGACGGGCGTGGCGATCGACGCATCGGAAGAGCAAAAGATTGCAAAAAGCACAATCATGAGCTTTCGGGACGTCAAGGCATTACACGATGCAGGAATGGCGGTTGCATCGCATTCACACGCGCATCGCGTGCTCGCCACGCTGTCGCCGGACGATGCACTGCTCGACCTGCAAAAATCGAAACATCTTCTTCGTGACGTGCTTGGTACGGACGTCCGCACCATAGGGTACCCCGTCGGTCATCGAGTCACCGGGATGACGCGTCGAGCAGCTGGGCTGGCCGGTTTCGACCTTGGATTCACCAATGCAACGGGCCTGTGCTGGCCCGGTGGCGTGGACCCCTTGAACGTACCTCGATTGGCGATCGGCCAGGACGAACCCGCCGAAATATACAAATGGCGGATGCTCGTGGGCTGACCGCGAGTGACCAAAGTGCCCGAACACATCGGCCCGACCTTTGCCCTCGCAAATGCGCCTGGGGCTGCACCCGGGAAGGTAGGTCGAGCGTGAGGGGAAACATTCGTCGTCGCCATATCGGCGCCGCATTCATGCTGTCCATGACGGTCGGTTGCACCGCATCCCCGTCGAATCCGTCGGCTACGAAATCGCAAGTTGCAAAGCCCGCCGCTGCAATGGCAACTCCGGCGGCTCCTGCACCGCAAGCTACTGCCGATTCTCTCGAGCAACGAGATGCGCAACGCGTGTGGTGCGAGTACCTCGATGCATTGCATCGACGTGCCGCAACGTCGTCGGAAGCCATGCCGAGCCTCCGGAAATGCATGGAAGCTCGTACTCTTGCCTCTCCGAAGATGCTCCGCGAAACGGCGCGGTGTTCCCGCGAGGCGCTCGAGCACATCGATGGCGATCCATTCACCAATGAATACGCCACCGCCGTTGCCCGCTGTGGTGCGAGCGCGCTCGACGCGTGCGAAGCCCCGCAAGCCGACCTCGAACCGTTCATTCTGGCAATCTGTTCGAGCGTCGATCGTTGTGGCGAGGCCGATTATGCGCAATGCAAAACGCTCCTCGAAGGCGGGCTCAAACTGCATCTCTCGCGTGCCGTCGGCGCCATGAACGGTCAAGGGCGGCAACAGTTCGAGGGGTGTTTGAAAAAACTCAATTGCGGCGACATGGGTTCACAAATCGTCGAATGCCTGGACCCGATCATGGACAAGCTCTTGTGGCTGCCGGAGTGAGCCCCTGACGGCGGAGCACGTAGAGTCGTCTACTCCCCCACGATTCGCGTCAAAAACCACACGATTCCCAAACCCGCAATGGCCCAGCTCAAAAAACGCACGCCGCGTTTCTCGAACCATTCGCGTTTTCGAGCGGCAAGGACGAGCGGCAAAACCACCGCCAGCGCGGCAAGTTGCCCTGCCTCGACGCCCAGATTGAATGCAACGAGGGCTTTCGGCACGTCCGCTCGAGGAACCGAGATTTCCCCAAGCGCACCCGCAAACCCGAATCCATGAATCAAACCGAATGGAAACGTAATTCGCCACCGTTTGTCCGCGTCTTTCACGAATTGGTTTTCCACCCCCACGTACGCCACGGACAATGCAATGAGCGGCTCCACGATCCGGGGACTCGGCGCCCATACGCCGAGCACCGCGAGACCCAGCGTGATCGAATGCGCAAGCGTAAATGCCGTCACGACGAGCAAAAGCGATCGCCAGCGACCTCCAACGAGCACCAGACCAAAGAGAAATACGAGGTGATCATACCCGAGCAAAATATGCTCGATGCCCATCCAGAAAAATGCCCCGAAACTCGTCGATTGTGTTGGTTTTACCGCAGCGCCGGAACGCTCGACCGGCTGAATCTCCATTTCGCGCTGCGCGCCGAACAGCACCTCCTCGATGACCACATTTCCCGATTCGGCACGCGCAATGTGCCGATGACCGAAGGACAAGTCATCGACGAGGTCGAAACGCACGCGCACCGACGCTGGAGGCGCTGGACACAAATACAAAAGCCGCAAAGACAACCCATCTTCCTCGACGAGAAATGCATCGTCGATGTTGCCCATGCATTCGTCTTTGCCTGCACGAACCACGAGCCGCGGGGCGACCGCTTTGCCGAACGCAGTGCGGGCACCTTGCACTTCGACCGCGGAAATCGCGCCGTCTCCGTCGTCATCGAGCCCTCGAACGAGCAGCGCCGCATCCACGCGCGCAAACACGAGCTCCGCCGTGAGCATCGCGCCGTCGAGCCGATATTCACCCCGCGACAAACCCGCCTGATGGGCGAGGGCCGCGCTTGGAAAAAAGGCGCAAAGGAAGATTGCGAAACAGGCGTACCAGAAAAACCGTATCGTCTTGTGCACTGCTCTGCCTCACCGAGCCAATTTTTGGCTTCGACACTCGACGTGGGATCGAAATGCGGATGTTGTTTGATTCGCGGCGCTACGTAAAACCTCACCCGGACAATGCCTGTCAAAACCCGAGCCGGTCGATGGGTCGTTTGGGCACCGTGATGGATGGCGCGGTGGCCGGGGCTGGTTTTGCGGAGGGAGGTTGGTACGGATCCGTAACATCGATGGGACGCACCTGCGCCAGTTGAATACGACCGTTGCGCATCGTCAGTCTGATCCTGCCCGCATCGATCAGCGCCTGCACCTTGCGCACTGCAGCGGCTCGATCTTCGGCCGATCCTTGTTCTGCAGCGCGACGAGCTTCGGGATCGATCGGTTGCGGACGCTCTTCCTCGCGCCACGCCGATATCATGTGCGCAACGCCTGCAACCTGCGTCGATAGCTCGGCGAGTTTCTTGTCGCGTTCGTCTTCCTTGTTCGATGCGTGCGTGCTGCTCGGGTTTGTCATTGCCGACAGCACGGCGACCTGTTGCATGAGGAATGCGTGCTCCCGTTCGAGCGCTTGCAGCCGGCCCTCTTGCGCGGCCCCGCGGCGAGCTGCTTCCACTTCGAGCATCGTACGGTCGGAGTGACCTTGATCCATGCACGCAACCGTCGTCATGGCGAGGATCACGAGTGCGAAACAGCTTGCTGCGCGTTGCATCTTGCCTCCAAGCCTGCCGATGATATCCCCACGAGATGTTCGTGGCCAAGGGTGAGTGAACGATGACCGGAGGCATGTCGGGTGGACATTTCATCGGGTTTTTCCTGGCCGTACTGGGCCTCGTTGCGCTCATCATCGTGAGCACCAGGTCTTTGGTGCTGCGGCGGCTTGGGAAAATGCGGTGGCCCGTCATCGCAGCCGCCATCGTCGCCCTTTTTCTGCTCGCATTCTTCGGCAGCGGATCGCGCGAGATCACATTTCGCACGGCGGTGGGTCCGGGCGCGGGCGTTCTGCCGCGCATCACGCAGGCCCACATCGACGCGGCGCTCGTGGAAGTTTCGCGACCCGAGTTTGTCAGGTACTTGGCGCGCCTCGAGGATGCCGCGGCCGTGGACGACCCCGAACGAATTGGCCGCGCGCTTTCCGTGCGAGCTGGGACGACGGTCGACTTGAATGCCGAAGGATATCGTATCGACCCGCCGCCGAAAGTGGGGCAGGCGTGGCTCCTCGTATCGTATGCGGACCGTGAAAATGCCATGCTCGCGATATTTGGAGGTGACGCGGGTGTGCGGCGCCTGGTCGTCGCCGAAGGCATCGTGAATCGCGTTCTTCCGCAGGCAGCAGCGCTCGCAGCCCTGCGCACGGCGAATACGGACGACGAAAAGCTTTCCATATTGAGGGAAAATCCGTTTGTCATGCCATACGCAGCCGAATGGATTTGGGCCGAGCTCGGCAAGCTCGCCAAGGACGCGTCACCGGCGCTGTCGGCTGAAATTGCGCAAAAACGCGCTTATGTGCAGAAGTACGTCGAGGATCCGACGGCGAGGGGGCTTTTGGCGGGAGCGCGTGCCGATGCGCCATGAAGTGCAAGGACACGCGTTATGGAGCTTCGGGCCGCCCGCGGGCCCCGACGGGTTCGTGCGCCTGACACGTCACATCTCGACGCGCCCGGTGGTTTTGTTGTAGACTGCGCGCGCCATGTACGACGTCGCCAAACCCATCTATACCCAGGCTCTCAATGAAATCCGCGCCGCCGGCCTCTACAAGAGCGAGCGCGTCATCACGACTCCTCAGGGGGCTGCGATCCGTGCATCGAGCGAACCGGGGGCGGACGCGAACCGTGAGGTTCTGAACTTCTGCGCGAACAACTACCTCGGTTTGTCCTCGCATCCTGTTGTAATCCAAGCCGCGAAAGAAGCCATCGATTCGCACGGATTCGGTTTGTCCAGTGTGCGATTCATCTGCGGTACGCAAGATCTGCACAAGAAGCTCGAAGCGACCGTCAGCCGTTTTTTCGGCAGCGACGACACGATTTTGTATTCGTCGTGTTTCGACGCCAATGGGGGCTTATTCGAAACGCTGCTCGGCGAAGAAGACGCCATCATTTCCGACGCGCTGAATCATGCCTCGATCATCGATGGCATTCGGCTATGCAAAGCCGAGCGGCATCGTTATCCGAACGGTGACATGGCGGCGCTCGAGGATGCTCTGCGAAAAACCCAAAACAAGCGTATCCGCATGGTTGCCACCGATGGTGTCTTTTCCATGGATGGGTACCTCGCCAAACTCGACGTGATTTGCGATTTGGCTGAAAAGTACCGCGCGCTCGTGATGGTCGACGATTCTCACGCGACGGGTTTCATTGGCCCCACGGGGCGCGGAACACCTGAAGAATGCGGCGTGCTTCATCGCATCGACGTCATGACGTCGACGCTTGGAAAAGCGCTTGGCGGAGCGAGCGGCGGGTTCACGACGGGCAAGCAGGAGATCATCGATTTGCTTCGCCAGCGTTCGCGCCCGTATCTGTTCTCGAATACCGTGGCGCCCGCCATCGTCGGCGCGTCGCTGGCCGTCTTCGAGCTGCTCGACAAGGAAGGCGCTTTGCGTGAGCGCGTCATGCAAAATGCGAAGCGCTTCCGTGAAGGAATGACCAATGCGGGATTCACCATCAAGCCGGGCATTCACCCCATCGTGCCGATCATGCTCGGGGACGCTCGCCTTGCGGCAGACCTTGCCGCAGCGATGCTGGAAGAAGGCATTTACGTGATTGGTTTTTCCTATCCCGTCGTGCCCAAAGGCGAAGCTCGCATTCGCGTTCAACTGAGCGCGGCGCATACGCCCGAACACGTCGACCGAGCGATCGACGCGTTCACGAGGGCAGGGAAGCGGTTGGGAGTTCTGGCTTGAAGCCGGGCCAGAATTTGAACCCTCGCTTCGCGCGCGTGGGACGCGCGCTGCGCGAGGCCTAGTTTACGATGGGGGGGTCCGCGGCTCGCCTCCCGGTGCTTTTGCGCTTCGCACAAAAGCACGGCGAGGCGCGGACACCCCCCATACCCCCCCAGGACTGGACTGAACGGTAATTCTTTAATACCGAATGATCACCTTCGGGTAGGTCTTGATGGCCTTTTCGAACGATGCCGGGTCGTAATCCCGAAAATCGAACATCGTTCCTTCCCCGCGGCGCAAAATCACTTCCCAAATCAGGTCGTGAATGTTCGGGTCCCGTGATTCGAGCAAATACCGCGTCACGTGCCACGTCTCGAAAATGCGCCGCCCAATGACACTGTGCAGGCTGATTCCATCGACGATGAGCCGATCGAAGTTTTCGATGATCGCGTCGCCGGTCTTCAAACCAAACAGAATCACATCCCCGCCGCGACGTACGGCCGAAATGGCATTGTTGACGCTCGAATTGACGCCGCTCATCTCGAGCGCCACGTCCACCCCCACGCCATCCGTAAGCTTGCGAATTCGTTCACAAAGTTCCGGGTCGCTCGCATGCGGCCGCTCGGGTGAAGCTTTCTGCGGACGGAGCACGACATCCGCTCCGAGCCTCCGCGCCATTTCCGCGTGGCTCTCCATCGGCTCGACGCCAATGATGAAATGCGCACCCATTGCGCGCGCAATCGCCACGGCAAATAGACCAATCGTTCCACATCCAACGATCGCGACACGCTTCCCGCGCAAATTCACCTTGGTGCACGCATGGACCGCATTCCCGAAGGGCTCTTGAATCGCCGCTACCTCGGGACGGATTTTTGTGATGTCCGTTCGCCACAGCCCTTTTGCTGGCAGTTTCACGTAGTCGGCAAAGCACCCATCTTCGCTGATACCAATGATCTTGTCGTCGGCACATACGTGCGTGTCGCCAATGCGGCACTGATAACACAAACCGCAAACGATGTGGCTCTCGGTCGAAACGATGTCGCCCACTTCGTAACCATATTGGCGTTTCGCGTCGACACCGACCTCGACCACGCGCCCAAGCAGCTCGTGACCAATCACGCGGACGTTTTTCTTGTCGCGGTCGAGCGACTTGAAAATCATGTCCTTGAATGCAGTGCGAAACCAGATGCCCCGATCCGAACCGCAAAAGCCGGTCATGATGGGCTTGACGAGCACCATCGATCGGTCGTGGTAATCGCTCGCCTCGTCGATGCGCGGAAGCGCCACTTCGGTTTTACGAAATCCCGTCGAACAGTCCCACGGATCGGACTCTCGGTCGTACGTCAATGCCCACATGCCGTCGGTCATGAACAAGCGCCTCCTCGGAAGTCGCGCGCGCCAAGTGTCGTCGTCAATTCGCCGGGCGCAAGGGCCAATCGATTGACGCAATGGGTCAGTGTTCTTTGCGGCCGGGAGGCGTCGTTTGCGCAACGCTCGGACGCTCGCGCATGCACTTGTCGAGCGCCGGTTGAAGCGATGCATCGGCGCTGGCGGGCAGCTTCGGCCTTCCCATGACGTTGACGAAGAGACGATCGGGAGCGATGCCTCCGCCGGGCGCAAAACTCATCCAAACGAACATCGCGCGACCCTTGATGTTCTCGAAAGGAACACCCGCCCCCTGACCTCCACGCCAACTGCGCGAATCGTGGCTGTTGTAGCGATTGTCGCCCATCACCCACGCTTCGTTCGCAGCAACTTTGAACGGCCCTTGGTGGTGCCCACAGATGCCCGCTCGGCAGGTTTGTCCGAGTCCACACTCGTCCTGCGTTCGACACGTGGGTTCGTCCGGGCCGTTCGGATGCATGTCGTCGGGCGCGAAGAGCGTGAAATACGACTCATCCTCGAGAAACTCGACGTAGAGCCGCGCGTCGTCTTTCCCGAAGCGACCGACGTAGCAATGCGGAACGAGCCACCCGTTGATGATGGGTCGGCCGTTGATCGCTTCGAGCGTGTCACCCGGCACGGCGATCACGCGCTTGATGAAATCTTGTTCCTTGTTCTCGGGAAACTTGAACACCATCACGTCGCCACGCGACGGCGGCAAACTCGAGAACAGCCGCTTGTCCGTCCATGGAATGAGCGGCCCGTAGGTCAACTTGTTCACGAAGATGTGATCGCCGATCATCAAGCTCGGGATCATCGAACCACTCGGGATCTTGAACGCTTCGATCACGAGCGCTCGCAGAATCAGCGCCACTGCGACGGCCACGCCGATCGATTCGGCATACTCGCGCATCTCGCCCTTGCGCCATCGCGACAAGTGTTCACCCACGAGCCTGTCGGCGCGCGCATGCGCCTCGTCGAACTTGGCCGCATCGAACGGCTCGGCATTCATCGTCTTTTCGAGCGTCGCGAGGGCTTGCGTGAGCTGTTCGCGTTCGGCGGAACGAAGTCCCTTGCCGACTTCACGCTCGTACTGCCGCATGATGCGCCGCGCTTCTTCGAGCAGCATCTGCGCTTCTTCGAAACGCGCTCGCATCGTCGCCGGGATGTCCTTGCGTCCCACGCCGAGCGCTCCTGAAAGCGGAAGCTCGAAACGGAAGTGCCAGGTCACCATGGCAAAGAGCGTAAACAGCACGATGCCTGCAGGAATTTGCTGCTCGGCCACGAACACACGCAGGCCGCCCGCGTCGTGATCTCCGGGTGCTGGAGTCAAGAGCCACACGGTGAGGATGGCCAAGACAAACGGCACCGTCATGATCCAGACGATGTAGAAAAGCGCGCGCAGTCCCGTCGATCCGGACGTTGCCTTGGGTCCGTCTTTGGGCGGATCGTCGGGCAGGTCCTTCGCTTCTGCGGGTGAACTCGGGGGCGGCGTATCTTCCGGCGGGTGTGCCAAGCTCAGCCTTTCTATACGTCGACTCGCGTCGGGGCAAGGGCGCGTGAAGACGCCTTGGGCCTTGCTTCAGGGCGCAGGCCCAATCTCCACGGCGTAGTTGACGAGCACTGCACGATCATCGCCCGCAACGACCGGCGGAGCAGTTCGTCCGGCAGCCGGCGAGTTGTCGAAGACAACATAGTACTCACCCTTGGGAAGCGGCAGTGTCCTACGCCAAACCATGCCACTCGTGACGGGTTCGTCCAGAACAGGCGGCGCTGGAGGTTGTCCAAGTGTTGCTTGGGACGTGTAGCTCACGAGCCACGCTTCGCCGATGCCGCGATGGACGACCATGACGTCTACGTTCTGGGCGCCATCGATCGCGACGCTGAGAAAGAGAGCTTGTTTGCTTCCGGTCACTTCGAAGGGTCCGACGTAGTCACGTTGGTTCTGGTGCACTTCGACGCGTTCGTTGGCGAGCACGAGTCGTCCGTTGTCGGCAGGCGTGTACGGTGACGTTGGGCGTTTTCCTTTCTCCACGATTCCCACGCCGAAGTCGATGTGTCCGTCCGAATCGCGGATGATCGTGAAGCCTTTGGCGAGTTCTTTCTTCAAAACTTCGGCGCCGATGAGGTCGAGGAAGCCTTGTGTGCTTCCCCCGGGCAAACCTACGACGGGCGATTGCGGGGGCACTTCGACGAGGCGCGTGGTGAACGTCACTGCGGTCGTGGCTTTCTCGCGGAAGTACACGTACATGCTCGAGTCGTGCATGAGAAAGTCGTGTTGGTACTCGATGGCGGCATTGGCATCGAAGGTGATGCGTTTGGTGAGGTTTGTCCAAGCGTAACCGTATCCGCCGAACTGGACGAACATGTTGCTGTTGTCGAGCTGTTGGGTGTTGCACGAGTTGGGGAAGAAGCGGCCGGTGGCGGGGTCTTCTTGGCGGAGCTGGAGCGGGACGGAGCGTTTTTTGAGCTCGGTGCAGATTTGGCTTTGTGCGAAGCCGAAGATGCCGCGGCGTAGGGAGAGGTTGCCGGGGTTGTTGACGACGCCGGGCATGATGGACAGGCCCGACTGACCGCAACTGGCACCGACGAAGGACGCGGCGAAGGCTAGGGAAAAGAGCCGCGCGAAGAGGGACGGACGCTGCATGGTGGGGGGCAGGATAATGCAAGCGGGCGGGGCGTGCGGGGAGATTGTTGGGGGTTTGTCGGGGGCAGCGGGGGTGAAGAAGTGAGCGACGCGCTCACTCACACCGGTGAAAACACATCCGCCTCGGATGAAGCAGTCATCGCGCGCGAAAGCCATCGCTTCAGGACGTCAGCATCGATGCACCCATTGAGTTGCTCGAGCGCCGCCTCTGTACACGTTATTCCGCGGGTTGCGAGCAGGGCGAGGATTGCTTCACGAATGGTCATGCGGTTTTTCTCTGCCTCGTCAGCGGCCTCCTGCGCACGCGTTTCGAGATTCGCCACCATTCCTTGGAGACGCCGAATCAAATGTGCCGTGTCGTAAAGCTCGGCTGCCCCTTGGTAAAACCGCAACGAACCCTCGACGATGGCCAAGTCGATTCCGAGTACGCTCGATCGATACAGTCCCGATTGCGGCAAAATCGGTTGGTATCGTTTCAATTCTGGTGAAAGTCGATAACCCAAAAGCCGTTGCTGTTTTTGGTCATAAATAAAATATTCAGGAATGCCGAGCGTCGCATATCGTTCCACGTTTTCGACGAGGTCCTTTTTCCGATCACCCGCCCATAACACTTCGAGCACCCAATCGAGGCCTTTGCCCTCGTCCTGAACGACCCACGCCATACGCTGATCGTCTGCGGGCTCTTCGACGTCGAGCACCGCCAGCACGTCCGGTGTGAATCCCGCGGTCTCCGGATAGATGACGGACATCTCCTCCGCCAAGTAGATCTTTCGTCCCATCGCACGAAAGTGCAGCCCCAGCATGTCGATCGCGCGGCTCTTTGCTTTCTTGTGCGGACGCCCCTCGGACATCGTGATGAGCGGGTCCGACAACGCCTCGTTCACGCTGACGATGAACTGCTCTCGCTCCTCCTTCGTCATCTGTCGCCATCGCTCTTCGCTTGGCGCGATCGGAACGGGACGCCGGGTGAGCCGCGGTTCGACATTCATTACCATGCCCAAGGTACCACGGCAGAGCCGCTTCGGACAGGGCGTGCACGCGTTTTTGGACACCTGCTCAAATTGCCCTGCCAAACCTTACCGGCCGTCGAGTTCGTCCGAGCGTAAGCGCAGGTTCGTCCCAATGGAACCCGCCCCCATCGCCCCCCGACAATGGTACCGTCTCCTCCATGGCCAACGTCGCAGTGCTCGGTGCAGGCGCTTGGGGAACCGCTCTCGCCAAGGTTCTCGCGGACAAACAAAACCCCACCTTCCTCTGGTCCCATACGCCCGCCCTTGCGCGCGCCATCAACGAACGCCGCGTCAACGAACGCTACCTCCCATCCGCAACCCTGCCGCCCAGCCTCCGCGCCACCGACGACCTCGAACAAGCCCTCCGCAACGCCGAGATCGTCGTCGTCGTCGTTCCCTCACACGCCCTGCGAAGCGTCGTCGCCGATGCCCGCAAGTACGTCCCGACGAACGCATTGCTTTGTAGTGCAACGAAAGGCATCGAAAACGATTCGCTCATGCTCATGAGCGAAGTGCTCGTCGACGTGCTCGGTCGCGACGTCGAACACCGACTCACCTATTTGTCCGGCCCGAGCTTCGCCAAAGAAGTCGCCGCGGGACAACCGACGGCAGTTACCGTCGCCGGCACGAGCCACGCTGAAACGGTCACCGTACAACACGCGTTCGCGACGGAACGCCTGCGTGTGTACTCGTCCGACGACGTCGTGGGCGTCGAGATGGGTGGAGCGCTCAAGAACGTCGTCGCCATCGCCGCGGGTGCCTTGGATGGCCTCGGCTTCGGTCACAACGCGCGCGCAGGCGTCATCACGCGCGGCCTCGCCGAAATCGCGCGCGTCGCCATGGTCAAAGGCGGCAGCCCCCTCACGCTCGCGGGACTCAGCGGCCTCGGCGACCTCATTCTCACGTGCACCGGCGAGCTTTCACGCAATCGCACCGTGGGCCTCGAGCTCGGGCGCGGCAGAACGCTCGACGAAATTCTCGCCTCGCTCGGTCACGTCGCCGAAGGCGTCAAGACGGCGAAGAGCGCTTACGATCTCGGCCGCAAGCTCAACGTCGAGATGCCCATCACGACGGAAGTCTACCAAGTGCTCTACGAACAAAAGCCTGCGTTTCAAGCTGTCGTCGACGTCATGAATCGAGCCTTACGCAAGGAATGACCTTGTCGGGAATTCCTGCAGCGCAAGTGCACTGAAAATGTGTAGACTCGACGTCGCGATGCGACCGCTGCGTTACCTAGCTCTTGTCCTCGCTACTGGTTTGTCCCTTGGTGTGACCGTTCGCGCCGCCGCTCAGGATCCCGTGCCGGATCCGAACGGGCAGCCGCCTCCGCCAAGCCCAATTCCGACGCTTCCGCCCATTCCCGGCTTGCCTCCGTTCCCAACGGTGCCGCCGCCGCCACCGCCGCCGCCACCACCGCCGACGGCGCCAGGCCAATTGCCACCGCAGCAGCCAGCTCCAGCGCCAACGTTTCCCACCATCCCGGGACTTCCTCCGCCGTTTGGCCCGGCCGTACCACCGCCGCCGCCACCGCCGCCGCCTCCTCCGTACGGCCAGCCAAACCCCTATGGCCAACCGAATCCATACGGCCAACCGAATCCGTACGGTCAGCCCAATCCATATGGCCAGCCGCAGCCCTGCATCCAGCAGCCAGGCGGGCCTCCGTGTCCTCCGGTCACGCCCCCGTACATTCCTCCCGCCACACGATCCACCGGCGAGATGGGTTTGCTTTATGGAACCGCAGCCGCATGGGGCGTCAGCGTCGGCGTGTGGATCGACCTCGAAGCGGGCGTGACAAACCCCGGTGCAGCACTCATCGCTCCCGTGGTCTTCGGCGTCGCCGCGCCCACGACGTTCTTCTTCCTCGATCGTCCCAAGATGCGTCAGGGACGCCCAGCCGCGATCGCTGCTGGTACGCTCATCGGCGCCGGTGAAAACGCGCTCATCTTCAGTCGGCAATACGTCACCGCAACACCTGGCAACGAATGGGGTGCCGTGCAGTACTTCCGCGGCAACATGATCGCCTCGACCGTCGGCGGCGTCGGCGGATTCCTCGCCCACTACGCGCTCAAGTTCAAGCCGCAAACCACTGCGTTCGTCAGCTCCGGCGCCGTGTGGGGCTCGCTCATCGGCGCCGCGTTCGGCGGTGCCGCGAGCAGCGGTACGTGGGCGCAAACGACCAACGACAGCGTGTTTCTAGGCAGCCTCATCGGTTACAACGTCGTGCTCGCAGGCACCATCGGAGGCTCGTTCTTCTGGACGCCATCGTGGAATCAAATCGGCTGGATGTGGGGCGGGTTTGGCGCAGGCGCCGCGATCTCCGCGCTCATCTACCCATTCTATGCGCTCGCCGACGACGCTGACCCGCGCACGGGCCTCTACGCCCAAGGCATCGTCGCGCCGCTCGGAGCCGTCGTCGGTGCGCTCATCGGGTCCTCCGAGCCTGCAAGCGCCTCGCCCACTGCCGAAGTCGAGAACAATCGGCGCTTCAAGTTTGCTCGTATCCTCGGGCCCACGATTCTCCCGGTCCCTGCGGGTGTCGGAGTTCAACTCATGGGCGAGCTCTACTAAGTCATCGCTCTGCCGTCATGCCACCGCATGACGCGCTATCCTCGGTTTGTCGATGCCTACACTCAAGTACTTCGCAGCCGCAGGAGCGCCTCGTCTCTACGCCATTCACAAGCCCGTCACGACGATGGGCAAAGCGCTTGGCAACGACGTTGCGCTCAGTGGATCCGGCCTCGTCGATCATCACGCGCAGATCGTCTTCGATGGTCGTGACTTCGTCCTCGAAGAGCTCGGCAAGGACGGCGACATCACGATCAATGGCAAGAAGAAACGCCGCGCGCGTCTCGTGCATGGCGATCGTTTGCACTTGGGATCCGTCGAGGTTGGCTTCTCGATGTTCAGCGAGGCCGCATCTTCACGTCGTCGCGACGATGACGAAGAGGCTCCCGAGCGCGACACGGGATCGTCGGAAATTGCAGGCGTTCGCAAGCTTTTTGCCTTCAGCGAAAAACTCATCAACCGACGCAACATCGACGAAGTGCTCGAAGCGATGCTCGACGACATCATCGAGCTCACGCATGCGGACAAGGGATTTTTGCTGCTCCTCGAAGGCGCCGAAGCCGCGGCGGATCCCAACAAAACCGCGCGGCGCGACGGTGAAGAACGAAGGCTCGTCGTACGCGCTTCACGCAACGTTCGTCGCGAAGCGATCACCGATGCGGCGGGTGGAATATCCGACAGCATCGTGTGGCAAGTCATCACGTCGGCGCGTGCCGTCATCGTGTCGGATGCGCTTGCAGACACGCAGTTTGGCCGCAGCGAAAGCGTCATCGCGATGAAGTTGTCGAGCGTGCTCTGCGCTCCTCTCATGTCGCAAGGCGAAGTGATCGGCGCGATCTACGTCGGCAACGACAAAGTAAAGCATCTCTTTGATCGCAAGCAGCTCGAGCTCGTTGGCATCTTCGCATCACAAGCATCGCTCATCCTGCAAAACACGATGCTCCTGAGCGCGCTTCGTGCGGACAAGGCCAAGCTCGAGGCGGATCTCAAGGACAAGAAATTCGGCGAGATCATCGGCGCATGTCCATCGATGCTCGAAGTCTTCCGCAAGCTCACCAAGGTTGCGGCGACCGACATCAGCGTGCTCATCACGGGCGAAACCGGTACGGGCAAGGAGCTCATCGCGCGGGAAGTTCATCGCCGTAGCAATCGGGAAGGCGGGCCGTTTGTCACGATAAACTGCGGAGCGATCCCGGAAAACCTCATCGAGAGCGAGCTCTTCGGGCACGTGAAGGGAGCGTTCACGGGCGCGGTTGCGAGTCGTCCGGGGAAGTTTCAAGTCGCGGACAAGGGAACCTTGTTTTTGGATGAAATTGGCGAGCTTCCCTTGAACTTGCAGGTCAAACTATTGCGAGCGCTGCAAGAACGCGTCGTTTTTCGCGTGGGCGATTCGCGCCCGGAGAAAGTCGACATTCGCATCGTGGCCGCGACGAACCGGAACTTGGAAGAAGAAACCCGCGCCGGGAATTTCCGCGAGGATCTCTATTATCGGCTCAACGTGGTCAATTTGTGGCTACCGCCGCTCCGTGACCGCGGTGATGACGTGCTCATCATTGCCAAGGCGTTGCTGTCGAAATATGCCGACGAATTGAAGAGCTCGGTGCGAGGGTTCAGTCCGGCGGCGCTCGCTGCAATCAAGAAATATTCGTGGCCCGGGAACATCCGGCAACTGGAAAACCGCATCAAAAAGGCGCTCGTGCTCTGCGACAAGACGCTCCTCGGCCCCGAGGATCTCGATTTGGGTGCGGCCGCTGAATCCAGCATCTTGCCGCTCGAAAAAGCGAAAGAAGAATTCCAGCGGCGGTACGTTCTCGAAGTGCTCGAACGCAACAATGGGAACCGCACCCAGACCGCTCGGGACCTCGGCGTGGATCCACGCACCATTTTCCGATATTTGGAAAAGGAGCAAAATCCCATGCCGAGCGGCGCGGGCGGGAGCGCGCGGGAACCTTCCGAAGGCTGATGGAACCACAGAATTCTCGGGCGCTGCCCGATCCCTGTCCTGCAAAAACACGCTCGGACCTCGAATGGGACCGCCTGCTCGCGGCGCTCGCGGACCGAGCGTCCAGCGTTGCGGGAAAACAGCTCGCGCGGACGCTCCCGTTTGCCCGGACGTATGATGCTCTGCTGCTCGCGCTGGGCGAAGTGCGCGAAGCCGTCGACCTCAATCGATTGGGCGAACCATTGCCGGCGCCGGATGTGCCCGATGTCGCGCAAGGGCTCGAGCGTGCGCGCATTGGCGCGTCGCTAACGAATGAAGAGCTGCGTTCGGTGGGCCGGTGTCTCATCGAAGCGGGGCGATTGCGACGTTTTCTGCAATCGCGAAAAACGCACATTCCATTGCTCTTGCAAGCGTGCTCCACCGACCCGGGGCTCGATAAGCTCGAAAGGGAAATTCACAGCGCATTCGATCCCGACGGCACGCTCGCCGATCGGGCGTCGCCGCGTCTTGGTGAATTGCGCAATGAACGAAAGCACCTGCGTGATCGCCTCGTCCGAAGGCTCGAAGAGATCATGCAGCAGCATGCTGATATTCTTCAGGATGTTTTTTATACCGAGCGGGATGGTCGATACGTGCTTCCCGTGCGGTCAGATGCGCACGAGCGATTTCCGGGCATCGTGCATGCGACGAGCGGCAGTGGTGCGACGCTGTTCGTGGAGCCGCGCGCCATCGTGGAGCTGGGCAATCGATTAAAAATGGTCGAAGCGCAGGTCGTGCACGAAGAGGACCTCGTGCGAGCGGCGCTCAGCGAAAAGATCGAGCATGACATCCACAATGTCGAAGCGGCGGCCGCGGCGCTTGCACATGCGGATCTTCGTGCGGCTTCGGCGCGACTTGCTCGAGAGTTGACGTTGACGTTTCCTGCGGTCCCCAAAATGGAAGAATGGGGAAAGGACAGGGGCGAACCGGCAATTCGATTGCGTGGTGCGCGGCATCCGCTCTTGGCGCTCGATGGGGTGAACGTCATACCGAGCGACATTGAAGTGGGTGCAGGCCAAGCGATGATCGTTTCGGGGCCGAATGCAGGCGGAAAAACCATTGCATTAAAGACGCTCGGTTTGGCGGCGCTTTGTTTGCGTGCGGGATTGCCCGTACCGGCGGACGAAGGTTCGAGCGTTGCGGCGTTCGAGGTTGTCCTGACGGACGTCGGCGATGATCAGAATCTGCACAAAAATTTGTCGACGTTCAGCGCGCACGTGCAAAACCTGGCGGCCATTCTGGAAGAAACGCGTCCGGGCGCTTTGGTTTTGCTCGACGAACTGGCTGGAGGTACCGATCCGCGTGAGGGTGAAGCGCTTGCGTCCGCGGTGCTCGATTCCATGGTGGCTCGAGGTGGCGCTGTGGCGACGACGACGCATTACGAGGGGCTCAAAGCATTGGCGCTGGCCGATCCGCGATTCGTCAATGCATCCGTTGGATTCGACCTTGCCACGATGAGTCCGACGTTTCGATTGGTGATGGGAATTCCTGGGGCATCGAGCGCATTGTCGGTGGCGCGACGATTCGGCATTCCGCAGATCGTGCTCGAACGGGCGGAAAAGTTTTTGTCGCGGGATGCGGCGAATTTCGAGGAAGTCGTCAACAAATTGCATGCGGAGCGCACGGCGCTGGAAGTCGCGCGTGAAGCGGCAAAACGTGCGACGGACGAGGCGCGTGAAAAGGAACGGCTGCTCAATGCGGAGCTTTCGCGGCTGCAGACGATCGAGCGGGGCATTCTGACGGATGCTGGCAAGGAATTGTTCGAATCGCTGAAGCGGGCGCGAACGCAATTGCGCGAAATGGAAGCCAAGCTGCGGGGCAAACCGACGGCGAATGATTTACGGGACGCGGCGCGAGCCATTGATGTCGCCGCGAAACGCCTCACGGCGCTCGAAGAAAGCGAGCCCGCGCCGATTGTCGATGTCCCTGTGCCGGGAGCCATCGATGCGGGCGCGATTCGCGCGGGTATGCGCGTGTACGTCCCGCGTCTGCGCACGACGGCGGAAGTCGTGGAAGTGCTCGCCGACGGGAAGCTTCGCGTCGCAGCAGGGCCGCTCAAATTGACCACGACGATTGCCGACGTGCGTACGCCGGATGCGGCGGGCATGTCGGAAAAGCCGCGCGAGAGCATTCGAGGGCCCGTGCGCCGATCGGTATTCGATGCAGCGGCGGATCCCGACGTGCCTGCGCAAACGAGCGACAATACGGTGGATTTGCGCGGACTCCGGGCGCACGAAGCGGTGGCCATGGCCGAGCAATTTTTGGATCGGTCGCTGGGTGCAGGCCGCAAGGTCGCGTTTTTGATTCACGGGCACGGCAAAGGCGCATTGCGCGACGCCGTGCGAGACGCGGTCAAGCAAAGCCCGTACGTGGCGAAATCGCGTCCGGGGGAGCCGCGCGAAGGCGGGGACGGGGTGACGGTGGTGTGGCTGCGGGAGTGAAGCGAGTCGTCCGTTTTTCGTTCGACCCGCGGCTCACAAGGCAGCCAATATCTTCTCCAGCCGATGCCGATACGTATGTTCGGCAAGCGCTCGCTTTGCACCCGCTTCGCGAATGGGCTCTACTTCCGCTGGAAACCGCTTCGCCTTGTCGATGTGTGCCAAGAGCTCTTCGTACGTGCCGAAATCCATCACTTCACGACCAGGCTCGAAACATTGCGAAAGCGTCGGCCGACGCTCGACGATTTGCAGCCCTCCCGCTCCTGCAATCTCGAATGCGCGGCAATTGATCGAATTTCCTTCGGCAAGGGCAAAAGAATTGAGACACGCCATTCCCTCGCCGAATATACGACTTTTCTCGGTGCGCGTAATGTATTTACCTGAAAAACGAGCGCGCACTTCGGGCGCCGCCCAATGCGGGAGCGGTGAACCGTAGAGCGCAAGATCGACATTATCGCGTGCAAGGCGCACGAGGAGCGCTTGGCGAAAGCCATAATAATTGCCTGCAATGATCACGGAATCGTTCTTGCGCGTTGCGACGGGGCGATGCCACTTTGGATTCATCGCTTCGTGCATGAGGTGCGCGTTTTGCCCGACGAGACGAAGCTTTTGTGCAGCGTCGGGATCTTTGACGTACACCGTGTCCCAATGAGGATTCACAAGGCCCCAGCGCTGACTGTTGGCAGGACAATCGCCCCACCACAGGATCCTGCGACCGCGCAGGGTTTTTCCGAGCTCTGCCAGGATTTGTGGATGCACGTCCCACGTGAGCGCCAGCAATACGTCGGGGCGCGTTTGGCGCACGAGATCGAGCAATTTTCGATCGGCCGGCAGCGGCGCATCACCAAAAATTCGCTCCTTCAGCGCCCGCACGAGCCGATTCGGCAGCGACCAATACTCGGCATGCCGGACTTCTTCATTGCCAATCACTTCGTGGCCCATTTCCGTGAGCGCCGAAGCGACGTTGTCGACGAAACTGTCTTCGTATCGAGGTCCGAGAACGAGAAATCGCATGGCTATTTGGTATCCAAAATGGTGGCCCGACGCAATTCGGGAATGCTGCGAATGTGGTCGAAAACGAGGATGGCGACTCCAATCGTGACCGTTCGATATATCAGCGCGACCAAAACACTACCCGCTTCGGCCATGTGCGTAATCGTGAACGTTACGCCGAAATACAAAAGCAAGCGCAAAGGGTCCCTTTCGGCGAACGGAGTTGCGAGTTTCCAAAGTTTGCCGCACATGATGCCGAGTATGGTCATGCCAATGACGACGCCATACCAGCCGAAATTCCAATAAAGCTCGCCAGGCGCGGTTTGCCCAAGCGACGTCGTGGCCTTGGCCTCCGTGCGAGCTTGACCAAGGTACACCGTAAACCACGCTCCGCGCGTGATGGTCGGTTTGTCCGGCCAAATGAACCGCGGAATGAATGCATATACAAGATAATCCATTCCTTCGCCATACATGAGCCCAGTTTTCTGAACTTCTCCGTAAATACACGCCATCGCCGTGGCATCGAACGAACGTTCCAAGTACCTCGAGATCTGTTTTTCCGTTCCGACCTCCTTTTCATAATCACCCGCCGTGTACACCTGAACGATGCGATCGAATTGCGAGGCGTTCGCATCGAACCTTTTCATGCGCGACGCCATGACGACCGGCGCGATGATGCCAATGTAAAACGCAAACATGCCGGCCGCGAGAAGCGGGATGAACTTTCGGAGCCATGCGTCACGCAAAAATAACCACAATGCGGGCAAAAAGCTGAACATCAAGTATGCCTTGGAACCCGAATTCAAATTCGTCACGAATTCGACGAGCGTGCCGACGTAAAAAATAGTCCAGAAAAGCAGGCCCCTCTTTCGTGCGTCATGACTGAGGAAATACGCCGCGAGCGCCGCCGTCGACGCGAAATGCATGACCCCGGCAATCGCACCGAACGACGCGACGAACTTCGCCGCAACTCGAGTGCCCATTCCGGCCGTCCACAGGATGAACAATGCAACGGAGGGCGGGCTTCCCACTGCAACCGGCATGGTCGCCGTCGCAGCAAATGGACGCGTCAATTGCAGACCCGCATGCAATGCGACGTTTCCGAGCACCATCATGATGTAGCCCATCGCGACGTCGTCCGGCTGCAACATTTTCACGGAAAATGGCATCGGCTCGCCATCGACGATCTTGTTCGCAAAATGAATGGCGCTCGGCCCCACCGGCGGGAGAAACCACACGAAAAGCGCGCTCAATGGACTCACGAAAAGCGGTGCCCTGCGTAATTCGATAACCGCCAGCACCGCATAGACCACGATCCCTATCGCGCCCGACACGTAGAGTGTAACGGCAGGATGCTCGCTGATGAGCCACACGAGCGTGACCACCAAGAGGAACATGGTGTGCAGCGCGAGCGGCGCGTAACGCTGATATCTTTCCGCGACGACCGGTGGCCACGCCTTGGCCGTACTCGCTGCACGGGCACCAGCACGACGCCCAATGGGGTCATCGTACAGCGGTGTGTCGGACAAGGAGCCCTGCATCGTACGATCCGATTGTGACACACTGTTGCGCAAGAGGACAAGGAAACCGAAAGGTCACCCCGCCGGACGGAGGTCTGGCGCGAATGCCGAAAGCGCATTCCAGAGCCTTCCGCCGAAATGTTCCTCGGTAAAGTGCTGAAGTAAGCGCTGGCGGCCGAGCTTGCCCAATCGTCGACGTTTGTCCACGTCATCGAGCAATTCGACGACGACCCGTGCAAGTCCGGGGCGATCCCCATAACGCACGAGCAGCCCCGTCTCGCCACCGATCACCACTTCGCACGCCGCATCGTTCGTCGAAGCAATACACGGTTTTTCCTCCGCCATGGCCTCGAGGTACACCAGGCCAAATCCCTCCCCACAACTCGGCATGGCAAACACGTCGGTGCGCCGATAACATTCCCGAAGCTCGCCATAAGGAACTCGACCAAGGAATCGGATCGCGCCGCTGCGGATGTGTCCCAGACGTTCGGCTCGCGCTTCGATGTCGGCTCGCGCATCCCCGCCGCCGACGATGTCGAGACGCGCCGTCGGAAGAAAGCGGCGCACGTCAGTCCAAACCGAAATGAGCTCCTCGTGACCCTTGTAACGCTCGGAACCGGTCATGCGACCGACGATCAGTACGGAGGGCACCGAATCTGCGGGTGCGATTCCCTCCGTGGGATTCGAATCCAAATCGCGATTGAGTCCAAGCCAGCAAACGGTGCCCGGAATTCGCTTCCATTCGGGATTGAATTCGAAAAATCGATTCAAGGTGAATCGGCTATTCGACAAAATTCCGTCGGTCGCTTCGAGGCCCGCGCGCTGCGGCAGGGACAACTTGCGCCAGCATTCGACACCGTGAATGAATTGTACGAGCTTCCCGCGGGCGCCGCGGAGCAATCGACCGACCGGGCCGACACCAATATGCGTCGTAAAGACGAAATCGTGCTCCCCTCGTTCGGCCGCCGCAGCCGCCAACATCGAAAGGCGTGCCCCTCCAAACCCTCGGAAACGCAAAGGCGGCCGGCGAAGACCACTGGCGCGCGCGACATCGACCTCCGAACATGGCTTGTCATGCAATGCCCAAATGTCGAAATCAATGGGAATCCCACGCTCGTCCGCAATACGCTCGATTTGACGAAGCGCCTGCCGAGTGACGGTGGGTATGCCTCCTTGGGTCGTATCGACGAGATCGGGACAAAGCAGAGTAAACTTCATTGGTAAACCCGCGAAAGAGCCGATCGCCGACAATCAATCCACCGACAGTGCATGACTGTCGAAGTACGCGACGAGCGCAGTCAAGCAAAATACGCGCGAGAATGCAACCCGCCGCTGAAGAAACGCTTGCCAAATGTCCGCCGCCGCGCGCGCGTTCAAAAACGGCAAACGCCGAATGGGCGCACCAAGAAGCATTTCCTCCGCCCACGGACGTAGCGGCCCCCTCAACCAATCCCCAAATGGTAAACAAAAGCCCATCTTCGCCTTACGCAAAACGTTGTTTGGCAAATCACCAACAGCTTGGGTGAGCAGCGGCTTGTTCACTTTGCGGTCGAGTTTTACGTGGGCTGGCAAACGTAAAACATGCTCGATGAGCACGTGGTCGACGAGCGGTACGCGGACTTCCAACGCATGCCGCATGCTCATGACATCCGCGTCGCGCAAGAGCGTATCGCGAAGATAATTGGACAACTCGAGCGCCGAATAGGCATTTTCCGGCTCGAGATCCCCGCGTTCGAGCAGCGTGGCGAAACCCGGAGGAATCGTGACGGGCAAAAAGGGTGCGTCTTCGGCAAATTCGGGGCTGATGAGCTGCCGGATTTGCTCGACCCCGAACATCGACCGCAACGTAGCATATGTTTTACTGGGCGAACCACCGGCTCGAAGGAGATCGGCAAATTTTTGAATGCGGTGAGGGACGCGCCCAATCTGCGTCACGACGGATGCTGCGCGATCGAGATACGGGGAAATGCGGCGCGTGAGGCGACCGATGGCGAGCGCCAAACCAAATTGCCCAAAACCTCCATAACCTGCAAACACCTCGTCCCCGCCAAGACCGGAAAGCGCGACGGAGAGCCCCGATTGCCGGGCTGCCTTGGAGACGATGTACGTATTGAATCCGTCGTGAGATGGCTGGTCGAGCGACATCATGACGTCGTCGATGCTGGAGAGCGTATCGCGGCCGGCAAGGCGAACTTCGCAATGGTTCGAGCCAATGCGACGCGCCGTTTCGGCCGCAATGCGCCCTTCGCTGAACGACTCCTCCTCGAACGTGACCGTGAACGTGCGAATGGGCGAGCTCGACGTTCGCGCCGCAAAGGACGCGATGGTCGTGCTGTCGATACCACTCGAAAGGAATACCCCGAGCGGCACGTCGGCGATGAGCCGCAATCGAATCGCGTCGGCCAAGACCGAACGGACGTCGTCGACCGCTGCATGCATGCTCGTGTTCGTAGAAGGCTCCACGGGCACGCTCCAATAGGTCCACGAGCTCACGCTGCCATTCGAATATTCGAGAATGGTTCCCGGCGGAAGCGGAGCGATGTCGGAGACGATCGTATCGGGCTCGGAGACCGAACCGGTGGACAAGTACGAAGCAACGGCGCGGCGAGAAATCGTTTTGGCGGAAAACCCCGTTCGTACGAGCGCCCGAACTTCGGAAGTAAAAGCAAAATACCCCGGACCCGACGTGAAATACAGAGGCTTGATGCCCATGTGATCGCGCGCGAGCACGAGCTTGCGCTCGCGACGGTCCCAAATCCCGAAGGCAAACATGCCCCGAAACCGCGCAATCGCGTCCGTGCCCCATTGCGCATAAGCTTCGAGGATCACTTCGGTGTCGCAACTGCCACGAAATCGCACGCCGAGCGCTTCGAGTTTGGCACGAAGCTCGGGAAAGTTGTAAACTTCGCCGTTGTATACGATCGTGTAGCGACCATCAGGCGTCGTCATCGGCTGCCGACCATTCGGAGACAGGTCGATGATCGCCAATCGGGTATGCGCTAGGCCGCATTCGAGCGGTTCATCGTGGATCTCGAGCAATGAAGAATCGTCTGGACCTCGATGATGCAGCGCCTGCAGGGCGGTTTCGAGAACCGCGCGGCCACCTTTTTCAGGCTTGGTGGTGACATATCCAAAAATACCGCACACGTGTCGTGGCTCCTATTCATGCTTTCGTGGCATCGCAAAGGAAAGTGTCAACATGTGGCGATCGGTCGTCAATGCGCGGACTTCCCCAAAGCTCGCGCGCGTTCCTCGATGATACGTTTGCGAATGGCTTCATCCATGCCGCCGCGTTTTGCCGCCAATCGTTCGAGTGCGTCGACACATTGGGCATGAGCTCCTCCACGACTGGCCGCATCCGCCAGAGCAAGCCAGCGCGCCTCGGTTGGCTCTTCGCGCGCCGCACGCGCATAAAGCGCAATCGCGGATGCCGCATCGCCGCGTTGTTCCCGCACCACGGCAACGAAGGTGGCCGCGTCGGCGCACGCCGTCGACGACAAACAACTCGCTCCGAGATACTCGCGCGCTGCCAGGTCGATTCGTTCGGTGCCGCTGATTTTGGAAGCCGCCTCCACTCGGACGCGCATGCATTCTGCGCGGTCACGCACGTGCACACAACGCTCCGCCAAAAGCGCATCGGCCTCTTCGGGTTTGCCCTCGAGCACTTTGAGACGCGCCGCAATGCGAGCCGATACGGATTCGGTCGGATGCGATCGTTCGAGGGCAGCGGCATGCTCCTGAATTTCTCGTGCACACTTGTCGCGGTCTTCGCACAGGCCACCTTTGGCATCCTTGTTCTTCATTGCGGCAAGACGCACTTCAGCTTCGCGAATGCGCGGCCCAAAGATGCTCGGATCACGACGAATGGCTTCGGCGTCGAAACGCGAGCGCAATTCTGGCAATTTCGCGGCTTCGGCGTGCCGTCCAAAGGAATCGAGGGTCATGGCTGCGCGCGGGCCTTCGGGTATCGCGAGATTCAGGTCGTCGTATTTCGTACTGAATCGTAGCGCCAAACGCGCCGCGACATCGATGAGCGCCGCATCCTGTTCGATGGCGAATCGCAATTCGAGCAGCGCTTGTCTTTTGGCACCATGCGTCCCGAGCACTTCCGCGAGAAGCAAATGCGCTCGCGGATTGACAGGGCTGCGTTCGAGCGACCGCTGAAGCCATGGAATGGCCGATTCGCTATTCGTGCGCGTTGCTACGAGCGCACCGACGAGCGGAAAATAAGGCTCACCAGGGTGCCGGAGCATCGCCGTGCGCAAGGAAGCTCGAAGCTCGGCACGAATGGCCGGATTGGTGAAATCACGCCCTTCATAAGCCTGCTTGATCCAATTCCGTTCGGTGCCGACGTCCGGATGGCCAAACCGAAAAGCAGCAGCCGCGATCACGAGCCCACTCGAGAAAACGAATGCGGGCATCATTCGACCCATGCGCTGTGAACGACGTTGTTCGTATTCGATACCTGCTCGGGACCTCAAATTGTCGCCCCACAGTGATCCGATGGTCACGACGAGGCCATAACAAACAGCCGGAATTTCGAGGGACAAGTCGGCGAGGTTTTGAAGCAGGACGACGACGACCCCTGTGAATGCGGCGGCCGCGAGACCACTATGCCGCGCGCCGAGCCGCGAAGGACGAAGCGTCCACGCAAACGCCAAAAGCGCGAGCGCTCCAATGGGAACGCCCCATTCGACGAGCCATTGCGCGGGGAAGTTTTCGAGGTACGCGTACACCACGTGCCCGGGAACCGTGCGGTGCGCGGGAAAAACACTTTCGAATGCGCCTCGGCCAATGCCAAGAAAGAAATGACCTTCCAAAAGCGGTTTGGCCCAAAGAACCATTTCCAATTTGCCGAGGTTCTTGTCGTAAAGCTCGCTCCACGTATCGCGCGTGCCGCCCAAGACCGCAAGCAGCGCGCCGGCCACCAAGGTTCCACCAAGAAGCCATCGCGCCGAAGCCCGGGATTCCGCCGAGTCATCCTCGCTCTTTCGCGAGATCTTCGTGCCCAATAGGGCCGCCAAGAGGAGGATGCCGACGAGCAGCGTTATCAAGCCGCCGCGCGAGGCGCTCGTCACGCTCACGCCAATCAGAAACGCAATGCCCGCTGCAATCACCCATCGAGGCATGTCGCGGCTTCGCGTGAGGACGAGGGACATTCCGGAGAGAACGCCGAGGTTCAAATACCCCGCAAGCGTATTGGTGTTGATGAGCGGTCCGACGTGCCATGGCGGAAGCTCGACCGACGGCTTGTATATGCCGTACACGTCTTTCAACCCGAGAAGCCCATGCGCGATGGTCGCTGTCGCCACCAAAATGGCCGAGACGAATACCACGCCAATGCCCATGGTCGCGCCATATCGCGCCGACACCGTTGCCGCGGCCGTGAAAAGGGCCGCATAGGAGCTCCACTTGAGCGCCTCGACGACCGATGCACCCGGATCGAGCGAAATGCTGGCAAAGCGTGGTCCAGCTTCGCCAAATGGCATGAGCGCGCGCGCCCAAATGTCCGCGTTGGCCGGCGCGATGCGCTCGAGCCACGAAATGGGCAGCGGAATCGCTTGCAGCAGCGTAATGGCCGCCAATACCGTGGCAATGGCAGCAGGTATGGCGATCGACGTGCCGCCACGACGCTTCAGATCGTGCAGGATCCCCAAAGCTGCCGCGGCAAACGCAATCGGTGCGATCACGACGAGCGTTTGAACATGCACCGTGCCAATCGCGAGCGCCGACGCAATCACGACGAGCGCCACGAGACCCGCCACGATCTGCACGCCCATGTCGCCTGCAAAACGCGATGCCGATTCCACGTGGCGGTGCGCCTCTATTCGCTCCCGCCGACGTCGGCCACGTCGCGGACCTTTGGGATCGATCTCTTTCGTTTCGGTCACGTGCGGGCTCCAGAGTGTAGCTGCAAGCGTCGAGATAGGAAGGGCTCTAGGCAAGAAAACCAAAGTTTGCGGCAGGCTTTTGGATTACCCGCGCCGAATGTCTGGACGAATGTATCGGCGACCCTTCACGCGGCCCTCTTTTGCCAATGGCATTTCATCGGCTGCATCGAGACAACGAAGACCACCTTGCTCGCTGCGATACCGAAAGCCGCTTTCCGGACAAACCAACGTCCCATCGGCTCCCGGCGGGCCGAGCTTCTGCCCGTGCCGGCTCATCCAACCCGTTCGTCGCGCAGGAGCTCCCACGACGAGCGCATACGCGGGCACGTCACGCGTCACGACGGCACCCGCTCCGACGAATGCGTACGGTCCAATCGTCACGCCACACATGATCGTGGCGTTGGCGCCGATCGTTGCGCCATGACAAACCCGCGTCGTTTCGAAAATCCCACGCCGGTCGATTTCTGCCCGGGGATTCGTGACGTTCGTGAACACCGCGGATGGACCGAGAAAAACTCGATCTTCGATGATGACGCCGTCGTAGAGCGATACGTTGTTTTGAACTCGGACGTCGTCGCCGACGCTGACCGCTCCGGAAATGAAGACGTTTTGCCCCAGCACGCATCGCTGGCCAATACGCGCACCGCTCGACACATGACAAAAATGATGAATTCGCGTCGCGCTGCCGATCGACGCCCCAACGTCCAGGATGGCCGACGGGTGAACGAAAAACGGTGGATCGCCGTGCGCTACGAGAACAGAGGGGAGTCCGGCGGGTTTGTCCAAGCACTACCTCCAGGATCGCTCGTGCCATAGACCGAAGTTGCCGTGAACAAACTGCGGAGGACCAAGCGTTCTGGCCGCAGGGCTCGTCACGTGCGCCATGATCCAGCGAACGCGTGCCTCGTCGATCTTGCGCAAAAGGACGGCCCGATCCTCGAAGCTCGATGCACGCTTCGGATTGCGCGGATCGAGATCGCGGTCGAGCACGGCATCCTCGGGACGACCCAAGGCTGCGACGAACGCAAAGTAGCCGTAATCGACGACGTCCACGAGGATTCGTTCACCGGGATCGAGCGCCGTTTGGGCAAAGCTACCCGTCGCAACTTCGTCCTGACGAACCGCAAAATCCTCGCCACGAAACCATCGCCGCACGATGATCAGGCTGAGCAAGAGCACGCCGATGCCTGCTGCCGCCGACACGAGGCGCGTCATTCGATTCGCTCGAGGCAGAAGGATTGCAGCGAGGTTTCCAACGATGAGCGCACACAGGAGAAGCATGACGAGCAGCGCACGCTCGGGATGATGCGTCGGCGCGCCGTCTTTGATCATCGCCGCCGACAAGACCGCCATCTGAAACAAGGCAACGGCGAGCGGCCGAAGGTAGGGGCGAAGCGCTTCACGCATTTGCGGTCGCAACGATGCCGATTGACCCATGCCGAAGAGAATCGCGAGCGCGCCGAAGATCTCGGGCTCGTGACGAATCATGGCGAGCGGATACGCGAAGAGGCGAGCCATGGGCGCATCGTCCGGCGCTCCGATCGCGCGTCGATACGCGGCAACGCGATCCAAGAAGTCGAACGCATTGCCTCGCGCTACGTGATTCCATGCGATCCAGATGGCCGGCCCGAGGATGGCCAAAACGATTGCAGCTCCAAGGAAAAACCTTTGACGTGGGGAAGGTTTGTCCCAGCGGAGGACGTCGAGGAGCGTCAAGCCGGCAAATGCTGCCGCGATCGGCCAAACGTCGTAACGCGAGAGCGTGGCGCAAAAAAGCGCCGCACCGCCGAGCAGACGCTGCGACGCGGAAAAACCCACGAGCGACGCGAGGGCAAACACGGCAAACGCGGCCGTGAGCAGCTCGGGAACGGTCGCTACGCCAAGACGAACGCTCCACGGAAAAACCGCGGCGAGGACCGCGCCGAAGAGCGCACCTTTGCGATCGTTCGTGAGCCGATACGCGGCAAATCCGACGAGCGCGGCGCTGGCCAAACCGAGCGCAAAAGCGACGAAACGCGCCACGAGAAGCGACCGGCCCGCGACCATCATGGCGGATCCCGTGAGCCAAAACGGGAAGGGAAGCCAACTCGTGCCCGATGCGTCGAATGCGGGCGATCGCGCGAAGGACTGCGCAATCGTGACGCGCGCGAAGTCGTCGTCACTGACCGCGCGAAACCCCACGGCAAGGGCAAGCGCGCACGCAAGCGCCTTGACGAGAACGATGACGCCGAGATCAGCGCGACGCGGAACCAAGTGGGCGCAGGTTACTTGCCTTGGGACGTCTCGTATTCGCCGCCGAGCTCGCGGTCACCGGCCGAAGACAGGTACGCGAGCGAGAGGCTCGTGAGCATGAAGATGGCAGCACAGATGGCCGTCAGGCGCGTCATGAAGTTGCCCGCGCCACGACCGCCGAACACTTGCGCGCTGCCGCCACCCATCGCCGCAAGACCTCCGCCCTTACCCTGCTGCAACAGCACGACGAGGATCAGAAAGAGACAAACGACGACGTGAATGACGTTGAGAATGGGGATCAGCATGGACGCACTTCCTTGGATCGCACGGCGCTTGGCTGTTGGGAACGATGCCGTGGCCGATCCAAAACCGCACAGGGTAACGGGTTCTACCCTTGTTCGGCCGACTCCGCCAGCCGCTCGGCACTGTCGATGATCTTGCCAAAGCCAGCGGCGTCGAGCGACGCGCCACCGACGAGCGCACCGTCGATGTTCGGCTGAGCAAGGAGCCCTTCGGCATTGTCGGCTTTTACGCTTCCACCGTAGAGGATGCGTGTCGTCTGGGCGAATTCCTCGCCGACGCTCGTGAGCAGGCCGCGAATCATCGCGTGCACTTCTTCCGCATCTTCCGGACGAGCCACCTTGCCCGTCCCAATCGCCCAGATCGGTTCGTACGCAATGACGCCAAATCCTGGACGCTTGGCGAGATCATCGAGAAGCGCTCGCACTTGACGCTCGACGACTTCCAGCGTCTTGCCGGCTTCGCGTTCCTCCAGCGTTTCGCCCACGCACGCAATGGGTCGAAGCTCGGAACGGATCGCCGCCGCAACCTTGCGCGCCACGAGCTCGTCGGTTTCGCCGAAATGTTGGCGTCGCTCGCTGTGTCCGAGGATGACCCACGCAGCACCGGAGTCGATCAGCATGGGTGCGCTGATCTCGCCCGTGAAGGCTCCGGCCGGCTCGGGATGCATGTTTTGAGCTCCAAGCATCGCCGCGCTCTTGGCCTCGAACAGCTCGTGCGCCGTCGCGGCGAGCGCCGTGTAGGGAGGACAAACCACGACGTCGACGTGCGTCGCCTTGCGCGCCGCATCGGCCACGGCGACCGCGAGAGCACACGCATCGCGGCCGCCAGCGTTCATCTTCCAATTGCCCGCAATGAGCGGACGACGAAGCGGGTTCACGACGCGTCCTCGGACATGCGCAAAGCCTCGACACCAGGCAGCTTGCGGCCCTCGATGAGCTCGAGCGATGCACCACCACCGGTGGAGATGTGATCGATGCCCTTGGCCACGTCGTCGCCGGCCTTGCGAATCGCAGCAGCGCTGTCTCCGCCGCCGACGACCGTGAAGCCCGAAGCCGTGCTCATGATGCGAGCGACCTCGAACGTGCCGCGTGCAAACGGCGCCGACTCGAAGAGCCCCATCGGCCCGTTCCAAAAGATCGTCTTGGCCCGTTGAATTTGCTCACCGTAGAGCGCAGTGGTCTTCGGACCAATGTCGAGCGCCATCGTGCCGTCCGGAATGGCGGATGCATCCACGTCGGTGCCGACCGGTGCATCGAGCGAATTGGCGACGACGACATCGACGGGCAAGAGCAGCTCGACGTTGCGATCGCGTGCTTTCTGCAAAATCGTTCGCGCAAGCGGCAGCTTGTCGTCCTCGATCTTGCTCGCCGCGGTCTTCTTGCCCTGAGCCGCCAAGAACGTATTCGCCATGGCGCCTCCGATGCAGAGCACATCGACCACATTGAGCAGCGATTCGACGACGTCGATCTTGTCCGAAACCTTCGCGCCACCAAGGATGGCGACGTAAGGTTTTTCCGGACGATCGAGCAAGCGTGCGAGCGAGCGGAGCTCTTTCAGCATGAGCAGCCCCGCAGCTCGCGGGCGCACCATACGCGCGAGCGCATGCACGGACGCGTGCGCCCGATGCGCCGCGCCGAATGCATCGTTGACGTAGACGTCGCAAAGCTCGGCCAACTCTCGCGCGAAAGCTTCGTCGTCTTTCTCTTCCTCCTCGTGGAAACGAAGATTCTCGAGCAGGCAAACTTGTCCCGCGCGCAGATCGTGAATGACCTTTTTCGGAGCATCACCCACGCAATCATCGGGCAGGTGCACTTCGTATCCCGTGAGCTCGGCCAAACGCGTGCCGCAAGGCTCGAGGCTCAGGCCTTCGTGTTTGCCCGGCTTGGGCCTTCCAAGGTGCGAAGCGAGAATGACTTTGGCGCCCGCTTCGACCGCGACCTTGATCGTCGGGATCGATTCACGAATGCGTGCATCGTCCGTGATCGCGCCGGTCTTCTTGTCGAGCGGGACGTTGTAGTCGACGCGGATGAAGACGCGCTTGTTGACCAGATCGTCGGCATTGGCCAGATCCTCGATGGAACGAATTCCAGTGAGTTTCACGGCTCAAACACCCTTCTGCGTCATGAGCAGAGCGACATCGATCATGCGGTTCGAGAATCCCCACTCGTTGTCGTACCAGGAGAAGATCTTGGTGAAGTTGTCTCCGATGGTTTGCGTGAGCGTGGAGTCGAACATGCTGGAGTGCGGATTGCCGATGAAGTCACCCGAGACGAGCGGCGTTTCGACATATTCGAGAATGCCCTTCATCGGGCCTTCCGCAGCGCGCTTCATGGCAGCGTGAATCGATTCCTTCGTGACGGGCTTTTCGGTCTCGAGCGTGAGATCGACGAGCGAAACGTCGACCGTCGGGACGCGAATGGCCTGTCCGTCGAACTTGCCCTTGAGCTCCGGAATGACTTCGGAGAGGGCTTTTGCCGCACCGGTGCTCGTGGGAACCATGTTGACGGCGGCAGCTCGTGCCCTGCGCAGATCGCCTTTGCGATGGGGCAAGTCGAGGATGTGTTGATCGTTGGTGTACGAATGAATGGTGGTCATGAGGCCGCGAACGATGCCGAAGTGATCGAGCATGACGCGAGCGACGGGGGCGAGGCAGTTCGTCGTGCAGGAACCACACGAAACGATGGAGTGTTTGTCTCGGTTGTACGAGGCATCGTTGACGCCGAGGACGAGCGTGAGATCGGGGCCTTTGGCCGGCGCGCTGATGATCACGCGTTTGGCGCCTGCGGTCTGGTGCGCAGCGGCCTTGGCGCGTTCGGTGAAAAGCCCCGTGCATTCGAGGACGATGTCGACTCCGAGGTCTTTCCAAGGGAGCTCAGCGGGATCTTTCTTGGCCATCACGGTGACTTTGCGGTCGCCGATTTGGATGAATCCGTCTCCGTGGCTCACGCGCGCTGCGCGGAATTCGCGGTGGACCGAGTCGTACCGCAAGAGGTGCGCGAGCGTGCCCGCGTCGGTCAGATCGTTGATCGCAACGATCTCGAGATCCTTCTCGCCGCGCTCGACCAAAGCACGCACGATGCAGCGACCGATCCGGCCGAACCCGTTGATAGCGATCTTCGTTGCCATCGAAGAGACTCCTCGGAAAAGTGTTGAATGCGGGGCGTTACGTAGTCAGGTGGGATGGCTTGGTCAAGCCGCTAAACGGGTGAATCGTGGACGAATGCCGAACCATCCTCGACAACCACGATGACGCGTGGGGCTCGCAGGTGAACGCGCAAGAGGCGACCCGTCACGGATGGATCCAAAGGCACGCGGACCCAGCAGTCGTCTTTTCGCTGCAGAAGCCGCGCATCCGCTCCCACCGCCCACACGGCACCCGAACGAAAATCCGCCGCAACTCCGCATAAATCGCGCGTGGTTTGCACGCGTTCGAGCGTTGCAACGGCTGGTCCACCCGTCGGCGAAGGCTCGATCCGTACAGCATGCCCGCCGCTGCCGACCGCATGCGCTGCGCCGAACATGCCCATGGTCACGGCGTACAAGTGGCCCGAACGCGCCCAAGGGACGTCGCGCGCCGATCGCTCGTCGATCTCGACGATGGCTCCATTCAGGCCCACGGCCACGATCGCGCCGCTCGCCAATCGCGTCACATCCGTAAGTCGCGGCGTTTCTTCGACGATGACCGTGGACGCAGGCGCACCTCGTGGCAAAAGCACCGCTGCACCGACGGATCGCGCGACATGCTGGCCCACGAGGATGACGCCTCGATCGTCGGCATAGGCAGCATCGAGCGTGATGTCTCGATCCGGAAGCGCGATGCGTTGTGCCGATCCGCGAGCCGAAAGGGCGACGCAGAAATCCGGCTCGCCAAAGAGGAGCAGCTCGCCCGAAGCAAGGCGCGACAAACCTCGAACGCAGCGCACGTCCACGCCAGAGGGAAGCGGAACACGCGACCAAGCACCTCGCACGAGGCGGTAGAGGCCACGCGTGCCCGCCGCGAGGATCGCTCGACCATCCTCGACGAGGATCGATGCATGAAGCCGCTCGATGCCAATGGGCGGGCCGAGGACCTCCCACGTGACGCGTTCACCGAGCATCAGATCGGACGGCAGCGGCATCGACGTTGCCGACTGGATGCGATAGTAGTTTGGAGAGACAAACGACGGTTCGTTGGTACGAACTTCTCCACCGGCGGTCGGCCTGACGGCGTCCCGCAAGATCGGGTCTACGTCGAGCCACAACTGCTGCACGGTCGGGTGACGCGTGGTCGGGTCACCGCTGAGAGCTCGAGCAAGATGCGCATCGAGCGCTGCGACGAGATCCGGCCTGTCGCGCAATTCGACGGGCAACGTTGCAGCCGTTGCGGCGAGCGCGGGCGCTGGACCGAGCATGACTTGGCGCGCGATCTCGAACGCGGCCGTCTGCGGAAAGGCTCGAGCTCCGCATAAAACTTCGTACAAAATCGCAGCGAATGGAAAGACGTCGGTCGACCAGCCGATGGTGCCTTGCGACAAACCAGATCGTTCGGGCGCAAAGTAACCGAGATGCGTCGGTGGATCCTCGGCCGAGTGTTCGATGAAGCTTGCTACGTCGTTCTCGTTTTCCGCGACCACGAGGATGTGGGCTGGACTGAGACCGCCTCGAATGACGCCAGCTTCATTGGACGCAACGAGGGCGTGGGCGACGTGGCCCATGATGCGCCTCGCGCGGGCAACGGGAATGCCGAACCCACCATGCGCCGCGATGACGCGTTCGAGGGTTTGCCCTGGAGCACGTTCGTACAAGAACTACCTGCGCGTTCGAAAAAAGATTCCGGCAGGAACGTTAACAGCCTGCGGAGCTATCGGCTATGCGGCGCCAGCATGGGCCGCTCGAGCGAAACCAACGCCTGTCAAACGCCCAAGAGGGCAACGAGCTTGTCGCGCGACGTCAGACCCACATGTTGGCCGATTTTCTGACCGCCCTTGAAGACCAACACCGTGGGCACGCTGCGCACGCCGTACTTGGCCGTGACTTGCGGGTTTGCATCGATGTCGAGCTTGCCGACCTTCACCTTGCCAACGAAGTCGTCGGCAATCTTGTCGACAATGGGAGCAAGCGCTTTGCATGGACCGCACCACGTGGCCGTGAAGTCCACGAGTACGGGTGTGTCCGATCCCAGTACCTCGCTGCTGAAATTCTGCTCATTGAACTCAAGGACATTCTTGCCAGCCATGGTGCCTCGCTGTCTGCCAGGTCTCAGCGCGATCGCCGTACCCAGCCATCTTTCTCGTAGGGCGACGAAACGTAACTTCGCGATCGCCATCCGACAAGGTCGGTTTTTCTGCTCGGCCATTCGGGACGGGAAGGCCCGATGCGCAAGCGAGGATACTCAGCGCAGGGCGCCCCGGCGGGTCCAGGCGAATGCCCACGAGGTCGTTACGTGTCGGGGCGAAAGGGACCGACCGAAGCGACGTCCGTGGCGAATGGATGGCCGTCGACGGATTGCGTGAGGAGTGGCTGCTGAATGCGTGGCTGCGCACGTTCTGGCGAAAGGACAAACCAATGCGGACAAACGTGCTAGCGTGCGGGTGGAGGGGTTGAAGTTCGGGGGTAAAGCAATGAAGTACGCGGCTCGGATGATTGCGCTTTGTTCATGGCTGGTGTGCGCAGCGTGCGGTCCGCCGTGGGTCGTCGTCACGGCGACGGATCCAAACCCATTGCCTGCGGAAAGAGAGTTCGTCGTAGACGAGGTGCGCTACGAAAAAGTGTTGGTCGGCGATGCTTCGGAAAGCGGTTGGCTGCGCAAGCAGGACGAGAAGCAGCGGGCCGCATGGGACACGGGAAAGCGACGTTTGTCGCAACGTTACGCCGAGTCGCTTGCTTCGCATTTGCCCGAGGTGAAATTCGCAAAGCCCAATGAAGCGGATGCATTCGTGGTGCGATCGCGCGTGACGTTCATCGAGCCTGGGTTTTACACGGTCACGGCGGCGCGTCCGACGCAGGTGAACATGACCGTCGAAATTGCCAATCGCGCCGGGAGAGCGGTCGACGTCATCGAAATACGCGCGACGGCGCCTGCCACGATGAGCGCTCCGACGATTGCAGAGAGGCTCGCGAGCGCTGCGGAAACATTGGGTGAACGGACGGCGGAATATTTGAGGTCGAGGGTTTTTCCCTAGCGGAAACGCAAGCCAATCAATGCAGCGTATGCCAATCGCCTTCGTGCTCGACTTTGGGCACTTCGGCTTCCAGGGGAATCGCGCTGCCCATGCTTTCACCTCGCCCGCGCACGGGCATTCGTTCGGCTCGCGCCACGGCCATTTCAATCGCGGAAATGCGCTCTGCTTCGGCGTCTCGGGGCGGTTTGTCCGCTCGTGCTTTGCGCCTTTCGAGATATCGGCGCAGAAATACGATGGCGGCGCATAAGACCCAAATCGCAATGCCTGCCAGGAATACCGGCAAAAAAGCATACCGGCGTGCCATGTCCCGGTGCCATGCACCCTCGATCGATGCGAGGCTCGATCCGTACGCCGCTTCGAGCGCTCGATCGAATTCTTCGCCGTCGCGTGTTTTTTCGAGCATCGCCACGAACGAAGCGCGCCGCGGTTTGTCAGAGAGAAACCGCGTCAAGTCGGCAGCTTGAGCAAATGCGAGCGACGATTCGGGCGCATCCGCCGGAAAGCGCGGACCAATCTCGGCAATGCCGTAGACCTGCCGCTGCAATGTGGCCATCACCATCAATTGAGCGCGCGCCGATGTGCCGTCTCCTGCAACATGCGCCGCGTACCCTTCGTGTAGCCATAACGGTGCGAAGCGACCGTCGAGCGCTTCGTCGAGCGCGACGTGTGCAAGCGCGTGCGAAAGCGCCGTGCCAAGGTCGGTTTGTTCGAGCGAACGAGGCGATCCGAGGCTGGCCACGATGAGCTTGTGTTTGGAAAATGCAATGGCCGGTGCGTACGGCGGAATGTCCTCGATCGGGCCGAGCGTACGCATTTCGTCGGGAATGGCGGCGATGCGAATTTCGATGGCGCCGAGAACGTCGCGGCCGAGCTGCGTGCTCATGCGCGCACGCGCTCGCAAAAGGACCGGAATGGCCGCTCGAACGCGTTCGTGCGCCGTCGGGTGGTAAGCGAATGACAGGCCCGAATCGTGATGCTCGAGGTAACCCGGGGGCAGCGCCGGCGAGGTAGCGCGCGTATTCGTGGCGATCGGCGCATCGTAGGGACGCGCATTCGAATACGCGGCTGCATTGAACGGGGTCACCTGCACGGCGCAAAAAGCGGCCGCAGCGACGGTCATCGGTAGGGCGCTCGCGGCTGGATTCATGGCGAAACCTGACCACGCAAGCGCAAGGTATCGACGTCGTCTTTGGTGGCTTGCGTGGCAATGACGATGGCCGCGCCCGTTGCAACCACGGCGCCAAGAGGGCCCCAAAACCACGGAGACTTGTACCACGACGAACGCTTGTCAACCGGCTTCGGCGGCTGCGTTTCGATCTTGCGTGGAGCAATCGGACTGCCGGCTTGCGGCGCGACAGGTGCGGCAGGAGCCACGAAGAACTGATGCAAGATGGTCGTCGCCCCGGGCCACGAATGCCGCACGACGCCGCCTTCGCCGCGCTCGGCCGTGGCTTCGATGAGCACCGACTCGTACTTCGCCGAAGCAACGCGTACGACGCGTGCCATCGGCCGATCACCCGTCATGGAAACGGCGACGACGATCTCTGCGTGGCGCTCGTGACCGATGGCGGCAATGAGCTTGGCACCAAGATCATCCGGGGTCGTGGGGAGCGACTCGCGCACGCGAGCGAGCGATCGAAGCTCGGGCGGCGCATCTTCTGCAGCAGGTTCGCCCGCGAGCACGCGCGCGGTGACTTCGTCGACGTTCGGCTGTAGGCGCGGGTCGCGGTAGACGTCACGCGCGAGCGCCTTGGCTTCTGTCGCGACGTTCGATCCGAGCGCGACGACGAGCGCTCCGCGAGACGCAGGTGGCGGAGCTTCGGCGCGAGCAGGTGCTGGGCCGAGCGATGCAGCGGCGAACGCTGTAGCGGACGCGACCACGAAAGGACGCATGGGCGAAGTGTACGAACGCGCGACGCGATGGTCAAAGCGTTCGCTCGAACGGGGCTTCACAAGGAGCGCTCGTAGACGCGATACTTCTTGTAGACGCGGCCGCCCATGAGACGGATGCCGGCGTTGATCGCGGCGTTGTCTTCGAGGGTCCAACCGAGCTCGCCGTGGGTCATACCGAGTTTTTGGGCGGCGTGGTTCATTGCGACGTACAAATAGGCCGAAAGGCCGGCGAAGCGGCGAACGTTTCGGTATTCTTTACGCACGCCCAGAATGATGAGCCGGCCGCTCTTGGCGCCGCGCATTTTCAAGCGCCACAAGAGCTTTGGAATCGTCACCAGGGACAATTTACCGTCGAAGTCGCCAATCATTTCGTTGATGTTGGGCAAGCCCAAGGCGACCGCGGCAGGTTTGCCCTCGATGGACACGACAAATGTCAATTCTGGAACCAGAATGAGCTTCATGTCGGACGCCATCTTGGCAAGCTCGGATTGGGAAAGCGGGACGAACCCCCAATTGTCGCTCCATGCGTCGTTGAAAATGTCCATGATGACGCGGACTTCGTCGAGCATTCGGCGGGGATCGACGGGACGAACCGTTACTTCGGGCATGGCGACGATGTCGTCGTGGGCTTTTTGCGCACGTAATGGCACGGTACCGACGGCATAGGTCCAAGCGAACAAGTCCTTGACCTTGGACAAACCTGCTTGTTCGATGAGGCCGCCTTGATACGGGCGATGGTGCGGCATCATGATGACCGGCGGATGCTCGAAACCCTCGACGAGGCACCCGGCTTCTTCATTGATGTTGAGCGACAAAGGACCTCGCAGCTTTTTCATGCCGCGGCCAACGGCCCACGAAGCCGCCTTGTCGAGCAGCGCTTTGGCGACCTCGGCGTCGTCGATCGTATCGAAAAACCCAAAAAACCCGGCGTCGTCCTTGTGCCGTTCGAGATGCGCGCGATCGATTTGCGCCGAGATCCTACCGACACATTTGCCATTGCGATACGCCACGAATGCCGTGGCTTCGCCGTGTTCGAAAAATGGGTTTTTCTTGGGGTTCAAGCGATCTTCGACGTCCATGTCCAGGGGACGAATGTATGCGGGATCGCCGGCATAAATGTCGCGCACGATATCGAGGAAGTCTCGAAGGTGCTTTTTGCCGCCTTCACGAAGCTCGACGATGTGGATGGTCATGACTTTTTCTGTGGGGGCCTTCCTAGAGCGCGGAACAAATTGAAGCAAGGTCAATCGGGGGGTATGGGGGGCAGAGCAGTCGGCCCGTGTTTTGGCCGAAGGTCAAACACTTACAGGGCCGCCTGCGAGCCCCCCATCGTGACTGGCCTCGCGAAGCGCGCGTCACACGCGCGCGGAGCGAGCGTGCAACTCGAGGCCCGCTCTCGGCTAGTTTATCTGGATGTTGAAGCCCGATGTGCCGTTGTTACCTTTGCCACCGACACCACCTTCGGGGTTTGTCCCGCCGTTGGCACCGAGGCCCACGGCGCCGGTGCTGCAACTGTTGGAGTTGGCGTCGTACGTGAAGGTGACGCTGCTCGTGCGCGCCAGGCATGCGGTGGGCCCGCCGCCACCGCCGCCGGCTGCTCCACCGGCACCGCCTTTGCCGCCCTTGCCGCCAGCGCCGCCGGGGCCGCTGTCATCATTGTTACCGCCGCCACCGCCGCCGACCCCGCCGGTTTGTCCGAGCGCACCGTTGCCACCGATGCCACCATTACCGCCAGAGCCGAGCTGAATGCTGTTGTGGCTCATGATGAGCTTGCCCGATGCGGCGAATACGCCAAAGCTTCCTCCGCCACCTTGGCCACCCGTTCCACCATTGCCACCTTTGCCGCCGCAACCACCGCTGCCGCCGCCGCCGCCCTTGTCCCAGTCGCCAAAGCAAAGACCCTCACCTTTGCCGCCACCGCCGCCGCCGCCGCCGCCGCCGCCCTTGCCCGTTTGCGCAGCACCACCGTTCGTGCCATTGGCAGGCAAATAGAAATGCCCCATGACTTGACCCAGATTCGCGCCGCCCTGGCCCGCTGCGCCCTGCACCGAATCGGCACCATCCTGGCCTGGTCCGCCAGGCGTGCCCGGCGAGCCAATGGCAGGCGTGCACGCATTCGCGGGCGCCCCGGAGCCTCCTGACGTACCCCCGAACCCAGTCGCTCCGTTTTGCCCCGGCGCAGCATCCGCACCACCATCGCCACCTTTTCCGCCAGGTGCGTCGCATGAGGGCGCAGCGCCACCAATGCCCGAACTGTTGTTCTTCTGCGCCCCTTTGGTGCCGTTGTTGCCGTTCGGAGCACTGCTCTGCGCGTGCGCCATGCCATTGGTGCCGCTGGCGCCATTCGTTCCATTTCCAACGGTCATCGCGTTGTACCGAACGTACAACGTACCAACGCCGCCACCGAGGCGCACGCCGTAGGTGCTTTCACCATTACCCACGGGCGTCGACGCTTCGATCGTAATGCCCTCGATGTGCGTCTCTTGATCGATTTTCGCCGCGTAAAATACCGTGCCCGTCGCTTTCACGGTCGTCGTTACCTTGTTCGTACGGCGGAACTTGAAGTCGGCGTCGTTGTGATCGAATCCACCATAAATGCTGACGCCCGAAGCGACATTGACCGCTTCGTTATAGATTTCTCCCGACAAACATACCCCCGGCACCCCGATCATTTGCGCCTTCTGAATGGCCGCGGATATCGTTTGCATGGGAAATTCCCGCGTCCCAGCATTGGCATCGGTGCCGATGCTCGTCGACACGTACACACATGCTTCGACGACACCATCGGCTCCATCGCAGTTGTCGTCCTTGTATTGATCGTCGATCGGATCGTCGTTGCCGACCTTGGTGCAGGTGTATTCGCAGCCGCATTCACCCGTGAGCCCGTTTCCGTCGATGTCGTAGGTATTGGTCGGACAACCATTCATGCAAGGGTCGACCATCCCGGAGCTCGACGAGCTCGACGCTCCGCCGCCCGCTCCGCCACCCCCACCGGCTCCACCGCCGCCGCCCATGCCGCCCATGCCGCCCATCCCGGACGAACTGGATGCACTGGACGAACTCGACGAGCTGCCGCTCGCACCGCCATCGCCCCCCGAACCTCCAGACCCGCTGGCACCACCGTCTCCGCCGTCGCCCCCCGAGCCGCTCGATCCACTCGAGCCGCCGGTGAGCCCTCCGGTGCCAATCGTATCGCTCGTGGCGCAGCCCATGAAAGCCGTCGCCCCGCCAAAAACCAAACAGAAGATCGAACCAAGGTAAAGTCGCGCGCGCATACGGCGAGTTAATCCGCCCTCGCGCACGTTGGCAAGTCCTTTCATGCGCGCAGTCGCGCGCAAAGCAAATCCGCTCGAGTCACAAATCATAAACGAAAATGACACACTGCGGCTTTCGGCGAACGATGATCGGCAGGGCGCATGTCGTTGACGCACGACGCGGCGCTTGGCACCATCACTGCCCATGAACCATCGCCGATTCGTCTTCCTTGCGCTTTCTACCTTCACGCTTCAAGCCGCAGCGCTCGCCGCGTGCGCGCCCGACAGCAGCATTTCCGGCTCGACCCAAGCAGGCAGTACCGGATCCGGTGCCGGCAGCGTCGGCAATGGAGGAACCGGAGGCGATGGCGGCAACCTTTTTGGCGACGGCGGCCCGGGCACCGGGGGCAGCGACGGCTCCATCGACCCCGATTCCGCATGCGGGCTCGTCAAGGAAAAAGGCGTAGCGATTCCTTTGAGCCTCTACATCGCCTTCGACAAATCGAGCTCGATGACGACGGGCAACAAATGGGACAATGCGAAAGCAGGTCTCGGCGCATTCGTCACGGACCCCGTTTCGACGGGGACTTCGGTGGCGCTCAACTTCTTCCCGCTTCCCGATGAATCCACGTGTGATCAATTCAAATACAAAACGCCCGTCGTACCTTTTGGCGAATTGCCTGGCAATGCTCAATCCATTCAGGATGCCATCGCATTACAAAAGCCCGATGGCTTCAAGACCCCCATCTACCCAGCGCTCGGTGGCGCCATTCTCGAATGTGCCGATACGTTGCAAAACAAACCGGGCACGGCGTGCGCCGTGCTGCTCGTGACCGACGGTGCTCCCGAAGGCCCGGCGCCGCTGTGCGCAGGCGCAAATCCCGAAGATCCCGCGGTCATCGCAGCGCTTGCAGCCAAAGGATTGAAGGATTTCAAGGTTCTCACCTTCGTCATTGGTTTGCCCGGGATCCCCAAAGACATCGCCGACCAAATTGCGGTGGGCGGAGGCACCGACGGCGCCATCATGGTCGGGAACATGAACGTGCAAGTGGAATTCCAAAATGCCCTCGCCAAAGCCCGCGGCAAAGCATTGCCTTGCGAATACGAACTGCCGGACAAGGTCACCGGCGGCGAAATCGACACGAGCCTCGTGAACGTGCTGTTCACTCCATCGTCGGGCGGAAATGCGACGACCATTCCGCAAAATACGGATTGCGCCGGCGGCGTGGGCTGGTCCTACGATAATTTCCAAATGCCGACGAAAATCCAATTGTGCGCCTCGACGTGCACCACGGTGCGATCGGACCTCGGCGCGTCCATCGATATTCTGCTCGGCTGCAAGACCGAAATTGCGAAGTAGGGCCTCAGCGCTTAGCGTTTTTCCGCGCCCACGCAATGCCGCCCATCAGGTCGGCCTTCGTCACGAATGCACTCATGTCCACACCAAGCTCCACGAGCGCTCGGGCGACCCCCGGCTGCATGCCCGTGAGCGCTACTTCGGCACCCAGTAGCCGCACCGCCTGCGCAACTCGCAACAAACCATCCGCGACGTCCGTGTCCACCGCAGGCACTCCCGTGACGTCCAAAATGACAAACTCCGCCGCTCGCTCCGTGACTGCATGCAAAAGCGTCTCCGTGACGAGCGTCGCGCGCTCGGGCGTGAGCGCTCCGACGAGCGGCATCGCGAGCGTGTTTGTCGCAAGAGGAATGATTGGAGCTCCAAGCTGCCTCAAGTTCTCCCGCTGCGCATCGATGATTTGCTGCTGCATCGCCGCCCGCTCGGCCTCTTCACGCTTCTGATCGGTGACGTCCTGCGTGATGCCCGCAAGCCGATACGGCTTACCCGTCGCATCCCGAAACAAGAAGCCATGCGCCTTCAATGAACGGACTTCGCCGTCCGGACGAACCAGACGGTGCTCGATGTAGTACGCCGGCTCTTCTTGCGCGAACGCCTGCTCGACACGCTCCGACAAGCGTGCCCGATCGTCCTCGTGCACCATCGCCATGTAGGCATCGAGCGTTCCGGAAAACGATTCCCTCGTGACCCCATACGTGGCCAAGACCGCGTCACTCCACGTGATTTTGTCCCGCGCGATGTCCCATTCCCACACGCCGATTCCCGCACTGTCGAGCAGCTCGAGCACCCAATGCGGATGCTCGTCGCGTTCCCTTGCCTCGGCAGCAATCCGCGCTTCCAGCTCGGCAATCCGCTTTTGGGCCTGCTCCAGCGCAGCTCGAATATCGGCTTGGTCTTGCTCTTGGTCCATCATCGCGTGGGCATGATCGTCGAAATGCCCGGAATGGTCAACGACGATCGCACACGCGATTTACGGCCCAGGATTCGGACTCGGCACTTCCCCCGACGGATCGTGAGGCAGCGTGCCGCGACGAGAACGGAAATAGAAATACGGCGTATGCAGCAGAAAATTGGATACTCGTGACGTATAGATGTCTGCCGAACGTTCGATTTGTCGTGCCAAGTGGCTCTTGTCGTTACCCGTACGGAGGAGCAGCCCCCAATGCGGATTCGACACTTCACCCGCAGCCTTCGCAAGCGGCCCGATTCGTTCGTCGAGCTCTGCGAGTGCCTGTTTCATCGCCTGCAGGCGCACGTCGATTTCTTCGAGCGTCGGGGCTCCTTCGGCCACCACATCGCCGCTTTTCCGACGTTGTTCGACGAGTCGCAGTTGGCAAATGGCAAGCTCCTTGGCTTCTTTTTCTTCCATGAGCGCCGAAAGACGCGCCTCGTCCACGCGCGACGCGTGCGATGCGACGACTTCGTCTTCGAGCTCGCGCAAAATGAGCGCCGTGCGCCAGCGCAGGATGCTCGAAGAAACGCGCACATCGCCCCAAATATGATCGCCGACGTAAAGGATTTCGTCGCCGGAAAACCCGAGCGACTTTTCGACCTGCATGGCATCGCCGCCGAGGTACGAATTGTCCATTGCAATCGGCCCGTGCGTCGGCGAAAGGAGCCCGTCCTCCGTGACGATGCGGAAGAGCGGCGACCTTTGCATGAAAAATTCGGGTTTGCGCGCCTGCACGATGACCACGTCGAAGAGGCTGCGCCACGCCATTCCTTTGGGCAAGAAACGTTCGTAGGCATAACGCATCATCGCGTCGGTGTAGCCCCATTCCGAATTCGTGATCAAAAGCAGTTTTTTGCCCGCTCGTTTTTGATCGAGCAGCGCGAGCGGCGCGTCCGGATCCAAAACGACGAAGCGATCGGGATCCGCAATGATTTCCGCCTTCATGCGCCCTTCCATATGGGCTTCGTCGAGACCACTTTTCGTCAAAAAAAAGAGTGTTCAGAAAGACAAACCGCGGTTCGGACAAATCGACGAACGTTCGCGAATAGGCACGACGCATGGACTCGAAATCGACGAGGCTCGTCCCGTGCATCGCGCGTTTTGCATAACCAAATCGATTCACCTTGAGCAAATTGCCGAGCTCGGTGTCGATGATGAGCCCCCGAATGACGAGGTTGGGATCGAAGGACAATCCTTCCACCGGAAATTGCCGAGCCAAAAGCCACGCCTTCAAATGCTCGTACGCCAGCCGCTCCCATTCGTCCACGCGATAATGGATGAGCGTATAATCCATGTCGTAGCCGATCGCCTTGATCGACCGCATGTTCATCGTACGGTTACAAAAAATTCCACGTTCACGCGGCGGCGGGCCCGGAAGGCCGTCGAAGTCGGTCATTCGTCGCTCCTCTCACCCGACTACCAGACGAAAGGTCGTCATGCAAGCTCGTCAGTACGGCGGCTTGGCCGTTGCGTGCGGCGCAGTCAGGCCCGTCTTGAAAAACTCGACATATTGAGCTTGTCCTTCCGGCGCAAAAATGAGGTCGCCATGCACGGCCGTTTTGCCACCGTTGATCTTGTCGAATTGGCTCATCACCAGCGTCGAGCCCGTCGGACCATTGCCCGAAAGCGGCCCGGTCTTCGCAGGCAATCCGGTCACCGGACGCACCGGATTCATGTGATCCGCACCCACGGCCCGCGCCAGCGCTTCGCTCGAGCTATTCGGCACGATCGTGTCATTGAGCACGACTTGAAGCAAGACGTCTCGCGGGGTCGCGCCCGTCGTACCGGGCAATTCTTCGATGGCGCAATAGCGCGCATAATTGAGCGGATCGCCCGGATCGACAATGGCTTGCGTGACGGCGAAAAACCTTCCCAGCGCTCCATCGGGCGTCATCGGCGGACGAAATGAATTCACGAGCAATCCAAAGGTGCCGGAATCTCGCAAGAGCTTCATCAAACCGTCGCCGCCCACGTTCCATACCGCCTGCTTGATTTCGGGAGCGAGCGCCATGATCGTGGGACCTTGCACGGACCCGAATGAATGGCCAATGTACAGAATACGCGACGTATCCAAATCCGGCACGCCATCGGGCGCGCCCACGGGCAACAAATCCAGCGTCCCGAGCGATTCGATGAGCCGCACGAGCTCGAGCTGGTCGGATGCCATTTGCCGAAAATTGTCGCGGGCTTTGCCAATGTCGAACGTTTGCGTCTTGTCGTCGATGCCGAAAAAGTAAAATGCCGCGAAGAGCGAATTTTGATCGGGATCCTTCGCGCGCGTCCCGTGCTCGGGCGAATCGATGCCAAACACGGCAACGCCATTCGGATCGAGCGCCGCCAAACGTTCCGACGTGCCCCAAGTACCGTCTTTGTCGCCTCCGAGGCCGTGGCCGTAAATCACGACCGGACGCTTTCCGGACGCTTCCGCCTTGGAAAAGGCCAAAAACACTTCGAGTCCCATGTTTTTCTGGACAATGGGCGCATCACCATCGAATTGCCACGTCCCCGTCGTCGCCGAGCGATATTCGGGCGTGTCGTAAACAGCGCGAAAACGCACTCGACCGCCCGGTTCCGGCCCCTGCTGCACCTCGAAGTTGGACGAAAGCGCCGGCGGAGGAGCTTTCCGCGCAGCCATGCCCATCGCCTCGATGCCCGTACGAATCGTCGCCGTCGTAAACGCGGTGGCCAATACGACGTCGCTTCGTTTTACCCCAATGCCCTTTTCGATTTCGTCGAGCGCGTCCGATACTTCCGCTCCATATTCGCCTTCGGCGCCGGCTCCGAGCAGCGCGTTCATGTCCTCGGAACGGCCAACGAGGCCGCCATCCTCGGCACGTAATGCGTTCGTAACGACAAACGCATACTTGGTGCTCGAACGAAGCGGGACGGCGGGTTCGGCGACGAGCGTGAAGTCGTCGGGGTAAAACCCGTCGGCCGGCTGGGGATACCATTGAGGCACGAGGCCCACGGGTTTGCCGCGTTCGGGGGAATCGGGGTCGACGTCGACGAGGTAAAAAGGCGCGCCGGGTTTTTGGTAATCGCTTGCGTCGAGAATCGGGCCGAGGAGCGGCGGTTCGGCATCGGGCGCGAGCACGAGGGGTTTTGCATCGATGGGCCCGCTGAAGTTGACCACGACGCCGCCCACCGTGGAAAACCCATCCATTTCGTTGAGCTGCGCGATGGTCGTCGCATAACCCGAAATGAGCACGTCGTTCGTCACGTCCGGCCCGATGTGGACGCGCCTTCCCGTGACGGTCGTCGCATCGGGCTGCGTGTACCTGTTCGACGGGTACGGCGTCAGGGCTGTTTCGGCGGGTTTTCCGTACAGCGCGATGACGCTCGGAGCGGCCGGCGCGGCTGCGGGATCACTGCATGCAGGAAGGACAAACGGTGCAAGGAAGATAGCGAGGGCGGTGCGCACGGTGCGAGGATAACACAAGACGTTCAAAAGGGCGCGGCGCGTTGACGTTGCTCGCGGGGCGAAGTATCTTGGGCAAGATGGACTACCGGCGACTGATTACGATCGAGCCAGGCAAGCGCGGTGGCAAGCCATGCATTCGCGGCCTGAGAATTACGGTGACGGATGTCTTGGAGTATCTTGCTGCCGGTATGACGGTGGAAGAAATTCTGGCGGATTTTCCGGATCTCACGACCGAAGACATCCGGGCATGCCTCGCATTTGCCGCCGATCGTGAACGTCGGCTATGGATGGTGCCTGCCGCATGAGGCTGCTATTTGATCAAAATTTGTCCCACAAGCTCATCGATGCATTGGCGGCCGAGTATCCCGCGTCCGTGCATGTGCGCGATGTGGGCCTTGGCGCCGCCGATGATCAGGTTGTATGGAGCTTTGCGGCGCAAAACGGCTTGACCATCGTATCGAAGGACTCGGACTTCCAACAGCGCGCACTACTCTATGGCCACCCACCCAAGGTGATCTGGGTTCGGATCGGAAACTGTACGACGGCGGCTATCGCGCGGCTCCTACGAGCAAGTCTCAATGACGTCGTGGCCTTCGACGAGGACCCGACGGCGTCGTTTCTCGTGCTGTCGCGAGCGGCTGAACCTACGGGCGTCGCGTGACGATGAGGACTGGTCCGGCCACGCCCAGCGCGAGCACCATGTACGGACGAGACGAACCGGCGAGCGCAAGACCGCACAACGCACAAACGACACCAAATGCGAGCGTCGGACCTGCCAGACGAGCATCCTTGTCGGGCCTCTCGGGCGGAATCGATGGCCTCGTGCGGTACGGATGTGCCATGCAGGTATGGTAGCTCGTCGCGAGCTTCCCGAAAAGCCATCTCGTGTGAGGTTCGGCCTGACAACCTTCAGGCCAAAGCAAGCGACATCAACCGGTCTCGAGACGCTGCAATTCGGCGAGAGCATCGGCTAGGCGTTGCTATCCATCGGCTTTCCATGCGAACAAGGAAGAGGACGCAAAATCATTTTTGAAATATTTCTTGGGCAAATGCAAAGATAGCGCTTCGGGTGGCCATTGCAGTCCGAACGCACCCCGCAACGACGCTCACTCCGACCAGCCGTTCTCCTCGCCCCACCCGCGCTGCCCCACGAGCGGGACGAACCGTACCGGACAAATGTTCGTCTCGGCAAACTCGTTTGCCCCCGTGCGCTCGACGAGCAACAATTGCTGGCGCTCGGGGTCGGGTCCGACGGGAATCACGAGGCGTCCGCCGATGGCAAGCTGCTCGCGTAAAGCAGGAGGAACCATGGGACCCGATGCCGTCACGGCAATCGCATCGTAGGGCGCGCCTTCGGGCCAACCGAGCGTCCCGTCGGCGATGTGCACGTGCATTTGGTGATGCCCAAACGCGCGAGAATCGTCGCCGCGCGCTCGGCAAGCACCGGATGCCGTTCGAGCGTGACGACGTCGCTCGCGAGCTCGGCAAGCACCGCCGCGGCATAACCCGAGCCCGTGCCTATTTCGAGCACGCGCGCATCGGGCGCGATACGAAGCGCTTCGGTCATCAAGGCGACGATGTAAGGCTGCGAGATCGTCTGACCCTCACCAATCGGCAAAGGCCCGTCCCGATACGCCTCGGCCCGGACGTCTTCGGGGACGAACGCGTGGCGCGGGACCTTTGCGCATGGCATCGAGCACGCGGGGATCGCGAATGTCTCGCGACGAGTTGTCCGGCCACCATGCGTGTGCGAGCGCTGTCGGTAGGGTCCATGCGAAACCAATGACGTTATCGTCGGTTTTGGGTATCGTGTTGGCGCGGCGGCGCGAGAGCAACATGAAAAACTCTCCACACGGTAGTGACATCGACTGCCATCGGATCGACGCTCCACGAACGAGTGGACTCGTCGCCCGCCTCAAACCCACACCGGGAGCACGAAGGGCGTCACGATGAAGACGGACGGCACGAAGAAAAAAAGTGCGGGCAAGGCCCCGCGCGGAAGTCAGCCCCACGCTGCAGCAGCACGGCAAGACAAACCTACCGCTGCACAAGCGGTTCGCAAGGCGCTGGACGCTGTCGAGGTCATCGAGGAACCGCCGATGAGCCTCGTGCCGCGCCCGCGGCGATTGTCGTGGTCTTACTCGCTGCTCAGTGAAGTCGACGGCAAAACGATGGACGACCTCGTCGTCGACGCCGGAACCAAGATCGCCATCGAAGGCATGCTCGATAGGCTGGGCTACGTGTATGTCGTTCAGATTGGTGACGATAAATCGGTGGAAGTGCTGTTTCCGCCAAACGGTGGCTCACGCCGAGCTCGGCCGGGTATGCACGTTCGCCTGCCCAGTGGAACGGGCTGGATCGTGACGACCAAAAAAGGGAAATTACGTACAATTACGTCATCGCATCCACTGACCGACGCAGAGCTTGCTGCGATTGTCTAAATCATTTCAGCGCGGCGGTTCGACCGTCCGGCGTTCTTTTTTCTGTTGACACGTCGGAAGGCACGGGTCGTGCACCGAGCGACCTCGAGCGCGCGTTGTCGCGCCGAGGAGGTACCCATGCCGTCGCGAACGAACGTGGCGCCTTTGTGCATCGGGGTGATCGCGACCGTGCTTGCAGCGCCTTCATGCACGGATAGCGGCGCGCCTGCCGAACGAATTCCGACGTACCACGAGGATGTAGCGCCCATCCTCGCAGCGCATTGCGCAACTTGTCATCACGAGGGCGGAATCGCGCCGTTCGCTCTGGTCGATTACGAACACGCACGCACGTATGCCGATGCGATTCGCGTGGCGACGGCGAACCGAACGATGCCTCCGTTTGTCTTGGACAATAGCGGAGCGTGCAACACGTACGTCGAGGCCAGGTGGCTTTCGGACCAGCAAATAAAAACGCTGGGAGATTGGGCGCGTGCTGGAAGTCCCGAAGGCGACCCGGCAAAAGGGATCGTCGTCGAACCGCCGCCATCTCGGGAGCTGGACAAGGTGGACTACACGCTCGCGATGGAGACGACCTACACGCCGGACGCAGCACTATTCGACGATTATCGGTGTTTCGTCATCGACCCGGGTCTCACGGAGGACATGTTCATTACCGCATTCAACGTACGACCTGGTAAACCGCAAATGCTGCATCACTTGACGCTGTTTGCGATCGATTCGGAAGCGGCGGAGAAAGAAGCCGAAGCGATCGATGCAGCGGAGGCGGGGCTCGGGTATTCGTGCATCGACGAGCTGCGCATCGAGAACACGCGTTGGCTCGTGGGTTCGGGGCCGGGGAGCGGACCTTTGCGCTTGCCCGAAGGAACGGGCCTGCGCATGAAGGCCGGGCGCAAAACGCTTCTGCAAATCCATTACAACCAAGAAAATGGCATTTTCGAGGATCTCACGAAAATCGACATGACGCTCGAGAAGACCGTGCCGCGTGAGGCGGCCGTGCGTCGAGTTGCCAATACGGAGTTAATTCTCCCGCCCATGCAACGTGGCGTGGAACAAACGGCGGAAGTACCCGTACCGCGACGCTTGACGCTTTGGGGATTGTGGCCACATATGCACAAATTGGGCGTTTCCATGCAGGTGACCGCATTGCGGGGCGCGCAAGAAACGTGTTTGGCGCATGTCGATCGCTGGAGTTTCCACTGGCAAGGATTCGCGCATTACACGAAACCGCTCACGGTCGAGCGCGGAGATCGCATGCGCATCACGTGCACGTACGACACGATTGGACGCGACCAAGTGACGACATGGGGTCAAGGGACTCAGGACGAAATGTGTATTGCGTTCTTCTACATGACGGATGGTTGATGCCGGGTCGAGATTCGTGAGCCCCCCACATCCCTTGAAAATTTGACCTAATCGTCAATCTCGCCGCGCATCGATTGCAGCCGCACGAGCGACGTGTCCGCCGGCAGACGAACTCGCAATCGATCCGCCAAGCTTTGAAATGCAATGCAAATGGCATGGGCAGCGGCGTCTCCGGTGTCAGCGCGGAGGCGCACGTCGGGATATGCGGCGCGGGCGAGCTTGTAAAACAGGTTTTGCGTGCGCCATAGATCAATGGCAAAACCAGCCTTCATCGCGAATGCGACGACCTCGTCGAGCTCCGCATACGCCGAGGGATCGCCGGCCCGAGCGGTCAATCGCTCCGCTAGCGCTTCGACACTTCGACCGAGCGCAAACGTGATGGCCGGTTTGTCGATACGCAAATGCTGCTCTTTCGCCTTGGGCCAAGAGCCGTCGCATTTCCGTGACATTGGGCGGCACTTCCTCGGCCGCGCGGCGCAGATCGGCTCCGAGCACCAATTCGCCGGCGACGAGCAGCGCACGCGGAATGGGACTTTGTAATGGCGCGAGACGTCGCAAGAGCGGCGAATACCGTTCATAAAGAGCACGCTGCGCTGAAAAGACGTCGGCGAGCGTCGAATCGAGCAGCCGCAAGACGATTCGTCGCTGATCGTCACGAAATACCGCATCGAGCGAATCGATCGTACGATCACAAGCTCGAAAAAGCAGCCGCATCGTTCCATCGATGTCGCCCGCGCGAAACATCCGAAAGAGCTCCGCACGCGCCTCCGCATGAGCATCCGGCCCCGCATCGGCGCTCACGCCACCGGCGACGCGGTGATCACCCAAGTGCAAAACGGCAAATGCGTGCCTCTCGGACGCGAGCGTAATGCGGCTCTCGACACGCGCTCGCCCTACGATGAGCTTGGCACCGTGTTCTTCGAGCACTTGCACGTCGTCGCATCGCACGTCGTAACAATAGGTGGAAGGTGGCCCGTCCTGAATGAGACTGACGGCATGATGAGCGGTCACCGCAGGCAAATCCACGCGGGCTTTGGTGGCGGATTTTTCCCAAATGCGCCGGCCATCGCCCATTTCAGAAATATTGCTCCGCGCCTTGCCGAGCTTTTCCAAAATGGCCCCTCGAAACTTTGACGAAACAGCGATTCCGCAAGCTCGATGGTGCGTCCGGCATATTGCAATATCTGCACCGTCTCGATGTTCGACAAATCATCGAAAAACCACCCGCAGCTCGTGTACATGAGCATCGCGTGGCGCTGCATTTCCATGAGACCGAGTCCGTAACGCAGTTCGTCGATGTTGCCGGAAGAACGCGCGTGCGTCTTGAAAAACCTATCGATCGTGTCGGGGGAGCGCCTGAGAACGACTTGAATGTATTCATCTCGCGCTTTCCACGGATCGATGAAAATCCGGCTGGCGGCATGTTCGAATGGGACCATGATGTCGTCCCGCAATCCATCGAGCGCTTTCGCAAGGGCTCGCGGAACGACTGATCCCAATCCGCCGGCGAGCCCGTACGACAGCCGCAATCGCGCCGCCAGCGATCCACTCCATGCGCGCAGCTCCACGACGTCGCTTCGATGATCCGAGCTTCGTGCGTGGGTGGATGCCGCTCCAAAAACTCGCCATAATTGGTGAGCTTCGCCAAACCATGCGCCTCGATGTGCTCGAGCGGTGCACGAGCTCGGGCCACGTGCGCCGAGAATCGAATGCCGATGCAAGGCGGCCGGCGAAATGTTCGCCATTCGATAAGAGCCGCTCGAATGCGACGGCTTGGGACACCGGGCCGTCGTAGAAAAACACCGCAATCGATCGCCCAGACGGCAGGTTGACTTCATACGGCGTCGAAGGGTCGATTCGCCCGCCGCGCACGTCGACCCATTCCTTTTCACCTTTGCGCCGCACGCTCAGCGCTTGTCGCGGCGCGAGCACGGTGAACGTAATGCCTTCCGCCGCGAGAACTTCCAGTGTTTCGGTATCGACGGCGGTTTCGGGTAGCCACATGCCTTCGGGTTTGCGCCCATAATGATGCAAAAAATCCGCCAAACCCCATCGCACCTGGGTCAGCTTGTCGCGTAAATTCGCGAGCGGCATGATCATGTGGTTGTAAGCCTGGGCCATGGCCGAACCATGCCCACCAAATCGCCGCATGCTCGCCGCATCGGCTGCAACGATGGCTGCATGGGTATCCTTGGCGTGCGCTTCGAGCCACGCGAGCAGCGTCGGGCCGAAGTTGAAGCTGATGCGCGAATAATTGTTCAAAATGCGGACGACGCGATCCTGGCCATCGAGCACGCGGGCCGCCGCATTGGGCGCGTAACATTCCGCCGTGATGCGCTGGTTCCAATCATGCCACGGCGCCGCCGAATCCTGCTCCTCGATGGCCTCGAGCCACGGGTTTTCCCGCGGAGGCTGGTAGAAGTGGCCGTGAACGCAAACGTATCGCTCCCGCGCTTTCATCGCACCCTCGTATACACGACGCTTTCGAATGGGCCAATCGTCATTCGTGCTTGACCGGTCGAAACCACTTCAAGAGCCGAGCTCGACGCATTTCCACCAAATCGGACATCGCTGGAAGTCAATGCCATTCGGTACGTGCCGGTGGGCACAGGCAGCTCGATGTCGACGGCTCGATCCGAAAAATTGTGCACCACGAAAGCTTCGGATTGGCCCGCCCACCGGCGAATGAAAAGCAGCCGTTCGTCCTCGAATGCCAAAGCGTGCCTGTCGCGTCCCGTCGCAAATGCCGGGTTTTCCCGACGCAATTGCAGGAGCGCACGGTACCATTCCAATAGCTTCGCATGGTGTTTTCGCCCGCGTAAATTCCAGTCGATGCGCGCTTTTGGAATGTCGCTTGGTCCTGCGGAATCGGCGGAGCTTCCGTAAAACCAAAACGCTCGAGATCTGCTTTGCGCCCGCGCTCCACCGCTTCGGCGAGCGCCGCGTCCGCAAAATCCGTGAAATACGGAAATGGAGCAGTTTCCCCATATTCTTCGCCCATGAACACGAGCGGCAAAAAGGGCGACAAAAGCACCACGGCGGCAGCGAGCTTTTGTTTGTCGAACGAAACCCGCGTGGACAAACGATCCCCCGCGGGACGATTTCCGACTTGATCGTGATTCTGCGCGAAGACGATCATGCTGCGCGGGTCGAGATCCGCGCCCGAACGACCATGCCGGCGTTTCTTGAATTGCGAGTATTGCCCGGTGAAAACGAAGTTTTCTCGGATCGCCTTGGCCAAATGTTCCACGCGGCCATGATCCACGAGCGCTCCCGTGCGTTCGGTCGTGAGAAGCGCGAGGAGGGCATGATGAAAATCGTCGTTCCACAATGCATCGAGACCATGGCCTCCATCGCTTGCCCTTTTGACGTGACGCGGGTCGTTGTCGTCGCTTTCGGCCATCAGATACACCTGACGTCCAAGCTCGGCGCCGCGCCTGTGAATGACTTCGGCGAGCTCTTCGAGAAAAGGTCGAGGTGACAAATCCACGAGGGCATTGACCGCGTCGAGGCGCAAGGCGTCGATGCCAATGTGCGTGACGAAGTAGAGAGCGCTTTCGATGAAGAACTTTCGCACTTCGTCGCTATGCGGGCCGCTCGAGTTGACGGCCTCGCCCCAGGGCGTGCGATGATATGCGGAGAAATAGGGGCCAAATTCGGCGAGGTGCGTGCCTTCGGGGCCCAGGTGATTGTAAACGACATCGAGAATGAGGGCCATGCCATTCGAATGACAAGCCGCGGCCAAGCGACGTAAGCCGTCTGGGCCTCCGTAGCCGGAATGAACCGCGAATGGGTAGGCGCCGTCGTAGCCCCAATTGCGCGTCCCGGGGAACGCCGCGACGGGCATGATTTCGATGGCCGTGATGCCAAGCTCCTTCAATTCGGGAAGCCGGCGGATCGCAGCGTCGAACGTGCCTTCGCGCGTGAACGTGCCAATGTGCATTTCGTAGATGACGTATTCGTGCAAGCTTCGTCCGGACCAACCAAACGCGGGATCCGGGACGCTCGGGACGACTTCGCTCGGGCCGAAGACGCCTTCGGGCTGCAAACGCGAGGCAGGATCGGGGAAGAGCGTGCCCCTTCCAATATCAAAATAATATCGAGATCCGGGCGATACTCCATCGATGACGGCGTGCCAATATGCGCCATTTTCGGGTTCGAGGCGAATGCGCCGTTCGATTTCACCGACGATGACGACGTCCACTCGATGGGCAAGCGGCGCCCAAAGGCGGAATCCCGTGCGGTCGTCTCCCAAGTAAGTGGCGCCGAGGGGCCTATCGGAGACGGCGAGCCCCGCGTGATAATAAAATACCGCGCCGAGCGGGGGAATGGTAATCTCGGCGGAATGGTGGCGATTGTGATGCTGCAAGCTTTCTGCAATGAAATCACCTCCACCGGTCATGCCGGCGCCACCGAATTCGACAGCGTCGCTCGACAAGATTTCGTGGTAACGCCCGCCCCTGGGCAAACCAATGCGGTAACGCTGCCTGGGCACCGGGGTGAAGTTCAGCGCGACGACCACGATGGCATCGGTCGACCGCGCACGCCGAAAATACACGACGACGCTATGGTCCGCATCGTTGCAATCGATCCATTGAAACCCATCGGGGCTCGTATCGAGCTCGTGCAGGGCGGGCTTTTCCGCGTACAGGCGATTCATCGTTTGGACGAATCGCTTGATGCCGACGTGGTAGGGGCCTTCTTCGAGTAGGTGCCAATCGAGCTGCCCTTCGTGGGCCCATTCGGCTTTTTGAGCGATTTCGCCGCCCATGAACAAGAGCTTTTTACCGGGCTGCGTCCAGAAATATGCATAAAGAACGCGCAAATTGGCGAACTTTTGCCATTCGTCGCCCTTCATTTTGCCGATGAGCGATCCCTTCATGTGGACGACTTCATCGTGAGAAAGCGGCAAAACGAAGTTTTCGCTGAATGCGTACATCATTCGAAACGTGAGCTTGTTGTGGATGAATTTACGAAAGACCGGGTCGCTCGCCATGTATTCGAGCGTATCGTGCATCCAGCCCATGTCCCATTTGTAGGCAAATCCGAGCCCTCCCACGTAGGTCGGGCGCGAAACCATGGGCCACGAGGTGGATTCTTCGGCAATCGTGTGCGCATCGGGAAACGTGCGGCCGATGGATTCGTTGAGGCGTCGTAGAAAATCGATGGCTTCGAGGTTCTCACGCCCACCGTGACGATTGGGTTCCCATTCACCGTGTTTGCGGGAATAATCGAGGTACAGCATCGAAGCGACCGCATCGACGCGAAGCGCGTCCGCGTGGTATCGATCGAGCCAAAAATGGGCGCTCGAAAGAAGAAAACTCACGACTTCGCCACGCCCATAATTAAATATGAGGCTCTTCCAATCGGGATGAAATCCCTTGCGTGGATCGGCATGTTCGAACAGGTATGTGCCGTCGAAGTATCCAAGGCCGTGTTCGTCCGACGGGAAATGCGACGGCACCCAATCGAGGATCACGCCGAGTCCCGCTTCGTGCAGCGCATCGACGAGGAACGCGAAGTCTTCCGGGTCGCCATATCTCGAGGTTGGCGCGAAAAACCCCGTGACTTGATACCCCCACGAGCCGCCGAAGGGATGCTCCATGACCGGCAAAAGCTCGACGTGGGTAAAACCCATGCGCGAAACGTATTCGGGCAATTCTTTGGCGAGCTCTCTGTACGTGTAGGGACGATTGTGCTCGCCCGTCATGCGGCGAAACGAACCCACGTGAGCTTCGTAAATGGAAACGGGTTTGTCGTGGGAGGTGGTGCGGCGTTCTTTGCGACGCGAGTGACCGAGCTTTTCGATGTTCCAGACGATGGATGCCGTCTGCGGCGGCGTTTCCGCTCGAAATGCGAACGGATCCGCCTTTTCGACCGCGTAGCCGCCAAAACGCGACGTGATGAAGTATTTGTAGACGGTGCCGTGCTCGATGCCCGGGACGAATCCTTCCCAGATGCCCGATTGGCTCCGAGGTGCGAGCGGATGGGCGGTGCGATCCCAGCCATTGAAGTCGCCAACGACGGTGACCTGTTCGGCATTGGGGGCCCATACGGCAAAGTATGTCCCGTCCACACCGTCGGCGGTCATGATGTGGGCGCCGAGTTTTTCGTAGAGGCGCGTGTGTGTGCCTTCGGCGAAGAGGTAGAGGTCTTCTTCGGAGAGGCGAGTTACGTCATGACGAACCGCGTGGAGCATGAGGCGGTTCGTAGTCGAAATGTGCGGATGTGGAAAGGGGGAATCGACGGGAGGGGCAATGCGGGCGAAGGTTCCGCCCGCACTTTTTCTTCAGGTCATTTCCCGATGACGCGATCGGTGGCGAATTTGAAGAAGGAGGAGTACGCGGCGTCTTGCAAACACATGGCGAGGTCGACGTTGGCCATGTTCTTGTCACGGCAGCCATTGACGGATTTGGTCTGACTGTTGCGAGTGAGCGTGTACGGGAAACCCGCGCCGACGGTCGGGGCGACAGGATCTTCTTCGTCGGGTTGGCGGATGTTGATGACCGTAATGAGTCCGCCCAAGACTTTGCAGCCGCCGATGAGCACATCGAGGAAATTGTTGGTCATGGTATACCCTTCGACGCAAGCGGTCCCTCCGCCCACCATCAATGCATCGGGAACGGGAACCTGCGCAAGCGATGCTGCCGTGACGTTGCCACAGAGTTTGCCGGCGCCGTTCGCGGTGGGCTGTCCCATCGTCGCGAAACTCTGAAGTGCCGGATCGAGGTTTTCCGATGCAAGGTGACCGGGCGGATTGCCCGTGGATGCGAGCGGGGTGCTTGCATTGCCGATGGATGTCGTGATTTTTGCTTTGCCCATCTTCAGCGACGCGGGCGCACCTCCGAGAATGAGGTTGAGCGTGAGCGCGCCGGGGCCTGCGTTGAGCACCTTGGCGGCAATGCTGCCGGCGAGTTTGTCCTTCGGCAGACGGGACGGGTCGAGCGAAATGAGGTCGACGGTGTACCACCAATCGAGGTCCGAGGCGCCATTGTACACTGCGCCCATGGGAATGATGGGGGCACCATTGATGGAACCGAGATCGAGCATGGGATCGTTGGTGCCGCTGAGGTCATCGAGACCAAGCGCTTGAAACATGATCGAAATGGAACCATCATTGACGCCCTCGGTGAGCGCGTCGCTGATCGTTCCCTGGCCCGTCGACGTCACGGCGCTGCCGAGTCGGTTGGCCATGCAATAGGTATCCGTGCCAAACTGCATCGCGAGCCAATTGACGCGATGGATTTGCTCGAACTTGCATGTCGCGCTGCAGCCGTCCATGTTGGTCGTATTGCTGTCGTCGCATTGCTCGCCCATTTCGCGGACGCCATTGCCGCAGACGACCGCCATGACGGTCTTGCACGTCGCGTCGCACGTGGGCGTATTGGGCGGTTCGCATTGCTCGCCGCCGGTCATGTCGACGCAGCCGTCGCCGCATGTCGATGCGGAGCACACGCCCTTTTGGCAAAGGCCGCCGGTACATGCCGAGCAGTCGGCGGCATTCATGCCGGCCGAGCACCGTTTGCCCATTTGGCCGCCCATGGTGATGTCGGTGCACGTTTCGGAGCCGTTGCACATGTTCGTGTCGACGCAATTCGCGTCCATGGTACACGAGAACTTGCAATTCGTTTCGCAGCCCGCGTTGGGGCCGTTTGCTCCGCCGAAATCGCAATCTTCGCCCGATTCGAGGGCGCCGTTGCCGCACACGGCATTCGGAGCTTGGCAGGCGCCATTTTGGCAGGTGTTTGGCGAAACGCACGCGGGATCCATGTTGACGTTGGTCGTCGTGCAGACGTTCGCCGCATTGCAAGCTGCGATTTGGCACGTCGGTGCGGTGGGACAATCGGTGGCCGCATTGACGCAGGAAAGCGAGCAATCGGCATCGCAGCCATCGGCGTCGACCAAATTGCCGTCATCGCAGATTTCGCCGGCCTCGAGAACGCCGTCACCGCAAATCGTCGCGGTGCAAACGCCACTCTTGCAGACTTGGCCCAGTCCACAGGTCACGCCATCGCCAATTGGTTTTCCGCAGGTATGCGTTGCATCGTCGCACGTCGTGGCAACGCACGGATCCAAGCTCGTGCAATCGCGCGCGGGATCCGACGACAAACAGGAGAATTTACAGTTGTCGCAACCATCACCATTGGCGATATTGCCGTCGTCGCATTCTTCCGACATGCTCACGAAGAGATCGCCGCATACGTCGCTGCTGCAGACGCCCGCAATGCAGAACTGCCCATTGCCGCAATCAGTGCCATCGGGCGCGGACGTTCCCTTGGCGCAAGTATGATCCTCTTGGCAGGTTTCGCTGCCATTACAAGGATCCATGTCGTCACACTTGGCGTCGCCCGTGGCGGGGCTCGAATTGTTGCAGGTGAAGCTGCAATCGGGTTCGCAACCATCGCCTGAAATCAGGTTGCCATCGTCGCAAGCTTCGCTGCCCCCGACTTTACCGTCACCGCAATCCCCCATCAATTCTCCACCTTCGCCACCCATTCCCCCACCGCCGCCCCCACCGCTACCTCCTTCGGCACCAGCTCCGGTTGGTTTGACGCTTACCGAATCACCTCCGCAGCCTGCGAAGGGTGCGGTTGCAGCAAGGCTCACAGTGACCATGAGAGCAGCGAGCCCCAGCGAATTCGAATACGTTCGCATGATTACACCTCCAAAAGCAAGAGGCTCGCGCCAAGCAAGCCTGCTCTGCGCATCTTATCGTTTTTCAATCGATCGTTGGGAGAAATGGTCAACGAAATGCGTCGTTTCGTGGCGTCGGGCACGAGCCGCACGTGTCTTTATTTCATCAATCTTCGCAATTTTCTTGGCCAGACGGAACCGCTGCCATAGAATGAGACACTGTTCGGTGGTCTCCGCATTGCAGCGTCGCAATTCGACCCTTTCAGGTTTGCGCGATGAATCCGCGATTATCGGCCACTCTGTCCAACGTTGCAGTCAAATTCCACGCACGCAGTCAAAATGAGCAGGAATCCAACAAACAATGGACTTGTAGGCGCCAATCTTGCATATAGCGTACCTACTACGCTCCACTCCAGCCAACGACTTCAGCGAAGGAAGTGCGGCTATCCGTGGAATAGGGGGCATCGGTGCAGGGTGTAATTCTCATTGGTATCCAAAGGTTTGTGCGCGAGCGTTTTGGCGCTGATTTCTGGCGCACGGTGGAGGCCGAGGCGAATATTTCCGGCCGCCTATACCTGCCATCGCAACCGTATCCAACCTCCGAGGTCGATGCGGTCATCGCGAGCGTCTCGCGTCATTCTGGGATGACCGTGCCCCTGGTGCTCGAAAGCGTCGGTGATTATATCGCCCCCGATATCCTCGGCGCATACGCCGCCATGGTCGAGCCTCAATGGACGCTGCTCGATGTGCTGCTACGCAGCGAAGCCATCGTCGAACGAGCGGCGTTGAAGCTCGGAATCAAACTCGCAAATCCGCCCCTTCAGGGTCGCGTCGGTAGCAATGGTGAGATTCTGCTCGCGTACCAAAACACCTGGCGCATCTGCCCGCTCATCAAAGGCCTTTTGCGGGGCCTTGGAGCGAACATGGACGAACCCGTCATCATCGACGAGGTGCGCTGCATGTCGGCCGGAGGCTCGCTCTGCGAGCTCATGGTCAAGGCCGAGCGAGCTCGCCCCGGTCGTCAACGAATGCCTTCGATGAATGGCGTTGGACCCTTGAGAACGGCTTCGGGCGAACGCGTGGATCGGGTATCGTCATTGCCACCGTTACCGTCCTCGCGCCCCGATGCGAGGTCCACGCCCGGACAAACTCTGTTCCCGCCTCGAGCCGACCGGAATACGCCCATCCCGCCGCGCCCTGAAATGCCAGCGGGGCGGCCGTCGAAATTGCCGCCTGCGCCCGACATTTCGGCATTCGATCCAGATGTCCCGGGCTTTCGTCGGCGATAGCACCTGCTATATCGACGTCCACACCGTCCCAATGCGCTTGCGTTCGGTGTGTGACGCCGCGCTGAGCGCATAACGTAGCAAATCACCCGTCACCGGATGCATGACGACGAGCCGCGGGTCTTCCGCTGCTCGCGCCACGTCTCGATCTAGACGGCACAAGTGATCGATGGCTGCAATGAGATCACCGGAAAGCAAATATCCCAGCCGATTTTCTCCGCGCCGGATGGCCGCGATCAGCGCGCGAACGTCGTAATTCACCGTCGCATTCGGCAGGATTTCCTCGAGCAGTTTGCGTTGACGGCGCCCCATTGCCCGGTGCACCTGCGCCGCGAATGCCTGCACCGCAGGTTCGCGCGCCGGCGCGAGCTCTCGCGCGCCAAACGTCGGATCAAGCGCCCGAAGAGAGCCCACGAGCAATCCATCGATGGCTTCTGGTGTTAGTTCGTCAAGCCAAACAGGGCCCAGGACCGCTCGGACGAGCAGTCGACCAATGGCAAACGCTTGTTCGGGTTCCGGCAATTCCGCGACGGACGGGTGCGCCACGATGGCCGGCGGATCGCCAGGGAAAATGCGCGGCATGCCCTGCCAATTCGGCGATATGTAAAGCTCGAAGCCTTCCATACCAATACACTTGGCAATGCGATCCACCAGGCGATACACGGGATTGTTGTCGCGTGAGCCGACTCGTTCGCGTGACGAGAGACCAAGCGTGCTCAATTCGAATCGCAATGCCTTTGCGGCAATCGGTGCAATCGCTGCCGCCACCGAAAGCATCGGACTTTGGGCTTCTGGCACGAGCACTCGATAAAGCTCCGGACCAGCAAGCGCTGCTTGTGGAAACGCCTCCGGCGCAATCCGCCTCGCGCGAAGACGCGTGATTCGCTCGGGTTTCACATCACCCAAGCACCCTCGCGCTTCCTCCACGGTAAGTCGTTCTTCGGCTCGCCCATCCTTGGCCAGCGCTGATTCGAGCGACGCGAGGGCAGGGGACAGCTCGCCCATTTTCGTAAGCGTCTCGATGTCGGCATTGAGCGCCTCGCGCATGACCTGAACGGCTTCCGCATTACGGTTGGCCGCTTCGAGACCGCGACCGAAAGCCGCTCGTGCATCGATCTGCGCGGTCGGCATGTTGACCGCCGCTTGCAAGCGCGCAAGGCCCTCGCGATGACGCATGAGAATGGTGACCTCGAGTAGTCCGAGCGTCGTCAGCCACCTGGGTTCAATGGGCAAACGCCGCGATGATGCGATTTCGAGGACCTGACCGAGCGCTGCTGCATATCCCGTCGCGCCGTCCGGTGTATCGATTCGATAGAGACGCTGAAGCACGCCCATCGGTCGTGGATCGGTAGGTCCGTGTGCAATGGCGTCGCATAGCGTCCGCACCATGCTCGGTCGGTCGCCCGCTTCGCGTTGAACCTCGGCCAATCGCAAATCGACATCGACGCGCACACGCGGATCCGTCGATGCTTCGGCCAGTCGCGACAATGCTTGAATGGCAAGCGACCGGTCGCCTCGCTTCGTAGCAATCTGAAAGAGACGCTCGAGCGCAATGGCGTGCGTGTCGTCGTCTTCGAGAATGGCTCGAATCGAATCCTCGGCGCGAGCCAAGTCATTGAGCGGCCCTTCGTAGAGCGTCGAGAGCTCGAAATACGCCGTGACGCGAATCTCGAAATGCCGCGCCGCTTGAACGACGCGTTGCCAAGCATCTCGCGCTTCGGAATACAAACGCTGCGCCGAATAAAGCTTTGCCGAAAGCATGAGCGCCGCTGCATCGTCCGGCGCCACCGCGAGCGCTCGACGCATCGCTGCCGTGCCAACACTCGGATCCGGCGACGCTCCACCCGCTTCGTGATGCCGCAAGACAGCTTTGCCGATCTCCATGCCGAGCAGAACGATCTGCGTGGACTTGCGAGCCCGCTCGAGCGCTGCACCGAGCCTATCGACGAGGCGCGCCGGTTCTGCCGTGAGCCCACGAGCAAGCGCATTCACGGCGACGTCGCAATCCGCATCCTCGTGCAGCGCCTGCTCGTACAAGTCGAGCGCGGCTCCGAGCAAGCCGGGCTCTTCGGCCGTCAATTGCGCTGCGCGGACGAGGTGCCATGCACGCCGTGACGATCCATCGACCAGCCTCGCGAGCGCCCGATTGGCCGTGATGAGCGCGTCCCGATCCTTGAGCTGCTCCGCAAGCCGTTCGAGGCCGCGAGCTGCAAGCATGCTGTCGGGCCAAAGCGCGAGTGCGTCGTGATAGCCGACGAGCGCGACGCGGAGACGCGAAACATCCGTCCCTGCGCTGGCCTCGACCAGGATCGCCTCTTCAATTTGGAAAAACGCTCGCGCGATGCTGTCTTTCATCAGCGACTTGCGGGCCGTGATCGACGAAAGCAGCAGTGCCGCAGCTCCGCTCGCAGCACCAGGCGCAACCGCGTCGGCGACGAGGCGACTGCAGATGCGGATGATCGCATCGTGCGCGCCACCATCGTCCGGTTTTTCCGCGACGACTCGGCTCAGCGCATCGAGCAGCACTTCGTTCGGCACTTCTCCTTCGAGCGCCACGAGATGCGCGAGAACGCCCGTGCGCGCGGGTACGGAGCTGGTTGCTGCCGCTTGCGCTCGCAATGCATCAGCGAGTTTCTGCGGCCGTGAGCCTCGATAAAGATGCTCGAGCCTTCGCAGCGCTGGAAGGTGGTTTGGCACGACAGACACGAGACCTTCGAGCAAATTGATGGCTTCGTGTTTGTCTTTCCGGTACAGCACCTCCGCGAGAGCCACGCGAATCGTGTGATCGACCGCGGGCACTGGCTGGTACGTGAGCCATTTCGTGTACAGCTTGACGAGCTCGTCGAAATTGCGACGACGTACGAGGATTCGCTCCATCGACTCGAGGATCGATGCATCGAACATCGACTCGCTCGACGCTGCATCGGCTGCAGCAAGCGTCGTGAGCGCGGCGCGATCGTCGTTGAGCATCAGCTCTTCGACTTCCGCGGCCTGCACCAAAAAGTTCACCCTTTCGGACGATGCCAGAGCGCCTTTGGCCAATGTCCGAAGCGACTCGCAGAGCCGCCGGTGATCGCCCGTCGAGCGAAGCAAGCGCGCAATCTCGATGGCCGGCAGCGGATGCTCCGGGCGCAGTCGCGAGGCTTCTTCCAACGCAGTCACCGCATCTTGAGGACGCTTCAAACGCTGCTCGTCGAAGCGTGCAACCTCGACCCACAAACCGAACGAATTTGCTGGGTCGCGGCGAATGAGCCCAAGCAGCGCATGCCGTGCTTGCTCGTGCCGGCCTGCGCGCACGAGGAGCCGAAAACGCGCGCGGAGAGCATCCGGATCCGACGGCAATATTTCGAGGGCACGGTCGATGAGCTCGAGGGCGCGATCGCGATCGTTCATCCGCTCCGAGCACACGTCTGCTGCAGCAATGAGCAGGCGTCGCGCGTTGGCTCGATCTTCCGTCAGATCTGCTTCGGCCACGAGCGCGCGCGAAAGTCGTCGAAAATCCCCGGCACGCATCGCATTTCGCTGCATCGCAAGGATCGTCGTGCGCCTGGTCCCATCGAGCGCGATGACTTGTTCGAGCACTTCGAGCGCTCGTTCGGGCTGCCCCAGCTCTTCTTCCCAGATGCTCGCGAGCTTCTCCCAAAGTGCGATCCGCCTCGGTGCTTCCGTGGCCGCTTGGGCCGCGAGCGTGAACAAGTCGAGACGTGCACGAACGGCAGCATCCGGTTCGCGTGAAGGCTGGCCAAGAAGGCCGGACAATGCATCGAACACGGACGCATCACCCGGATGAATGCTCCACGCAGCGCGCAGATACGCGAGGGCATCGTCGCGCCTTCGCAGATGCCGCTCACAGATGTCCGCCGCACGCAAAAGCGAAGAAACTCGATGTGCCGTCGGTCGACTATCGTTTGCCTCTGCGACCCAGACTTCGACGCGCCGCTCGTGTCGACCAAGTCGCTGCAGAGCACGGTCGAGCCGTTCGCGTGTCGATTCGTCCGTCGGATCGTGGAGCAGCGCTTGCTCGGCATGCGCGGCGGCGTTTTCCGCCTGGCCGAGAGAATCGTGGATCTCCGATAGCCGCACGCGAGCATGCGCGACGGCATGCGAGCTCGTCAGGAGCGTCAGCTCGCGCATGCGCGTGATGATGGCTTGATCCATGGCGCCGACGTGCTCCTGGATGCGGATGAGCTCGGCCAAAATGCGGCGCGTCGTCGAGGCGCTTGCGGGTGCGCGTGATGCCGCGCGCCCGAGAAGCAACGCACCCTCGGTCAGATCCTTCAATCGTTCGCAACCGATTCGCGCCGCCGCATAGAGCAAACGCGATGCGCGTTGGTCCTCGACCTCGTGGTCCGCTTCCGCCGCGAGCGAATCGCACAGCGCCCGCGGATTGTCGTGCTTCACATAGTGCCGTGCAAATGCTGCACGCACCGGCCCTGGCGCAGGTTGAAGCGCCACCGCTTTCTCGAGGGCGCCCGCAGCCTGCTGTGGTTGCGTGAGCGCATCGTCGAGGAACGAAGCTCGCTCGACGTGCAGCCATGCTGCGAATACCGCATCCCCTACGGCCTTGCCCAATTGCGGCGCGTACGCATCCGCCATGTTTTCGAGGTGCCGGGCGAGTTGATCGGCGAGCTCTTTGGTTTGTCCGCGTTCGAGCTCTTGCCGCAAAACCGCCTCTTTGCCGCGTAATGCGCACGGGTGATTCGGCACCAGCTCGAGCGCTTTCGTGTAGGCCGCTCGCGCTTCGGGCAAGTTGCCGAGCGACGTGAGAGCCCGCGCGCGCTCGACGAGCAAATCCGCACGCTCGGCATCCGTTTCGACGACGACGAGCTCTTCGTCCAAAATCGCAACGCGCTCGTTGAACTCCTGCGGCTCGAGCAAGTGACGCAAGCGCACGAGTGCCGGGCCGAGCGAACGCGAAATCGTTCGTGCCGACGAGAACGACTTTCGGGCCGCAAGCATGTCGAGCTCGACGCGTTGCTCGTAAAGACCTCGCTCGACCAGCGCGCGTGCTGCCGCGATGGGATCGGCTTTCTGCGTGAGCCTGTCTGCTCGCCACGACAGCTCGACGGCCAGTGTGGGGGGATTTCGAGGCGAATCTGCGTGCGCCTCGCTTTGTTCTGGCGCGGACGGAGTAGCTCGTTGGCGCGGCGGAGGTTGTGCGGGAGTTGGCGCTGCTGCTGTCGGCGCTGGAGCCGCTTGGGCGGGCGGAGTCTCGGCGGGTTTGGGTCGCGTTGGCGCGCGTCCGGGAAGCGGCGGCGGTGCCATTGCCGGCAGTGGAGGTGGCGTTGTTCGAGGCGGCAGTGGCGGAGGTGTTTTGGGTGGGCGCGGCGGGCCTGCTGGAGGCTTTTGGGGCTGCGTCGCGGCAGTCGTTGCGGGTGCTGCGGGTGTGGTTGGTGCGGCAGCCGGAGCTGCAGCGGGTGTTGCTGCAGCGGGAGTCGCTTGCGGCGACTGCGGTGACATGCGCGCGGGTGCGGCTGGAGCGGGTTTCGGCAGCGCTACGGGACGTGGAGCAACGGACGGGAGCACTTTTCCCGGTGCGGGTCGTGCGGCGGACGCGGACGATTGTTCAGCGTGTGACGATGGTTTGTCCGTCTGCACTTGGGCGTCTCCGCCCGAGTCGATCTCGCGAGGTTTTGGTGAGGGCTGACCCTCGGCAGATTCCTCGTCTCGTTGCTCTTCGTTTCCAGCCACGCACTGATGCTACACGTGCCGACGGTGGATCGCGCAAGCTGGGAGAAATCGTTTTTTGGGGCCGCAATCGAATCGAAATCGGGCTTGAAATAACAAAAAAAGACACCCCGACACGCAACCGCGAGGCCGCGTGTCGGGGTGTAAGTCGTTTCACTTGGGAGCAGCAGCGGCGTCGGCCGGCGGAGCAGCCGCCGGGTCAGCCGGCGCAGCCGCCGGGTCGGCCGGCTTGGCATCGCCCTCGGCCGGCTTCGCGTCACCCGCCGGCGCGTCCGTCTTGGCGGCATCGTCAGCCGTCTGTGCGCCTTCTTGCGCGCCGCCGCCGCAGGCAACCGCGAAGAGGGAAACGGAAATGGCAAGGAAAAGGGGCTTGAGCATGTGAGTGATCCTCCAAACTATGTTGGTGTCTCCCGCAGACGTCCGACCTGCGGCTTCCCCCTTGACGCCCGAGTGTCAGAAAACGGCTCACGCCCCACGAACAAATTTTTTCTGGTCGTCGTGAGCCGCAAAGTGCAGCCTGTGCGTCCTAGCCCTTGCAGGGAATCACACGCATGGCGCCCAAAATTCAGAGAGGACGCTTACGGCTCATCGAGTCTCCAGCGCGTGTTCCCGAAAGCGATGTGGCTGTCCCGGCGACTGCTTCGTCGCCGGAGCGAGTCGAGCCGCCCGCGTCATTACGTGTGCCGAAGGGCAATCGCGGCGCTCTCGGTGACCTGCCCGACGCACAGCTCGTGACACTTGGTGCGGAAGGCAACACACAGGCGCTCGAAGTGCTTTACCGGCGACACGCAGCATTTGCGATCCATCTTGCAACACGCATCGAAGGTTCACCGCGTGATGTCGAGGACATCGTGCACGACGCGTTCTTGCGAGCATTCGAGCGACTTCGTGACCTCACCGACAAGGCGGCGTTTCGAGGCTGGCTCGGGTCCATCGTCGTTCATGCGGTTCGTTCGCGCATGCGCCGCGCTCGGCTCATGAACGTGCTCGGTTTGGGGCGGTCGAGCGAGCCAGTTGATCTCGACGCACTCGCCAGCCCCGAAGCTTCTCCGCACGTACGCGCCCAACTCGCCCAGATTTACGCCCTCTTGCGTACGCTCTCGGCGGATGATCGCATCGCGTGGACACTTCGGTACATCGAAGGCCACGAGCTCGAGGCGGTCGCAAACTTGACTCGCTGCTCGCTGGCGACCGTCAAGCGTCGCATTTCTCGCGCACAGCAGTTTTTAGATGAACACTTTGTCGATCCAACCACCAAGGAGGCCACGGTGAAAAGCGAGGTGTCTTCATGACGCGCCGAACCGTGCCCTCGATTCGCCCGAGTGATCTGCGTGATCACGCCGATTCGGCTCGCATCGATCGCGTCTGGGATCGGCTCGAGCACGATTTGTCCGCACGCGCCCCGGACAAACCTCGAAGCGCCACCACCATGCTCGCTCTCGCAGCCGCAGCGATGGGCGTTTTCACAGGCGGCGTGTGCGTTGGTTGGATCCTGCACCCCGAACGCAGCGAAGCTCCCATTCACGCCACGTCCATCGAAAGCAGCACGCCAAACGTGCTCGCTGCAGGCAGGCAAAGCGCGAGTTACGACCTGCCCGGTGGCGGAACGATCACGCTGTCGCCTGGCGCCACGGTCGAAGTCGATCGCGACGGGCATGAAACACTCACGCTTCGTTTGCTCCGCGGCGAAGCATCCACGTTCACCACGAGCGCCGGACGATCCTCCGAAATCGAGCTCATCGTCGAAGATGCACGCGTCCTCGCAAAGCCCGGCAGCGAAGTGTTTGTCCGGAGAAACACGACGGACATCGACGTGCGCGTGGCAAGCGGTTCGGCGCAATTGTATTGGCCATCAGGCTCGCGCGAATTGTCGACGGGAGAACGCATCGAATCCGTGCCGATGCGCATGCTGCTCGCCCCTGTATCTCGGGTCGAACGAGACAACGACGACGATGATTTACGTCGCCCGCCGCGCGCGACGCTTCCGCCGCCGCGCGACATCACGTCGCTTCCGCATCGGATCGAAACGCCGATGGCGACCATCGCGCCGCCCGATTGGCGCACCAAATACAACGCCGGCGAGCTCGCTCAGGCGCTGGAAATGCTTCGTGGGCAGCCGGGTGGAATCGACGGCGCCATCATGACGGCAAGGAGCGCAGCCGAGCTTGCAGCCATCAGCGACATCGCCCGTGCCAAAGGAGGCGACCCCGCGGCCGCGCTCAACGCGCTCACGCAGCTCGTCGAACGCTTCCCAAGCGACCCATACGCGGAAATTGCCGCTTATACGCTCGGTGGCATGTACGAAAAGTTGGGTCAACCGGATCAAGCGCAAAAGTATTTCGAACGCGCACGAAGCCTCAAAGGTGTCCTGGCAGAAGACGCCCTCTGCAAGCAGATCCGCGCAGAACATCGAGCTGGTCGGAAGGATGAGGCAAAGCGCATGGCCCAGGAGTATGTGAACAAGTACCCCGATGGTCGATGCAAGGAAGACGTCGAGCGCGCGCTGTCCGGCGAGGAGCTTCCTCGGGAAGAGCCCGAAGCCGTGCTCGATGCCGGTGTTGACGATGCTGCATCGACGCCACCCGCAGCAGCATCATCCCCGGCACCTGCAGCGCCTTAGCCTCCGCCTCGCCTGCTTCTGCATCACGCTTGCCCTCGTCGTTCTGGCCGCTCCTGCGGCTGCCGACGAGCCGGCCACGACGGCGCCAAAACCTACGACGCACGCCGCTTCTCGCCGCATCGAAGTGCGCCTGTCGATGTCTCGTGCCGCTGCCGATGCGCTCGGTGAAGTACGAGTCAGACGCTTGTTCGAGCTCGAGCTCGACGACGTCGGAACGCTCGCTCCCGGTGCAGGTGGTCCGCTTGGTGACTCCGTTGCGCACGTGTGGCTCGACGTGCTCAGTCCTCCGCAAGTGCTCATCGAGGTTCGTTTTGCCGAACGCGCGGTCACGCGACGCTTCATCGCCATCGAAGGGCTGAGTGCCGACGTGTCTGCGCGTCTCGTGGCCATCGCTGCCAATGAGCTCGTTCGTGCGCAAGCTCGACCCCTGCGCCCTCGCAAGGAGCCCAAGCCGCGTCCACCCACGGCGCAGGAGATCGAACTGGCCAAGCGCCGTGCACCTGCGGTCGTTTGGTCGGTGGGGCCGAGCATTGCAGCGCTGCCGTCGAGCTCGGGATTCCTTTGGGGTCCAAGTGTTTCCCTGGGAATGCGAGCAATGGGAGCAAGCGAGCATCTGTTTGCTCGGTGGCTCACGGGGACGACGTCAGCAGATTCGACACGGTGGCTCGAAGTCGGGCTCGCTGCGGATTACCGCGTGTGGCTGGGAAAGTCCGCGCGGCTTTCCTTCGGCGCAGATGCAGCGTTCGCGTTCCTGCGTCTCGGTGACGTGCGCGCGACCGATGGCATTTCCGGCATGCGCGACACTTGGTCCGGTCGTGCGGGCGCGACGCTCGGCATCGACGTGCGCGCGTTTCGCATCGGCTGGGTCGGGTTTCACGCTAGCCCTGGGGTCATCCTTCGACCCGTGCCGTTCGAACATGCGAGTGGTCAACGCGGCGAGCTCACCGGTTTTTGGCTCGGGTTTGGCGTGACGCTACAGCTCGAGCACCTGCTCCCCGGGTTCGTACCGACAACCCCACACTGACGTCGCGCGAGTTTCTCCTGGACGTTGGTCCGGGCACGCGTGTTGCCGGGACGCATCGCCAGCACGGGCACAACTGCCACCGGAGGGACCACCATGTTCGACAGCGGCTGGACGATTTTTCGCGTTCGCGGGATCCCCGTGAAGTTGCACGTCTCGCTCCTCTTGTTCCTCCCATTCGTGGCGTACGTGGCTTCGAGCCAGTTTCGGTATGTCGGGAAGGTGGTGGGTTTGCCGCTCGACGACCTATGGCTGCCGACGCTCGCCTGGGGAGCGATTCTGGCCGTGGGTCTGTTCGTGTCGATCTTGCTGCACGAATTGGCGCACTCGATCGTGGCCTTGCGTGGCGGTACGCCCGTTCGATCCATCACCCTCATGATGCTTGGTGGTGTTTCGCGGATGGAGCGTGACGTGAAGCCCGAGCGAGAGGCGTGGATGGCGTTTGTCGGTCCGCTATCGAGTCTCGGGCTTGGCTTGTTTTGCGGCGCGATGTACTTGCTGCCGTTTCCGATGGAAGTGCGCGTCGCGTGGCTCGTGCTCGCGATGATCAACGTCGTTCTGGCGGCGTTCAACCTGCTACCAGCGTTTCCCATGGACGGCGGCCGCGTTCTACGAGGTCTGCTCACGCCACGTCTCGGTCCGCATCGCGCAACGCGCGTTGCGGTGACGGTGGGAAAGTTCATGGCCGTACTTTTTGCGTTTTACGGCCTCTTGTCGTTCAACGTGCTGCTCGTGCTCATTGCCGCGTTCGTGTACATGGGCGCGATGGGCGAGCAGGCGCGTAACGAGCTGCGACACGTGCTCGAAGGAACGATGGTGCTCGACGTGATGACCGATCGCCTAGGGGCTGCGCGTGCAGACGAACCAGCGGGCGACGTGGCCAGGCGTCTCTATCGGGAAAACCAGGAAGGCGCGCTCGTGATCGATGGACGTCACAACGGTTTTTCCGGGCGTGACGAGCAGGAGGATCACGTGCTCGGTGTGGTCATCGCGAGTGATCTGGCGAAACCCGAGCTGGTGAAGGCACCCACGGTGCCGGTGGGAGCTGCCATGCGCAAGGAGCTGCCTCGCGTTCACACGAGAGACGACGCGGCAGCGATGCTCGACACGCTCATGAGTGGAGATGTCGATGCAGTGCTCGTACTCGACGACAGCGAGCACATCGTCGGGCTCGTGACCCAAGCGGACATTCAGCGAGCGATGACATTTTTAGGAGCGATGTCGCGCGATCAGCGGACACCACCAGGATCGCGTCCGCAGCGTTGAGAAGGACAAACCCACTCAGGTCGACGATGACATTTTGGGGATGAGCAGGCGCATGCGCGCGCCACCACTGGGAGCATCGTCGATCTCGATCTGCACGCGCACGTGGGCGGCGACTGCAATGGCGGCGATGAGCGTAATCCCCGTCGGCCGCCCCGTTGCAATCGCCTCGAAGTTGCGGCTGAGCACGCCGTCGCGAGCCGCAACGGGCACGTGTTGACCCGCGTCGTCGAACGTCAGGGTCCAACCTTCTTCGTTTTCGGCGAGCGTCACGACGACTTCGGAGCCTGGCGGCGAAGCATTCACGGCATGACCGAGCAGCGCGTGCATCAGCACCGAAAGCGCACCGATCGGCACGACTTCATAAGCGTTGGCTGGCGCGACGACGTTGACCTTCACGTCGTGCCGTGCCGCTCGCCCCATGTCGTCGCGAACGACTTCACGGAGCGCGTCGGCGATGTCCGCATGACGAGGCAGCTCGCCGATGGGACACGCACCAAGCCGCGCCAGATCGGACATCGTTTCCGATGCAGCCGTCACGTGACGCATCGCGCTCGACACGACTTCGCCCACTTCGTCCTTGCGGTCGCGAAGCGGCAAGAGGTCGCGCGTAATGGCCGAAAAGATGCCCCGCAGCTCCAAGCCGAGCACCCGCGTTCCAGCCACGAGCGCCACGACCGCGTCGCTGCTCACGGGCTCGATCGATGGGCTCGCAGGCATCTTCGACGAGCTCGCGAACATCGCTGCGAGCTCACGTGCGTACTCTTCACCCTGCTGCTGCGCCGCTGCGAGCTCGCGCTTCAAGTTCTCGAGCTCTTGGCGCTGCCGATCGACATCTGCAGGCAGCACGAGCGTTTGCATCGACCCGTCGAGCTCGAGGTGACCACCGTACTTGATGGCCATGCGCGACAGCCATGACCGTTCAGTCTCGAACGTTGCCGACTGATCCGGTCCTAGATGCGCGCTCACGCGTACTTCGTCTTTTTCGCGGCGAACGCTGAGCTCGGCGCTGCCTTGACCCTTCGCGGGATCGCCGGTCTGGCTGATGAGGAGCAGCAGCATCCGACGAAGCTCGCTCTCGTCGCCGAACACCGTCGTGCCTGCGCCCATCTCGATTTGCACGCGCGCCTCGGGAGCCAATTCCCAAAGCAGCGCGGTGACGTCGACTTTGCCTCGGCGGCCGCGTGGCGACGTCGAATTCCCGTGAAGCGACGCAAGCAAGTCGACCGCTTCGTCGAGCTTGTTGAGCGTCGTTTCTACGACGGCGGAATGATTTTCTTCGTTTGGAGCACGCACCGACTCGGGTGGTCCCGATTGGATGATGACCCCATCGCGAAGCTTCTTTGCCGCCGTGCGGGCTTCCTGGGCAAGGAGCCACGTAAGCTCGTTGCGCGTCAATCGATCGCTGGTCACCCGAACTCCGTCCTCTGCGCTGTCGCTTTCGGCATTGCGCGCCCGCATGATGCCAGAAGCCATTCGCCCCTGCTACGCTCTCGATCGTTCGCCCCGCTTTTCTGGTCGCAATCCAGCTCGATTCGCCCATGAAACCATCGCAAATCACGCCTGTGCGGGCTGGATTGGCACGGCTCCTGCGTGCTCTCGTCCCGCTCACCGTCGCCGCTTGCGGCCCATCGACCGCACCAAGCCCATTCGTCACCGATGCCGGACCCGATGCATCCGGCTCCGACGGCGGTATGCCCGAAGGGGGTTTGTCCGAGGACGGCGGACCCATCGACGACACCCTCGGTGGCCCCTGCAACGACGACTCGCAATGCGACGACACCATCCCGTGCACCGTGGACACATGCGACACCACGATCGAGCGCTGCCGCCACAGTCCCGACGATGCAACCTGCCAGAACGGCCTCTATTGCGACGGCGTCGAACAGTGCGATCCGAAGCTCGGATGTCGCATCGGCGTTCCTGTCGCGTGCTCCGACGGCGACGTGTGCACCATCGATACGTGCGTGGAAGCGACGGCCGCGTGCACGCATGCCCTGCGCGACGCCGACCTCGATGGAACGCCCGATGGCCACTGCATCGCGAACGGCGACTGTGACGACGACGATCCCAGTGTTGGACCGCAGGTAGCCGAGGTTTGTCAAAACGGAACCGACGACGATTGCGATGGCGCCGTCGACGAAGGTGACTGCGCTGCGCCTCAGCACGACGGATGCCTTGATCCGTTCGTCATCCAAGCTCCAGGCGCCTATCAGCTCGACACGACCGCCGCGAAGCTCGACTTTGCCGCCACGTGCAACGTGGCCAATCCAGCCGGTGCACGTGACGTCGTTGCAGCCATCGTATTGCCTCCCGGCCCTCCGCTCGACGTCCAAGTCTCCGCCAAAACGACGAGCGGCGACGTCGCCATCGCCTTGCTTGGTCAGTGCGGCGATCCTTCCACGGAAATCGCTTGCAGCGGATCGTACTTCGCTTCGGATGGCGGCCGATTTGCCAAGTTCCGCGCGCGCAACCTCGGCGACCCCGCACAACAAGTCGCGCTGCCGCTCTACGTCTTCACGGACATGGGCGTCCCCGTCGTGCTCGAAGTCGCCTTCTTGCCGCCCGAGCCAAAACCCATGAACGAAACATGCGGCACGGCTGTGGACATTCCTTTCGACACGCCCGTGCTCGCCGATGTCGTCGGCGTCGACAAGGACGTGGGCACGGTTTGTCCTGCTCTAACCGGAGACTTGCTCTACAGCTTCACCCTCGACGCACCTTCCAACGTGCACGTCTATGCCAACTCGATCGACGGTGACGGCTGGCCCGTCGTGTCGCTGCGAGATGCTGCGTGCGCACTTCCCGAGAACGAAATCACCTGTCAGAGCGCCGAGTCCGTGCACGTCTTTCGTCACGAATTGCCCGCGGGCCTCTATCACGTCGCCGTGTCCGCGAGCGCTCCCACGGTCGTGTCGACGACCGTCGTCAAAGAAGCACCAACGTCGCCGCTGCCTGATGAAACGTGCGTCGGCGCGCCTCTGCTCGAGCCCAACAAGACCATCGACATCGACTTTCAGAACCGCCAGGACGACATCGACGTTGGTTGCGTTCCGAGCGCCGTCGACGTCGCGTATCGGCTCGATTTGCCCGTCGCATCCGACGTGCTGCTCGTCCAGCGCATATCTCAAGGTGACAGTGCGGGAGTTTCGCTCGACCAACCCACGTGCAAAGACGCCATGGATCTTTTGACGTGCGGTTTCGCGGGCCAGTCGCCCGTACGCACGCGCAAGCGCAACGTGCCGGCGGGTGAATACCGAGTCGTTGCGGAATCGACGCTCGGCGTGCCCACGCAGCTCACCGCCTTCGTGCGAAAGACGTCGCCGGCGATTGTCGTACCGTTTGCAGACGGCTGCGCGGATGTGCTCGACATTCCGGCCGCGGGAGGGTTTTTCCAGGGCAATACCGCGAATGCCACGCCCACGTTCGAGGCTGGGTGCGATCAGGCCGGTGGTCCTCCATTCGGTGCGCGGGATCAGCTTTTGCGGCTCACGTTGCCCGCGAAAAAGCGCGTCGTCCTCGATATGGCTGCATCCGCCTACACGACGCTGCTCGACGTGCGCAAAGGGCCCGATTGTCCGGGCGTGGAGGTTTTTCAGGGCTGCGCCGTGGGATATGGGCAAAACAAGAGCTTTCTCGATTTGACTCTGGATGCGGGCGTATACTTCATTCAAATCGACGGCCTCAATCAGGACGCCGGCCCGTGGTTCCTCGACGTGCGTGTCGTCGATCCGCCGTGACGATGTCACGACAAGGATAGAGGATATATGAAAAAAGAATTGGTTTGGCAGGGTTGGGTGTTGCGAGGTTTGGTCATTTCGACAATGGCGCTCTTGCCGAATTGTGGTGGTGGGCCGCAAGCCGTTCCGGCCACGAAGGCAACGCAATCCATGCCCGTTCCGGATGATTTGCGCAATGTTCGGTATTGCGAGGTCATTCCCGTGTTCAAAGACGGGACGACGCTGAACGTGGAAGTCTACAACACGCTCGGATTGAATGATTGTCCCGCGGAGGCCTGGCAGAAACTCGACGCCGAGAAAATGGCCGAGCAATACGGGGCGAAGGTCGTCAAACTGAATGGGCCGCGGTATTGGGTCATCAACAAGCTCGTGGGAGGCGGGGCCACGGCAAGCGGCAAGGTGGCTGATTTTGGCGGCATTCAAATGGTTTTGCGGGGAACGCTGCAAACCAAAATTTGGGAGGGCTCGGTCGGCGAAAAGCTATATACGCCGAACGAAGTGCATCGAACCACGGTGTATACGTACCGCGCAGGAAATATGGTGTACGAGCTCGTGGCTCCGAATGGCGACGTGTACATGATGCAATCGTACGCGCAGCTTGCGGACCCCAAATTGACGATTGCGGACCTCGAAAACATCGGCAGTCGATTGAAGCTGCCGCAGGGCTGGACCTATCGCGCCCGCACGCTCGATGCCGACGTGCAGCTCGAGGCAAATGGGCTGGCTTATGTCATCAATGACGACCTTTACAACGCGTACCAACGCGTGACGGGGAATGCGTCGGCGAAGTGAGCTTCGTGATCGGTGCGCTTGGCGTGTTGACGAAGCAAATATGTTGGCGTTCCCGCACTGATTCATCTATGTTGCGAAATCGGTCGTTCCTCGGTGGTTTCTTATGGATGTGTCCCTTGGTCCTGGAGACGTTCTTCTAGGGAAATATCGTATCGAGCGAGTGCTTGGCAAAGGCGGCATGGGCGTCGTCGTCGCTGCGCGTCATATCGAGCTCGGGCAGCCTTACGCCATCAAGTTTCTCTTGCCTTCCGTTTTGACGCACCATGAATCGCTCGAGCGGTTTTTGCGCGAAGCGCGTGCTTCCGCGCGACTGCAAAGCGAGCACGTCGCGCACGTGCACGACGTCGGGCGCATGGAAAACGGCGCGCCTTACATGGTCATGGAATACCTCGACGGCTGCGACCTGAAAGCGCTCGTGTCGAAAGGTGGCCCGTTGCCCGCGGATGTGGCCATGACCTACCTTGCCCACGTATGTGATGCCATCGCCGAGGCACATGCGGCGGGCATCGTCCATAGGGACCTCAAACCGGCAAACTTGTTTTTGGTTCGCAGGCGAAATGGGAGTCCTTGTGTCAAGGTGCTCGATTTTGGCATCTCGAAACATATCGGCACGGAAGAAGTCGACCTCACGGGGACGAACATGACGCTCGGATCCCCGCTCTACATGTCGCCCGAGCAGATATCGAAGTCGAAAACGGTGGATACTCGGACGGACATTTGGGCGCTCGGCGTCATTCTGTACGAGCTTCTCACGGGCAAATCGCCATTTCGAGGAGGCACGGCGCTCGAGGTCGTGTCGCGCGTTTTACAAGAAGAACCAATACCCATTCGCGAACTATTGCCAAGCGTACCGGAACGTGCCGAATACGTGATTGCGCGCTGTCTTCGCAAGCGCCGCGAAGAACGATTTCACACGGTCGAAGAACTGCTGGCGGTGCTCGAAGGGCGAGAGACGGGCGCTCTATCGTCGCAGTCGTCCGTGATTGCGCGAACGGCCCCAGAAGCGTCGACCAGCGCATCCAGTCGAATGCCTCCCGGCGAACCAACATCCGTGGCGTTCGGCCAAACGGACAGACAAACCATCCAAAAGAAGGCGAATCCGGTGGTCTTGGCAGTCGCCGCCGGCGCCGGCGTCGTAGTCGCAGGTCTCACTGTATTTGGAGTGCTCGCATCGAGAAATGAGCCGGCTGCACCCGCTGCGCCATCGGCGCCTGCGCCTGTCGATACAGCATTTGTTGCGCCTTCTGCCGTGGTCGTGGCTCCAATTCCCGATAGCGACGCAACGGCGCCCGTCCATGGGATTGTCCAAGACGCCGGCTCTTTGGAGGGCGGCGCGCCGAATGCGGCGCTGGTCGAATCGACGGCAGCGCCAGAAAAAGCTCGACCGGCGCCAACCACGACGGCGCAGGCTCCCAGTCGCGATTCAGCACCACCGACAACGACGAAGAAAAAACGAAGCGCACTTTAGCGCATGCATCAGTGAGGGGTGAATGGGCAAGTGTGTTTGGCAATCGGCGTTGTTCGTGATCGCTTTGATGCTCCCGCCAAGGGTGTCGAATGCTCAGCAAGCCGATTCGCAAGCCATCGCTGCGGCGCAATCCTTGGTCGATGAAGCCAGTGAATTGATGGATGCGAACAAGTTCGCCGATGCTTGTCCAAAGCTCGAGCAAGCCGCGAAATTGGTGCCCACAGGCGTTGGAGCAAAGCTTGCGCTCGCGGAATGTTACGAGGGCCTCGGGCGTCTCGCGAGCGCGCAGGGACAATATTTGCAGGCGGAAGCATTGGCGCGCGCCGCAAAGGACCCGCGCGTCAAAGAAGCAGCATCGAAAGCAACCAAGTTAAAAGCAAAACTCGCAACGATGACGTTGAAGATACCCGAGGCATTACGTAACCTCGAGGGCGTGACGTTGACGTGGGACGAGTTGTCGATCGATCAAGCGATATGGGGAACGCCGATACCCGTCGACGTAGGTAAACACGCCATCGAAGTGAAAGCACCCGGTTGGAGGTCGTGGAAGGAAGACGTCACGATCGACGCCAATGGTCGCGCATTCGAACAAGCAGTGCCGAGCGGAAAAGCTGCCCGAGGAAAAGCCCCCCCCCTCCCTGACCGCCCCCCACGACGGGGATGCCCCGGGGGTTTGCCCGGGGCGGGGGGGGGGGCCCGTGGAGCGCGCCGGCGTTGGCCATTGCCAGGTTCGATGCGAGCAATGCCGAAGGCAAGTGTGATGCGAACAATCTGTGTAACGCTACCGGCGTGTCGTTGCGCAGCGAATCGCTTGGATTTGCGCGAGCGTCGACGGTGATGATCCCCGTGGGCATTGCATTCGCTGGTGGAGGATTGGCTTTGCTCATTGCGTCCATGCCTTCCAAAAAGAAGGATGATTCGGAAAAGGTGGGCGGCATTCGATGGCAGTTCGAGGCAGCTCCGGGTGGAATTGGAATTCGAGGGGTGTGGTGATGCGTCGTCGTGCAATCTTGGGAACCGTCGCCATTGCGCTGTGGGTGGGCGGCTGCGAAGTCATCGTTGGAATCGAGGAAGGCAAGGTCGGGTATTGCACGGATCCTTCGAGTGGCGTCACGAATGTTATCACGGATGATGGCAATCCCTGCACGGTTGGCAAATGTTTAGGAAGCGGGACTCTGCACGAAGTTGTTGAAGATGGGACTCCGTGCGCGCTTGGTGAGAATGCAGGCGTCTGCCAAAAAGGTATGTGCGAGCTCGCTTGCGGGCTGAGTTGCAGGTGCGCGTCGGATGCCGAGTGCCCCTATAGCACGGCATGCGTGACGTGGACGTGCGACGAAAACAAGCAATGCAAACGCACGGACGCGGAGGATATGAAGCCGGTCGATACGGCCGATCCGAACGATTGCAAGAGGACCGTTTGCATCAGTGGCGCGCCACAGCTCGTGAATGATGAGAATGATACGCTTCCGGATGTTCTCGGGGATTGTAAAGTGCCGACGTGCGTGAACATGACGCACTCGACAATGCCCAAAGACGACGATTTGCCTGCGGAGATCGATGGCGATTGTCAAAAACCTGCGTGCAATAACGGAAACGTCGAGAGCGCTGCCGATGATGCAGATGAACCCACCGATACCGAATGTATCGATAGATATTGTGCCGATGGGGTCCCCTCGCAACAGCCCGCTCAAGTAGGAACGGTCTGCTCGACGGGAGTATGCAATGCTGTAGGCGCATGCGCTGATTGCTTGAACAGCCTTGATTGGGGCCAATGCGGTGGCGGAGCATGTCCCGTAAAATTGTGCACTGGGGAACCTTGCAGCGGCAATGATTCATCCTGCAAGAGTGGTAACTGCGTCGATGGTGTCTGCTGCAACGAGGCATGCACGTCGGAGTGCAAGAGCTGCAACCTTTCCGGATCAATGGGTGCCTGCGCGAATATTCCATACTATCAGGATGATCCCTCGTATGGCGCGGGGATGGCCTGCGAAGTTGCAGTCGCAGGCTCGAAATGCGACGGCAATGGCAAGTGCTTGCGGATCGTTGGAGCCGCGTGCTTACAAGATTTCCAGTGCATCAGCGGCAAGTGTGATACCCTTACGATGAAGTGTCTGGGCGCTCCCGGAGAAATTTGTGCTACGTCCAGCCAATGTGTTTCCCAAATGTGCACAATGGGAGCTTGCCAGTAGCTTCCAAAATCATAGGCTGCACCTAATGGGGCGCGTACGCGTCGAGGTCGGTCGGCATTGGGCGCTCGAGCCATGCGTTGCTCGGGCTCTCGCGAGCCGCTGATATGGCGCTCTCCAGGCGCGTCAAGGCGAAGAGCATTGCCGATGCTCATGGTTCGGCATTCTCGTATGCCGAAAGTTTGCCCAGGTGCAGTTTTTCTTCTGCACACCCCGTCGAGCCGTGGTAGAGTCAGCCCATGTCGTCCGCGAACCGCAGCTATGCCCCGGGACCGTTCACCGCCGACCAGATTCGTGCCGGGGACCCTTACGAGCTCTCGAATGGGCACCCCATCTACTGTTTGCCGACGGGGCGGCGCGGCGGACGCGCGAACTTGACGGGCGGCAGCGTGCTCGAAACGGATCCGGCGGTCAAATCTGCTGGCGTCGATGTTGGTTTTTCCGACAATCCGAAACATCTGCGAGCTCCGGCCGTTTCCGTGGGAGACTTCGAGGACGCTCCCGGATGGGCCACCGAGGCTCCGCCGCTTGCCGTGGAATATGCCGATCGCGGTCAAGACGAAGCGGACTTGCAAGCGAAGATTCGTGAGGTCTTCGAGGGCGGTACGCAGCATGTCTGGATCGTGCGTCTGCATGGACCGCGACGCGTCGAGGTCCATACGCGCGACATGCCCATGCGGCTTGCGCGTTATGGTGATGTGCTCACCGCCCCGGGGATCTTGCAGAATCCGGTCCCCGTCGAGGCGCTCTTCGATCGCGAGGCCGCCCATGAAGCCACGTTGCGCAATTTGTTGCAACGCAAAGGCTTCGCGAGCCTCGAAGCCGTCCGCGAAGAAGGCAAGCTCGAAGGCAAGCTCGAAAGCAAGCTCGATTCGCTGCACCAAATACTCGTCGCGCGAGGGATTGCACTCACGGCTGCGCAACGTCGCAAGATCGACTCGGAAGAAGACATGTCGGAAGTCGATGCTTGGATCGCCAAGGCTCTGGTCGTGACGAGCGCCAAGGAGCTCTTCAAGGGTCGCTCGTGACGCCGTAACCAATAAATGCTTGCCTCGCCACGGTTTCCTGATTTATCGTCCTTGGACAAGGAGGAATCATGCTGGCGGGACCCACATCTTCCATTCATCTCATGTGCCGCGCCATTGCGCGAACGTGCAATACGCTCGAAGTTGCGGCCAAGGTCGATATCGATCGCTCGGACGAGGATCGCGCTTTTTTTGCCGCCGAAGCTGAAAAGCTGAAGCCAACGCGCGCCGCATTGCTCGGCAAAATACGCGCTATGCAGGACCATGAGCTGGGCGTTGGCGACCTCAATCAAAGCGCCGTGCGCCTTGGCGACGAAGTCCTCGATCGCGGCGTACGCGCCGGCAATACGCGCACGAAGCTCGGCCTGAAAGGCAAAAGTGGGCTTGGAGCGGACCATGCATTCGGCAATCGAGTCGACAATCTGACGGAAGCGCCGCATCGGCAGGAACCGGCGCTCGTTCGGGATGCCGTCGCGCGCCTCGATGATGTCCCCGATTTCGATGACAAGGCGAAGGTGAAGGCAGATTTATTGACTCGCGTCGAATTGCAAGAGGAGCTTCTTGCAACGCGTGACAAAGGCGACGCGGAGCTTGCGAAGCTCGAGAGCGAAGCGGTGAAGCTCGTGGTGGATGCCGCCCACATGCTTGCGCAGACGAAAGCGGCGCTCGATGGCCGGTTCCCGCGGCAACGTACGTACGTGTCGCGCTTCTTCTTGGACGTGCTCCCAAAGCGTCGGCGTGGTGACGACGATGACGACGGCAGCGGTGGTGCATCCGGCGCGTGAAGCGTGGAGGGAGCGTTGTGCCAACGGATGTCCGTTGGCACGACGCTGTATGCTAGGCGGCTCCGCCTGACGTCCGTTGGCGCGAATGAGCAAACCAAGTTGTGCCAGCGGACGACCGGGCGCGTGGAAGTGCAATGCAGCGGCCACCGCCGGACGCCCGTTGGCGCGCATGAGCAATGCAAGGAGCGCCGCCGGACGTCCGTTGGGCGGGATGTGCAATGCAAGCGGCGCCAGCGGACGTCAGGCGGCATGAATATGCAATGCAATGGGCGCCAGCGGACGGCAGTTTGCAGGAGTGAGCAAATGGGCGGGCGTTGGCGGGCGGATCGAGTGCGTGTCGTAACGTCTCGGCCATAGTTCGCCACGACATCAAGTCGCACCACTGCGACGAGCGTTGTCTGAGAGTGGTGCTCGTGATTGTGCTTGTCGTACCGCTTAAGGGCACTTGCGAACTGCAGTTTTTTGTCCACCGGATACGCGTGTGCTACATGTGGCCACAGCAACGTCGCTGAGGCGAGTTGGGAGATGGCTTCGTGAAGTTCGAGTTCCGGAATTTGGGTACGATCAAAACGACCATGCTCGACTTGCGCCCGCTCACGGTGATTATCGGGCCAAACAACACGTACAAGACGTACCTTGCCTCTTGTGTGCATGGTTTGATGCGCGAGCTGCAATCGTATGCACAGCTATTCAGGTCCAAGGAAGCAAAGCGTAGAGATTCCATCGAAATCCAAGATGTGCAGCGAATTTGCGATTCGGTTGCAACACAGTTCTCTCGCCGCCTCCCGGAGTATTTCCAAGACACGCGTCGAAATATTTTCAAAACAACGAGCGTGGCTCTGCAAATCGACGACAGAGACCTTACGCAGAAATTCAATACAGTAAGCGGGTTGAATACCGAGACCTCGAATGGCTATTCAGCCGTCATGAGGGTCGCTTTGGGCGAGCTGTTCCGTCAACCCCTCTTCCTACCCGCGGAGCGCAATGCATTTATCATCACGTACAAGATGCTCAGTGCTCGGCGATATCGTGTTCTTCGCACTTGGCAGCGACGCCTGGGTGATTTTGACTTCTTGCTCGAAGAACCACAAGCTCAAGAGGCGCGTGAACGCGAAGTTGCTCTCCTTCGCGAACAAGGGGACATCCGATATCCGGGCCCGATCGAAGACTTTCTCGACTTCTTGACCGACGTCGAGCTCGAGGCCGCGCGCATCAAAAATGACGCCAAAAGCCCCTTCGGTAAAATCGCGGCGGCCATCGAAACACGGATTCAATCCGGACATCGCACGTCCTACGAAGCCACGGTATTGGGAGGCCGCGAGCTCGCGCTCACCGTGAGCGATCAGGTACGCATTGATCTGCACAATGCATCATCATCCGTGAAACAGCTTGCTCCACTGCTTTTGTACTTGCGATATCGGGCGGCACCACGCCAAACGCTCATCATCGACGAGCCCGAAATGAATCTTCATCCCGAGGGGCAGGCCAAACTCCTCGAGGCTCTTGGCATGCTCGCCAATCTCGGAGTCAACGTACTACTAACGACGCACAGTCCGTATTTCATGGCCCATTTACAAAACCTCGTCGCCGCAGATAGGAAATCGGTGGCGCGCAAGAAGCGTCAGGCCAAACATCTTTACATGGGAGACCCGGCAGCATTCCTCGCCCCGAATGACGTGAGCGCCTACGAAATGAAATCTGAAGGCCTAGCGTCGCTCCAAGACCCCGAATATGGCATTCGCTGGGACACCCTGAGCGACGTCTCTTCCGAGCTTCAACGAAGATTCTTTGCCATTGTCGAGGAGCCCGAGGGCCGTGGCAAGACGAAAAAATGAATCGAGATCTTGGCGCCACGAACAACGTGACCAGGAGACGGCCGAAAGGCTGACGTTTCTCGAAAAGCTCGTATTGAGGGTTCTGCAGACACGTCAAGTGCCGAAGGAAAGCGGTGTGCAGTTCTCGATTGGCTCGAAAGCAAAAGACGACGGCATTTGCCTCGTATTTCAGGTCGACGATCCCCGCGTTCCCATTGTCGAGCACGGACCGCGGCCGGATTACCTCGTCGTGTACGTATCACGACTGCAGTGCATCTTCACAATCATCGAAATGAAGGGGCGAGAGGGAAAGAACACCGAGCATGGGATCGATCAGATTCGTGCATTCGCAAAACTTCTGCGTGAAGAAATGGCGCAATGCCTTCCTGGGTCTTGGCGTCGAGCGTTGATTCAACGTGTACTGCTCACACCGTTCAACTCGCAGATCAACCTAAAGAAAATCGAGGAGGCCAGGAAAGACAAGGTCGAGATTCTGCCGCTGCAATATCATCATCAGGCAGAATTGTATCGGTACATCTCGGCGCCCGTTTCAAGAAGCACCAGATATGCCCATGAAAAACTGCCGCGAGATGCCTCGGAATTCAATCCCGTCGAGAAGCTGATCGCCCATGGAGCGCTTGGAAAACGAATGCGCGACGCCTTCTTCAGGGAACGGCGTGGTGCGGATGGCGATACGTTTTTCCTGAACTTTCGACGCCCAGGCGATTCACAACAGAACTATTTCGCCATTTCTGCAAACTCGCGAGATGCCGTCGTCGCGTTTCCCGAAGCTGCGGTGGACTACTGCCGGGAAGTGAAGGGACACCTCCAAGATATAGGGCTCACCTGCCCGACGTTGCAATTTCGCTAGGGCGACAGCGGAGAGCGGGGGCGTGAATGAGCAACAGGGCGAGCGCATTGGGTGGCTCGAGTGCGTGTAGAAACGTCTCGGCTATCAGCTCCCCACCCCTCACATCACGCCACTTCGTTTTTTTGCTTCCGCGATCTGCGTGAGCAGCTCCACCATGCGCGGTGGTGACAAATCCAGCGCCGATGCACCCGCCGCTCGCGCGGCCCCGGGCATCCCGTCGATGACGTACGAGTTTGCCGATTGCGTCACCGTGAGCGCTCCTTTTTGCCGCAATGCAAGCAGCCCGCGCCGGCCGTCGTCACCCTCGCCATGCTGATCCGTCTTGCTCCGCGCAACGTCGACGATCATGTCTTCGCGATGCCACGCGATGTGATCGCACCGCGGGATCGTTTCCAAGTATCGACCTCGATGAGCCGTCGCATGCCATGGGCGGCCGTGCTACGGTTCGCCCGCGAGCACGTCGAGCCATGAAGATCTCCTACGCAACATGCGATTTCGCGGCCCTCCGGAAGGAAGGCGCTTTTTATGTCGACAAGACTTCGTTCATTCCGCGGCTCGAAAACGCTGGCAAATACCTGATTTTCTTGCGGCCGCGAAGGTTCGGCAAGACGACGCTGATCAGCACGCTCGAAAACTACTACGACATTGCTCTGGCGGGCGAGTTCGACGAGCTGTATGGCGGACTCTGGATCCACGAGCATCCGTCGCCCGAGAAAAACAAATACCTCGTCTTGACGCTCGACTTTTCGCCCGTTGCCTCCGAGGGATCGACCAACGACATCCGCAAGAGTTTTGCGTCTCAGGTCAAGGCAAGCATACGGTCGTTCATCACGCGCTACGTGAAATTCGTGCCCGAACTGTCGACGCTGGCCGCAAGGGTCAGATCCGACGACGAAGATACCGCGGCGATCATGACGGACCTCTTGACGGCAGTCCGCGACGCGGGTCATCAGGTGTATTTGCTGATAGACGAATATGATCATTTTGGCAATCGGCTCTTGTCCGACGGATTGATCGATACGTACCAGGACATCGTGCGTAGCGCGGGGTTCGTACGGAGCTTTTATGCAAGCTTGAAAGCGTTCACGCGCCAAAGCACGCTCGCACGTTTGTTCATCACGGGCGTGTCGCCCATCATGCTGGACGACTTGTCGAGCGGGTTCAACATCATCACGCACGTATCGCAGAATGACGATTTGAATGCCATGGCGGGATTCACGGCGACAGACGTCGAACGAGCCATTGACACGATGCTTCGGGACAGACCCGAGCTAGCGGCGGATCCACGCATTGGGGATCGCAAAGCGCTGCTGGAGACGCTGGAGCGGTATTACGACGGATATCGCTTTTCGAGGCGTGCGACGGACAATATGTACAACTCGACGCTCGTCCTCTACTTTCTGCGTCAAGTCCTCATCTCGGGACATTACCCCGATCAAATGCTCGATTTGAACGTCCGCACCGATTACGGGCGCTTGTATGGCATTGCTCGAAACACGAGCGGTCAACCGCTCGGCACACGGGAGCTGTTGGAAGAGATTCTGACGAATGAATCGGTCACGAGCCCGCTGGTGGAGCAATTCGGCACCAAAATGCTTTTTGGCCGAGCGCAAATCGTGTCGCTCTTCTATTACATGGGGATGCTCACCTACGCCGAGGATGCCGCCACATTGCAAACACCAAAGCTCGTGATTCCCAATCGAGTCATGCGGACGTTGCAATGGGAATACATGGCGATGGCCCTGGCCGATCACGATGGTTTGCGTATCGATCACAGCTATATCGAAACGGCGCTCGGCAAGATGTCCGTCGATGGGAACATTCAGCCGCTACTCGATACGTTCCACAAGCAGGTTCTCACGCGCATCAGCAATCGGGATCTCATCCAATTCGACGAGAAAACGATGAAGCTGATGTTGTTCTCATTTTTGGCGCCAAGCAATGCATTTTACTTGATGAGCGAAAAGGAAGTTGCACGAGGATATTGCGATTTGCTGCTCGCGCTCCGAGGTAATGCGTCGGCCGCCAAGTACGCGTGGATCATCGAGGCGAAATACGTGAAGACGGACGCGACCGACGCGGATATCGAAGACGCAGTTGCAAAGGGTTTTGCGCAGATCGAGCGGTATGCGGCGGACGAGGATCTGGTCGAGATGCTGACCTTGGGCAACCATTTACGGGCGGGGGTATTGGTGTTCGTCGGGGCAAAAGACGTGCTTTGGCGGGGGTGGACCAAAGCATAGACAACGCCTCATCCACCCCCTCACATCACGCCACTTCGTTTCTTTGCCTCGGCAATCTGCTTGAGCAGCTCCACCATCCGCGGTGGCGACAAATCCAGCGCCGATGCACCGGCCGCTCGCGCGGCTCCGGGCATCCCGTCGATGACGCACGAGTCTGCCGATTGCGTCACCGTGAGCGCTCCTTTTTGCCGCAATGCAAGCAGCCCGCGCCGGCCGTCTTCTCCCATGCCCGTCAGCAAGAACGCCACGCAGCGCCGGCCCAGCGTCACCGCCGCCGATTCGAAAAGCACGTCGGCCGACGGCATGACCTGCCTGCCAACGCCCGGCTTGATCCCAAGCTCGAGACCGTTCATGACGAGGTGTTTGTCCGCGCGCGCCACGTAGACGTGCCCCGGCTTCGCGCGATCTCCAGGACCGACCACGTGCACCCGATGCCCCGTCTCAGCCAGCCAATCCGCCATTCCTTGCTCGAAACCCGGTACGATGTGTTGACACACCACGATGGGAAGCGGATATGGCGCGCGAATTTCCTCGAAAAGACCTCGCACGACAACAGGACCGCCCGTCGACGCTCCAATGAGAACCGCGTCGAAAGGACCTTCCGGCGTCGGCTGCGGCAACGTTACGGGCGGCGCTGCTGCAGCGGCCTTGAGCGTGGTCGATCTGCGCCGAATGACGCGCGCTTGCGACATCACACGGAGCGTGCGCAAAAGCCTATCGGAAAAGCGATCCCGCTCTTCATTCGACAAACCTTTGGGCTTCGCCAATACCTCGACCGCACCTGCTTGGAACGATTCGAACGTGCGATCCGCGCCGGGTTTGTCCAGTACGCCGCTCAAGACCACGATGGGCCGTGGAGCGGTCGCCATGATTTCTGTAATCGCCTGAATCCCATTCATCAAAGGCAATTCCAGATCCATGAGAATGACGTCGGGATGGTGCGTCTGGGCCAGCTCGACACCCCGCATGCCATCTCGCGCCGGTGGAAGCACCGTGATGTCCGGCGCGCTGCGCAGAATGCCTTCGATATACGCGCGCACCGTGAGCGAATCTTCGACCAGCAGCACCCTCATACCAAATGCACCCTCATGCGGAGCGTCCCAGTCTACCGGACAGGCGCGCGACGACATCGAGAAAACGCGCTTGTTCGAATTCGCTCTTGATGATGTAGGCATCGGCGCCGCTTTCGAGCGCGCGGCGTTTTTCGCCCGAATCCCCGACGCTCGTGACGACCATGACCGGCAATTGCGCGTGCGCCGAACGCCGAATCGCTCGACATAGCTCCACACCATTCATGCGCGGCATTTCGAGGTCCGTGATGACCAGATCGCAATGCGGCATGTTGGCGAGCGCATCCAATCCGGCTTTGCCGTCGTGCGCGACGATCACTTCGTAATTGTCTGCGCGAAGAATGTTGCGAAGCAATGTTCGAATGGTCATCGAATCATCGACGACGAGGACAACACGTTGTCGAAGCGCCGTTTGCGTGGAGGTTGCGCCTTTTCGAGGTTTCGGGGCCGCGGGCATTGCGGCCGTTCTCGACGCGGTGGCGCGTGCAAAAAGCGCCGGCACGTGAAGCACGGGCAATGTCGATCCATCGGGTTGCACCGCCGCGCCGGATAGATGTTGAGCTGCGGCAAAGGCCCGACCGAGCGGCTTGACGACGAGCGTCTGATCGCCCGGCACGTCGTCGACCGTCGCGATGAGGCGCTGTTTGCCCATGCGAAGTACCACCGCCGGCGTGCGGTGCGCGGGCAAAGTCGAACTGGGCAAACCCACGAGCTCTGCGAGTGAAACGACGCTGATGGGACCACTGTCGAGCATGATGGTGTCGCGATCGAAGACCGATTGAATGTCCTTCGGCTCGATTCGAATGGCGCGTTCGACGTGCGTGAGCAGAATTCCGAACGAATGCTCGCCGACTTTGACCACGAGCCCGAGTCCCGTTGAAGCAGTGACGGGTACTTCAATCGTGAAGATGGTCCCGATGCCCCGCTTCGTCGTCATTTCGATGTGGCCATCGAGCGCGCGTACGGCGGCAGCGACGACGTCGAGCCCAATGCCGCGGCCGGCGAGACCATCGGCCGATTCACGCGTCGAAAAGCCCGATTGCGTGAGGATGTCGAGGAGCGCATCTTCGCTGAGCGATTCGTTTTCGCGGAGAATGCCGAGACGAACCGCCTTTCGGCGCACTTGGTCGATATCGACGCCACCGCCGTCGTCGATCACTCGAATCACGGCGCGGCTGTGGGCGCAGTGCCCTTCCAGCTTCACGAGCCCCGTGGGGTTTTTCCCCAGCAGTTCGCGCTCGTCTTTGGATTCGATACCGTGCGTAATGGCATTGCGTACGAGGTGCCCGAGCGCGTCGCGAAGACGCATCATGACCGACCGATCGATTTCGGCGCTGCCTGCTTCCGTGAGAAGTCGAGCATCTTTTCCCGTTTCTCGTGCAGCTTCGCGCACCGTGCGCGCGAAATCCTCGAAAAACGTATTGAGTGGCACGAGGCGCAATTCGCGTATGCCGTCTTCGATGCTCGTGCTCACCGACGAAGATTGCGCTTCGAGCAGGCCGAGCTCACGCGTGATGGTCGTCGTATCTCGCGCAGCGGAGGCGGCCGTTTCGACGATACGGCCGAGCCGAGTCAAGAGCTCGGTATGGGTTCGCGCAAGCATGGTATTGCGGAGCCCGGCGCAAAATACCCCGAACGATCGCAATTCACTGGCCAGATCGCTCGATTGGTCGCGGACATCCATCAATCGTCGAGCGATTGCGTCGTATTGCAAACGCGTTACGACGAGCTCGCCGACGAGCGCATGCAGCGCGTCGACTCTTTCGGGCCGCAAACGCAATAGCTCGGCGCTTGGTTTCTTCGCGGCCGCTGGTGCAGGAGCTTCTTCGACGGGCGCCGCCGATAGGAGGAGCGGTTCGCGAGGCGGCGCTTCGGGTCGATGCCGTTGTACCAGAATGTGCAGGTCTTCGAGCCCGCTGGCGAATTCCGCCAAATGGTCGGCGTCGAGCGGTACTTTGCCTTCGTGAATGGCTCGCATGAGCTCTTCGAGCCCGTGGACGTATTGACGTACATCGTCGAGCCCGACGACGGAAGCGGCGCCTTTCAAGGTGTGCAGCCACCGCAGCATGTCTCGCCCGAGCGTTTTGCGCGTCTGTTCGTCGGCGCCGAGCAAATCATTCAGCCCGACGTCGATGTTGCGCAAAAGCTCGGCTGCCTCCTCATTGAAGGCGTCGATTGCGTCATATGCCACGTCGAATGCCGCCGTCGTCATGAGCTCAAGCCATCCTGTGCTCGGGTGCGCGCTCTCTGGGCTTCGAGAATTGTTGCACGAGCGCCTGCATGTGGTTCGTCATTTCCGTCAGCTTTTTCGCGCTCGCTTCGGTTTGTTGCATCCCGCCGACGGAGCTCTTCGTCGCGTCGTTGATGCCATTCATTGCATCGGAGACTTGTTGAATGCCCGATGTCTGTTGTCTGGATGCATTGGCGATGAGTCGCGCTGCGCCGGCCGAAGCTTCGACTGATTTGCCCAGTATTTCAATGGTTTCGCCGGCGCGATTGGCGAGCGTCACGCCAGCTTCCACTTTTTTCGTGCCCTGCTCGGTGGCGATCACGGCCGAATTCGTTGCATTTTGAATGTCGCCCAAAATTTTGCGCACGCGCGCCGTGGCTTGTTTGGATTGATCCGCCAAACTGCGAATTTCCGCTGCGACCACGGCAAACCCTCGACCTTGGTCTCCCGCGCGAGCGGCTTCGATGGCTGCATTGAGCGCCAAGAGCTTCGACTGTTCGGTGATTTCGTTGACGGACATGATGATGTCGCCAATTTGTTGTGTTTGCTCGCTCAGCGTGACGATTTTTTGCGCGATCGTCTCCACCTGCTCGCGAATTTCGTGCATGCCCAGCACGGCATCTTCGACGGCTTTGGCGCCCGTGCGCGACGCGTCGATGGAACGGTCGGATTCACTGATGACGGCTTGCGCTTTTTCGAGCGTCTGGGTGCTCATGACGTGCAGTTCACTGAGCGTCGTCGTGATTTCGGCAACTCCCGTCGCCTGCTCCTGCGTGGCCGTCGATTGGCTCGCCGTGGCGCCCATGATATCGCTCGACGCCTTCTCCAATTCGGCAGCGAATGACGTGATCGACGAAATGTACGACTCCATCTGCGTCGCTTCCCGGCGCGCGATGGCATCGATGTACGTATCGATGGCGACGCCCATGTCGAAGCAGATGAGTTTTGCCAAGCTTTGGATGGCCGCAATGCCCTTGGGCAGGTCGTCCTTGTAATGTTCGAGGATCATCGGGAAGACCTGGTTCATGTAAATGCAGTATGCCCCGACGTACCATTCCGGCTCGAGGTTGATGCGCTCGTGCGCACGGCCTACGCGATAGCGGTCGCGCAAATAGTCGGTGTCGCATTTTCCATCGAACAATTCGCTGAAGTATTTGGCCTGCGTACGCTTGACGTTTTGAATGTGCCGGTCGGTCAGGAAGTGCACGCGCGTCGACTCGTTCGCGAGGAGATGATCGTAGAACCGATTCACGTGAGCCGTCGCGCGCGTCGCAGCCAAGTCTTTCAGGGCGGCCAGGCGATCGAGGTCCTCTTGCTCGATGAGCAAATATTTTCGTCGCCGTTCGCATTCGGCGGCGAGCTGCTCGCGATTGTCGCTGGCTCGCGTGCTTTGATTGGCCGCAAATAACGCATTCGTGCTCGTGCTCATGAACAACTCCCTCTCGTACCGTGGTCAAAATGCTGAAAAGAAAGCGTCTGCATGGAACATCCGAGGAGCCGAAAGGAGCACCGTTCCGTCTGCCAAAAGGCCGTCACAGATGGCTCCGCGGTCTCCGAAAGTAATGGGTAGCGATTGCACGGATTTGGCCGAATGACGTTCGACGTCGAGGACTTCGTCCGCCGCGAGGCCAATGCGTTCACCTTGGTGCTCGACGACGATGACCCAAGCAGGATCAGCGGCGTCGATGGCTGGCTCCATGAAGGCCGCGAGGTCGTGCAAACTGAGGATTTCGCCGCGAAAATGCAGAATGCCCGGCACGGACGGCGATGCACACGGGATTCGGCAAAATGAACGCAAGGGGCGCACTTCCCGCAATGCCACGAGCGGCATTGCATATTTTGCTTGTCCGCGCCGAAAAATGACCGCATCGGTGATGTCCGTCGCTTGCTCTTCCGCAGCCAGTGCATACCGCGCAGCGCGCAGCCTCAGGAGTTCGTTCTCTTCGGCGGACAAACCACCGCCCGGCGATGATTCAGGCTCCACGAATACGCGCATCGATGGTTCTCCGAAGTTGAAATGCAGTCATTCCCTCGGCATGAGCGAGCGGGGCGAGAGGATCTTCGACCGATTCGAGTGCACGGCGCGCTTCGAGATAACGCACCTCCGCAGCTTGTCGTTCACCGAGCTGGTCGAGGCACATGGCGAGCAAAAAAGGTGTAATGGGGGCTTCGGGTGCCAAGAAATAGGCCCGCCGCGCGGCTCCGAGCGCCGCGTCGCGCAAACCGCCTTCGTCGGCAATCATAGCCGAAAGCACGTACGGCTCGATTTCGAGCGGATGATCGGTCGAAAGAGATTCCAAAGTGGCCAGCGCATCGTCGCGTGCCCCTTGCGCGCACAAGCCTCGTGCAATGGCCAAGCGCTGGTTGAATCGTTCACGCACGGCTGGATCTTCGGGCGGTGGATTCGGCGGCGGCTCGGAACGACGTAACGGAACACGTTTCGGCGGCGATTCGGGACGGAGAAACGAGGGCAAACGTGGCGCCAGCGGCACCGCATTCGCCCCGAGGGTCTCGCCTGGCGGAGGTGGCGGAACGCTCCTCGCCGTAGGCACCGAAATCGTCGTGCCTGCCGCGGGTTTGCGATAATATCGCACAGGCCCTCGATGACATTCGAGGAGCGGCGTATTCGGCGAAGGCGCGGGATCGACGTAGCCGATGAACAAAATGCCCGAAGGCCGCAAACTCCGATAAAATTTCTCGATGACCTCAGCGGCGGCATCCTCGCGAAAATACAGCAAAACATTGCGGCAAAAAATGACGTCCACGTCGTGCGGGAACGGATCCACCATCAAATTGTGAACTCGAAAGTCCACGACATTCCGAATGGGTGAACGAACTTCGGCATTCACCGAATCGATATGGAGCCACGACGCCGTGGACGAAGGATCGACACCCCGCAGCGACCAATATCGGTATCGCCCCGTTTTTGCCCGCTCAATCGATCGAGGACTCACGTCCGTGCCCAAAACCCGAGCGCCCCCAGGATGCCCTGCGAGAAGCGCCGCCAAGCTATAAGCCTCTTCGCCCGTCGAACACCCGGCGCTCCAGACCGATAGCGCACGATTCGGCTCCCCCACGGAACCATCCGCTACGATTTGCGCAAGCGCCCGAAATTGGTCCGGATGGCGCATGAACATGGTTTCGCCGACGCTGCATACGGAGAGCACCCGCGAAACCGTCGCTTCATCCTCGTGCGATACGACCGCAGGAAGCATCGCCAAAAGAGATTCGACCTGCGCCGTTGGATATTTTTTCAGATCAAGACCAAAATGACGGGCGGCAAGCTCCTCGGCTGCACTCAATCGTAATGATTGCTGTCCGGGCACGTCTCCGGATTCAAGTGCTTCCGAGAACATCCACCGGCTCCATGACCGTCATGACTTCATCATCCATGCGCACGATCGTCGACGTGCGCCCGCCACCGATATTACGTACCGCAACGTGTTCGTCCGAAAGATCAATCACATCGGTCACGTCGTCCACGAGCAGCCCAACGTGCTCGACCCCGAGTCGCGCGATCACGACCACACGCGATGGGCTGAGCCGTGCGTCTGCGCCCGCCAGGTCGAATATCGGAATCATTTCGCCCCGAATGTTCGCCACCCCGCGGCATGTGCCGCCGCGAGCGCCTTCGATGGGGGAAAGCGCCATGAGCGACACCACTTCGCGAATGTCCGAAAGACGCATGATGCGCTTCCGATCTTGTATTTTCACCATCACGAAGTGCTGGGACATCGTTTTCGCCCGGTAGGCAGTGGTAGACCTCGTACGCGAGATCTGCCAACACTCATCTCATCTACACGAAACGCCTATCTTGCTCAACTGAATTTTTGGAATTCGAGCGTTCGAGGATTGCCGGTCAAACCATGTTCATGTGAAGGCAAACGGCGTGCTCTGTCGCGCAGAAGTCTCGGCCGGCGATTCCATGCCGCGGGCTTTCCCGAGCGCGCGCCAAAATGCCGTGCGCAGGGCTTCGAAGTCGGTCATCGAGAGGCGATGGCTATCTTGGACAAACCCGTTGAACCAATTCTTCGGAGCACCCTTGCGCAGCGATTCCAAGATCGCTCGCGTTCCCATTTCTTTCTCGAGCTCTCCGAAAATGACGAACTTTTTACGGAACAATTGAGCCCCGCCATCCATCGCTCGAAAAATGTCCGATTCGTCCCGATACGCCTCGCCCACGAACATGCCCATCGCCCGCAGACCTCGGCCCCTTCCAGTCACATGAAAGAAAAATGGATCTCCTTTGGCATATCGTTCGAGCTCGGCTTGACGCCGCCTTCCAAAACTTTTCGTCGCCAAACAAATGGCATAATTTTTTGGTGTGACCACGAGCAAGTGCCGGCCTGCGGCCGTGCGCCCGCGATGTTCGCCGAGCCTGCGCGACACCGCCCACGCGAGCTTCTCCTCGGCAGGTTTGTCGGGCCATTTCTCGACCGCCGCTCGATGCGTCGCACGAAGAGCTTCGTATTCGTCGAGGAACGCTTCCGCCATCGGCAGCGATAGTTCGGACCAGAAAAACTCCTCGAAGAGGCGCATGGGCCGTTCGAGCTCCTGTTCAGTAGGGTCGCCTTCGATTCGCACGTTCACCGCGACGTCGTGTTTCAGTGCTTCGGCCGTCAAATTCGACGAGCCGACGTACACCACGCGCCCGTTGGGTTTGTCGACCACATAAAGGCACGGCTGAAATCCCGCACCCAACCACGTATGGTGAATTCGGCATCGAGCTCCCGGATGGCCATCGAAAAGTCGCAAAAGCGCGGTCTCCGTGCCGTAACCATCGGTGCCCGCGAGCAGCAAGAGCTCACCGCCACGCTTGACGAAGCCCAGCAAATCGATGACCGCGAGCACGCTCGATTCGGCACGGGACACCGCGATGCACACCCTTTGTGCTCCAACCAAATCATCGGACAACCGGCTGCCCATCTCACGGCCATGACGCAAAAGCTCGATCGTCGGCATACTCGTAACTCGTTCGAGGATAGCTGCACCGCCCTACGATTGTCGAGCAAATTCAGGCCGGAGCTGGCACGGGGACAAACATTCGCATGATGGCCTTGTACCCATTTGTAAGGCGATTTAACTTGTCACGCATGGCTCGCGCGGTCTCTCGCCGAATGCTGCTCTGCACGCTTGCGAGCGTGCTCGCAGGCGTTTCGCTCCCGCATGAGGCGCATGCAGAAAAACTTTCGGTTGACGAGGAAAAAAGGCTGGCTCGCGGTGAAGTCGTCAAGCGGACGTTCGAGGTCGATTTGCCGCGGGGCGATTACATTGGCGGCCTTGGGTACGTGATCATTGCCGCCCCACCGGCCGAAATCATCGACGTACTTCTCACCCCGTCGTCGTATCTGCACATCTTTGCGCTCACCCAAGAAGCTCGACTCGCAGCGCGTGAAGGTGACGACTTCATCATCACGTTGCGACAAGGCGGTAAAAAGATTTCCGGCGAATATTCGGTTCGTGCGCGGCGCGAAACACCGTCGCTCGTTCGATTTTGGCTTGATCCATCCCGTCCCCATGACATCGACGATTGCTGGGGTTTTTTCAGGCTCGATCCCCTGCCGGGCGGGAAAACTTTGCTCACCTACGGAGCCCTTCTGCACCTCGAATTCGGCATCATGAAGTTGCTTTTCCAGGAAAAAATTCGCGGCTACGCGCTCGAGACCCCTGCTCGCCTTCGCGCCTATGTCGAGAATCGTCGCACATCGCGCACATCCGAATGATCATTTGCTCGCGGTCGTGCTATGCTGCGCCTCGTGGACCCCCGAGACTCCCTGCGCATGTCGATCCTCGTCGCCCTTGGCCTCACCAGTTGTGCCGGTGCGTCACAACCATCGTCCTCTTCGAGCGAAGCGGGGCCCGTCGTCACCATAACGCCGGGTTCTTCTTCGGCTCCGGCAACGGATCCGCACGATTCCGGTGACCCCGGCATTCCGGTGATTTCTGCCAAGACGGGCTGGGTGACCGAATCGAACGGAAGCATTCATCGAGCGACCGTCGTATCATGCGATCCCACGATCGAATTGCCTGCGTGCAAAGGCACCGAAGGGCATCAGATGTGCAAAACGGACGCTGATTGCAAGGAACATCCTTTCGGCAAATGCGTGAGCGGAGTTGGTCAAATTGGCAATTATTGCGGCTGCCGGTATTCTTGTGCCAAGGATTCCGATTGCGGCGCCGGAGAAGCCTGCGTTTGCAAAGGACTCGGTCGCGTGGGCCAGGGACATTCGGTATGTGCACCGGCGTCCTGCTACGTCGATTCCGATTGCGAAAGCAAGCAGTGTGGTTTGTCCGTGTACCACAACGGTTGTTCCGCGCGCGCGTCGCTCGTTTGCCGCTCGAAGTCCGACACTTGCAAATCCGACAATGATTGCGCGGAGCGAGGAGGGCAATGTGTGGTTGCCCGCTCCGAATCGGATGCGAAATGGGAGTGTGCCGGGCGTTCTTGCGTCATTGGCAGACCGCTCGTGGTGGACGGATCCGCGCGAGCCGCTCGGCCAGCATTACGAAGCGATTGGCTGGCTCGGCTCGAGTTCGACGTGAATGCGGTAGACGCGGAGACTCGTAGTGCTGCGACGAACCATTATGCGGCGATGGCCGCCATGGAGCATGCGTCCGTGGCGAGCTTTGCGCGTTTTTCATTGCAACTACTCGCGCTTGGAGCTCCGGCCGAGCTCGTTCAGGATGCTCATCACGCAGCGCTCGACGAAATCGAACACGCTCGCACGAGTTATGCATTGGCGTCGCTGTTTGGCAAGGAAAACATGGGTCCGGACAAGCTTCCGGCCGCCATTGCGAACATCGATGTCGGCATCGACGCATTTGTCGCGGCGCTCGTGGCGGAAGGTTGTGTGGGTGAAACGCTCGGCGCAGCGGAAGGGCGCGAGGCTGCTGAGAGGGCCGCGTTGCCTGATCTCGCGGCGGCATTGTTTACCATTGCAGAGGATGAAGAACGTCACGCGACGCTCGCTTGGCGCACCCTGAAATGGGCCCTCGAAACGTTCGGCGAGCCCGCGCGTGCGGCGGCGACGAATGCGTTTGCAAGCGCGTGCGCCGTTTACGCAGCGGATGCGCCCGTTTTGCACCATGCCGAGGAGTTTGGTATTCTCTCCGGCAAGAGCTTGGGAACTTTGCGAAGGCAGGTGGTGTCTTCGGTCGTTGCGCCTTGCGCACGGGCGCTCGGTATATCGTTCGAGCTATTGGATGCCGCATGAAACGATTCGCGAGTTTTTCCGCTCTTGCACTGACGCTTCTGGCTGGTGGTTCCGCAGCGTGGGCTGAAAATCCCGCTGAAAAGGAGGCCGAAGCGTACATGCAGACGTGGGAAGAACGCGGACGCGAGGCGTGCAAAGACAACGAGCGAGGTTGTGCGGCCGCGGGACATGCGCTGGACAGGGCCGCGGCGGCTTATGTAAAGGCCGGGCGCCTCGACAAGGCAATGGCCATTCGACGCATGATCCTCGATCCGCAATGGCACCTTGATTACACCGATTATGGTCGAGCGGCCGCGTTTGCGCTGGCGCGCAATCATCATTTGTTGACGGACTATGCGGAGGCTGCGCAACTAATGGAAACGGCGGTGCGCAGGTTTGCCAAAAGCGAAGAAGCTCCGGAAGCGCTCATGGATGCATTCGTCATGCGATTGGCGCTCGGCGAGCCCGATCGCGCATTGGAAGATTATCGGTTGTTCTCAAAAAACTATGGCGCAAAGCGCCCGGCCGAGCTTGCCAAGTTCATCTTGGCGCTTGGAACGGACCATTGGGAAAAGGGCCGGTTCAAAGACGCCGTGACGCTGCTCGAAAAACAGATGTCGGTCGTCGATTCGCGCGGCACCATCGAAACGCGCGCGTTGACGCATGCGCTGCTCGGGCGCCTCCATGCACGAGGCGGTATGGTGGCCGAAGCGGATGCGGAATTCAAGGTTGTGCTGGCGGTGTGGCAGCGCCCTGAAAACGCGATAAAGCAGCTCGATGCGCTCGGCGGGACGGAAGACGAACGACTGCGGCGGCTTGGGAAGGTGCTGACGGCGGTTGGCGAAGCCATGTTTTACTTTGCTGAAAAAGAGCGAGCCGAAGCGGATGCGATACGTTTTCCGGAATATGCGGGACCTGGCAACAAAGACAGCGTCGTCAAATTCATATCGACGCGCGTCTCCGAATGGATGAAAAAGAAACGTTTTGCGGTTGAAGCAGCGGAGCTCGAATATCAAAAAATTCTACAAATTCAACCAGCTCCGCCACCTCGCTGGGTGATTGCGTCTGCATCGCGCGTTGGACTCCTTTGGTCGACATTTGCGTCCGATTTTCGTCGTGCGCCGGTTCCGAAAGAGTGGCAATCGAACGCCCCGCTCCCCGGGACGACAGTTCCGGGCACGGAAATCAAGCGGATGTACCTCGACCAAATGTCGTCTGTATTGGAACCCGTCATGCAACGCGCCAAAGCCGCATCTCGCCTATGTGCCGATTATTCGATAAAATTTCAATATGCCGACGAGCATTCTCGATCGTGCGTGGCGTGGCTCGAAAAGAACGTGGGAGCACCGTGGATCGCGGTCACGGAATTCGCGCCGACGCCCAGGCATCACGCGCTGCCGATTTCGACGTCGCTCATTCTGCCGCAGCCGTGAATCACTGACACGCGAGCTGGCATTTCGATGCCGCGGACAAACACTGCGTTTGGCAGGCTTGCCAGCGATCGTATTCGGAGCTCGACGTCGGCTCGGCCCCGCAACCACGATTGCATTGACGTTTCGTTGCGGCGCATTTTTGCACGCAAGCATCCGATGGGACGGCTTTGTCAGGCGCAGGAGCAGGCGCGGGACGCGGTTGGGCGTCGCGGCCTGGATTGGTTTGTTGTGGCGATGGAAGAGCCGGTGCGGGCGCGTTCGGCTGGGCATCCGGTGGCTCGGCGGTCGCGTCCGACGGCTTGTCGATGCGCAACCCCGGCGGCGGAAATGCAATGCCTGCGCGCGTTCCGCATTGTGCATAGGCTGCGGAAAAAAGCGACACGTCGACGTTCGCGCCGGGTGGCAATTGCAGGTCGCAACCGCGCGCGAGGCTTTCGAGGCTTCGCTTCATGGCATCGGCGGCCATGCGAGCGGGACCCGTCGTGCGTAATGGGCGACCGGCGACGACTTCCGATGCCGCAGGTTCGGGATCCTTGCCGACGCGAACCGCCAAAAAGATGCCAATCGCAATGATCGTGAGGAGAACCATTGCTCCGGCGAGCATCGGCGCCAGTTTGCGTCCTTCGAGTCGGTTTGCAGATGTCGTTGACGAAGCAGCCGTGCCCGGCCATGCCGGCGCGAATGGATCCCGAATGACTGGTTCGGGACCTGCTGGTGGAGGTGCAGCGGGTTTCGGTGCAACTTCGGCGGGCGGAGGCACTTCCGCTTTGGGTGCAAATTCGGATGTGTTTGTCTCGGCCGGGTTTGTCTCGGCTGCTGCCGGGGCTGGTGCATTCGCGAGCGGTGCGGGCCACTCCATCAGCGGACGCGCTTCGGCAAGTTTGGCGACGAGCTGGTCGAGCGTTCCGAGCCGTTCGAAGTGGCGCACGACGTCCCGCGAGGCGTCTTGGATGCCGCGATCCCACGAGCCGATGCCGGTGGCGCCGAGGTCTTCTGCGAGGGATCGCAGGTCTTTGACGCTGAAACAGAGGGCAATGCAGCGCCGAAGCTCGTTGGGATCGTAGGTCGGTCGCGGAGCGGTCGGGTCGGACACGAGGGTGATGGTAGCGCATTTGCGCGAGGGGAGGGAAGGAGAAGTCATGGGATGAAATTCAGCTCCGAATCCGCTACCCTTCGGCCATGCCGTCCGACCAGTCACTAGAAGAGCTGCTTTCACGGGTCGATCGGGCCCTCAATGCCAAAAAAGGCGGCAAACTCCTTGCCGAGATTGCCTGGCCTCGCCGGGTCGAAGAAGAATTTTTTGATCGAGGCGAGGATCAACTGCCGAAGATCACGTATTCCGTCGACCGCGATGGGATCGAGGAGCGCATTTCGCGTCTCGCGGCCATAGAAAAAACGTTGGGCGGCGACGACGAACCCATCATGGCTTGGCTACGGTCGACGGTGAAATCGTACATCGATGGCAATCGGCTGATGCTGTCCGTGGGAACACGTCAATTTTACCAATTGTCGCGCGAAATCTACGGCGGCGCGCGATCATCTTTTTATGGATACCCGCTGCGCAACATCGACCTGGCCGATCATCTCTTTGCGCGGCTCAAGACCTACGGTTGGGACGTCGCCTCCGACCCGGAAACTCAGCCGATTTCAGCAAAAAAATTGCAAGAAAGATTGTCGGGACGAATCAAAGATCGCAAGCCATTCATGTCGGTCGACGTCGTGCTCGACGATGACATCACGGCAAAAGTCGTTGCGGGAATGAGCCGCGTGCGCATTCGCCCCGATGCAACGTTCGCCTTGTGGGAAGCCGAGGGGCTCTATCATCACGAAATCGAAACGCATGCGCTCACGGCGCACAATGGGGCCAAGCAACGCAATGCAACGTTTTTGCGATCGGGTGGTCCACGCGCGACGCGCACGCAAGAAGGGCTCGCGATGTTTGCCGAGCTCTACAATCGCGCGCTCTCGATTGACCGCATCGAACGATTGGCCTTGCGCGTAAAGCTCGTCGATATGGCCGAACAAGGCGCCAGTTTCCTCGATTTGTACCGCTATCTTTTGGAACGAGGTGCGTCGAAACGAGACGCCTATTTCGATGCTCAGCGCATTTGCCGCGGTGGGCTCGTTCAAGGAGGTGCGCCGTTTACCAAGGACGCGTGTTATTTGGCGGGCCTGCTCGAAGTGTATACATTTTTGGCAGCCGTGACGCGCGGCGGTTTTCGTGACGAGCTCGAGCTGCTCGTTTGCGGCCGCATTCACCTGGACGATATCGCGGCGCTGGCGCAATTGCGGGTCATGGGGCTTTTGGAGAGGCCCACGTTTTTGCCCGGATGGCTCGAACATTGGCGAACGCTTTTGCCATATTTTGCGTTCACTTCGTTTTTGGCGGGCATCGACATGGCGCCAGTCGAAGCGCATTATCGCGAGCTGATACGTGTTGCCGAATCCGTCAAGCCGCCTTCACGGTGATTCGACGACGGAAAATACGTAGACCGAGCCCGATTCGGTGCCTTTGTCGTCGTCGCCGTAGGCTCCAACGACGGCGAGGTCGCCATCGAGCGCCGCGGCGCAACCGAATTTATGACCGGCAATGCCATCGGGTGGAGCGTGTTTCGCTTGCTCGACCCATACGCCGTTCTTTTGGGCATACGCATAGGCGGACCCGGAAAAATCACCGCGGTCGTCGTCCCAATACGCGCCAATCGTTGCCAGATCATCCCAAATGGACACCGACGAACCGAATGCATCTCCCGCGGTTCCATCGCTTGGCAAAAGCTTCACGTCTTGCGACCATTCGCTCCCATTGCGAATGAATACGTACGCCGCACCGGAGTCCGCACCCGCAGCGTCGCTTCCGATGGCTCCAACGAGCGCCGTATCTCCGGACAATGCGACCGAATAACCGAATGTATCGCCATTCGCGCCATCGGTTGCCGAAAGCGTTGCTTGCGGTGTCCAACTCATGCCATCGGTTGCGAATACGAATGCTATGCCATTACCTTTGCCCGAACCATCGTCCCATGCACCTACGAGCGCCGTCGAATTCGATAGGGCCACCGCCGCACCGAAATACCCGGCGGCGCCTCCGGGCATGGGCACGAGCTTGGCTTGTTCGGTCCACGAGCCTCCCGCGCGTTTGAAAGCATATGCGGCGCCCGCATCCATCGCGACGTCATCGTCGGCAGGCGTCCCGACGAGCGCCACGTCTCCCGCGAGCGCCACGGCAAAACCGAATTGATCGTCCGCAGCGCCTGCGCTCGGGACCAGTTTCGCTTCGTGTTGCCAATCTTCGCCATTTCGCAAAAATACATGCGCGGCGCCCGTTGCGACGCCGTTTTCTACAGCATTGGCCGCTCCAACGATGACCGTATCGTCCGATATGGCAACGGCAATGCCGAACCAATCTCCTTCTTGACCATCGGGTGCCACCAATTTTGCTTGCTGAGACCACGAGCCATCGTCGGCGCGCACGAAAACATAGGCCGAACCCGAATCCATTCCCAGATCGTCGTCGAAAACCGCTCCCACGACGGCCGTATCACCCGAAATGGCGACCGAAGCACCGAACGAATCTTGGGCTGCACCGTCGTTCGCAACGATTTTCAGCTCGCGAGCCGCCGGCACAGGCGTTGGTTCTTCCCCACAACCGGCGAGCGCCGAAAGCGCGATGAATCCAAGACCAAGGCAAAACGATCGTCCGATGCACGTCATGAGGGGCCGTTCCTTCGTAGATGCCTCGGACGATAACACAGAGCGTGCACCGCATCACTGGATTTCGCTGCTTCCTGGGATTCAATTCGTCTACGACGACCGTCACGCCGCGACTTCGACGTAGTCGACTCGGCTCACGGGTTCGGGCGGTTCAATACCGTCCTCACGCATGCCCTCGATGTGAAATTCGATCGCTTCGCGAATTTCACGCTCCACTTCTTCGATGGTCGCACCCGTGGCAATGCAGCCTGGAAGGTCGGGAACGTACGCGGAAAAGTTGTTGCCGGCTTTCTCGATGACGATTGCGTATCGCATGGTTACGGTCACGCCGCTTCCACTTTCACCACCAGCTTCAAACCAGCCTCATCGACAAGCTTCTGCAATGCAAGACGGACGAATTGCTTTTCGCTATATCCGAGCGTCTTGGCCAATTGCGCCGCTCGCGTCAAACTCACCGCCTTGCGCCCCTTTTCGATATCGCACAAGTGCGAGCGCGACATCCCGAGCTGTCTGGCAAACTCCGCTTGTGTCAGTCCTTCCCCAGCTCGAATGGCTTCCACGAGGCTTCCAAACGTGAGCGGACGACCGGCAAGATCTTCCAGAAACCGAGTCGCGGATGATTTGCCAGTTTTACGCCTAGTAGTCATGTTTGTTCACCTCCTCGACGCTGACAAAATCAATCATGCCATTTGCGCGAATTTCGTAAATGGCGCGGTATGCTTTGCTGAGACGAATCGACCGCTGCCCTTTGCGTTGTCCGCGGAGTGGCTCGTCGTGGAATCCGGGGATCTTGCGGACTTCCTCGAGACCATCGTGCTCGACGGCTTCCACCCACGCCGCAAGCTTGAGTGCCACGTGGTCCGGGACCTTTCGGAGCTGCTTTTGCGCAAGCTTCGAGATGACGACCAGCCGAATCACCCCAGCACTGTACTCCGAACAGGTGAACACGACAAGCAAGGGTCATACGTCCATCGTTGACGCGATCGAATAAAACCATCCAAACCCCTCCCCACGTTTTACCTTCCAAACCCTCCCGCGAGCTTCCCCTCCGCCCCGTCCCCCGCGTGAGCTGGCCACCGTGCGGCTCGAGGTTCATCTGGGCGCACGCGAGATTTCTTCTCCAAACCGATCGGCTCACTTTGCACCTGGGCGAACAACGCTATAACCTGCGCTCCCACGAAGGAGTTTTGCCAACAAGGCGCGATGGATACCGACAACGCCGAAACTCTTGCGCCACGCGAGCCCTCCTGCCCACTCGTCGGCCGAGAACGTGAGCTCGACGTGCTCGCCGATGCTCTCCGCGCTACGTCCGATCGCAACGAAACGCGCATCGTCACCCTCGTTGGTCCCGCAGGCATCGGGAAAACCCGGCTCATTACAGAGTTCGTCGATGCGCTTGCTCGAGACCCAACCAAACCGCGCGTTTTCTCGGGAAGCGCTCGCAACGCCGCCGTCTCGTTCTCCCTCTTCGCACGCCTCTTCCGTTCCCGCTTCAACCTCGAACGCGGCATGGATCCAGACCTGTGCCGCGCCGCGCTGAAACGCGAAGTCGCAGCCGTCCTCGAACCGCACCGCGTCAGCGATGCCGTGACGTTCCTGGGACAACTCTTGGGTTTGCCCGAGGACGAGAGTCCTCTCACGCGCGCCATGAGCGACGATCCGCACGAAGTGGAGCTTGCGCGGCGCGCCGTGTTGAAGTCGTTTTTCGAAGCCGATGCGCACAAGAGCCCGCTCGTGCTCGTCTTCGAAGACCTGCACGAAGCGCATGAAGACGCGATGTCCTTGCTTCGGTACTTGCTCGAGTACCTCACGGGACAAATCCTCGTTTTGTGCAGCGGTCGCGATGGTCTCGTCGATTGGCACGAAGACTGGGGACGAGTTGGCGAACGCAGACACACGGTGCTGGAGCTCGGGACGCTAGGTGATCGAGATGCGCAGCGCGTGGCTCAGTCGATGATCGCGCGTTACGCGGGAAGTGCGGAAGCTCCGGCGGCGGTCGTGTCGACGGCGTGTGCATTTGCGCGCGGGAATCCGGGGCTCATCGCGCAGATGATCGACATCTACAAAGCGGAAGGTGTCATCGAAGAAGTCGCTGGGCTGGACGGCACGACGGAGTTTGTCCTGCACGCCGACAAGCTCGACAAAGCGCACCTGCCTGCGACGGTCGAAGACGCGATCGCAGCGCGCATCGCGTCGCTCGACGATGAAGAACGCACGGTGCTCGAACATGCGGCATCAATGGGTGGAACGTTCTGGAGCGGAGCGCTCGTCGCGCTTGCACGCATGGGCATGGAAGCGCCCGACTTGTGGGTGGACGAAGTGTCGGAGGATGTCGCGAGGATCGAGCGGCTCCTCGGTGGTTTGTCCAAGTACGCGTGGATCGAACGACGCGCGGGGACGATCTTTCCAGGCTCGGTCGAGTACGCATGGATGCGCAGCGAGGAGCGGGATGCGATCACTGCGGGCATCACGTCGGAGATGCGCATGCGGTACAACGGCGTCATCGCCGACTGGATGGAGCATCAGCCAGGCGTGCGTACGAACGAGGAGCGCATCGCGGCGCTTGCGCGTCATCGCGAGCAAGCTGGTGAAGCGATTCAAGCGGGTCTCGCGTACCTCGAAGCGGCGCGTGTTGCGCGGCGCAGGTACGCCAACGGTCGAGCATGCGAGTACTACCAGCGCGGCCTCGAGCTGCTTGGGGACACGCACGATGGTGCGCGCATCGATGCGCTTCACGCGTATGGCGACGTGCTTCAGTCGATGGGTTACGTCGACGATGCGATGGCTGCGTTTCGCGGGATGCTCACGCTTGCGTATCGCCTCGACATGAAGCCCAAGGGCGGAGCTGCGCACAATCGCATCGGGCGTCTGTTCCGCGAGATGGGTGTGCTCGACGAAGGCGAGCGACACTTGACGACGGCGCTTGCGCTCTTCGAGGCGTCGGGTGACGAGCGTGGCGTGGCATCGACCATCGACGACGTTGGGAAAATCGCGTGGCTCAAGGGCGAATACGTGCAGGCGCTGCAGATGTTTCGCGATGGGCTTGCGCGTCGCAGGAAGCTTGGAGACCGTCGCTCGATCGCGCTGTCGCTCAACAACCTGGGTCTCGCGCTGCAAGACTCCGGTCAGTTTCGCGATGCGCTCGATGCATTCGAGCAATCGTTGCAACTTCGTCGCGACGTGGGGGACCTCGTCGGAGTCGTTACGACGTTGAACAATCTCGGTACGATTGCGGAGGAACGCCGCAACTACCAAAAGGCGCTCACGCTGTTCGAAGAAGCGCTCGACGTTGCACAGCAGATTGGCGATCGAAACAAGATCGCGCTCGTGCTGACGAACATCGGCACGACGCACTACCGCAGCGGTGAGCCGGAAAAGGCCATCGGCGTGCTCATGCGTGCCGAGGGGCTGTGTGACGAGCTTGGTGATCGATTGAAGCTTGCCGAGACGCTCAGAGCGCTCGGGAAGGCGTACTTGATGCAGAGCGACCTCGACAAAGCACGCGAGTGCATTGGGCGCGCGGTCGACTTGTTCGCGTCGGTGCGCAGCAAGGTGCATCTCGCCGCAGCGCTCCGGACGCTTGGAGAAATCACGGCGGCCGGTGGTTGGGGCAGCGCGCACACGACGAGCGCGCGCGAGTACTTCGATCGAGCCGTGGCGATCTTCGAGCAAAGCGGCAACGAAGTGGAGCTCGCAAGAACGTTCAAGACGTACGCGCGGTTTCTCCAGCGAAACCCCGAGCTGGCCAAGGACGAGCAAGCGCAGCGGGAAGCGACGGCGATGGAGTCTCGCGCCGATCAGATCTTCGGTCGTCTCGAACGAACCAGTTCCAGCAAGTCCGAAACGCCGCCACCGCCCAACTGATTTCACGAGCCGTTTTCTGCGCGAGAGCGATCGTGATAGGTCCGGCGCATGTCGACGTCACCCACCACGCTTGCTCCGCGTCGCGTAAGCGAATCGATCACGACCATGACCGAGTACGTGCTGCCCACGCACGCAAACGCGCTTGGGACGGTGTTTGGTGGGCAAATTCTTGCGTGGATCGATCTGTGTGCAGCGATCTGTGCGCAGCGACATGCCGGGCGGCTCGCGGTGACGGCGGAGTTCGACGACGTGTCGTTTCAAGCGCCGATTGCGGTGGGGCAGGTCGTGCTCTTGCACGCGAAGATGACGGCCGCGTTTCGTACGTCCGTGGAGATCCTCGTCGACGTACAGGGCGAGGATGCGCAGAGTGGTCGACGGTGGCCTTGTGCTCGCGCGTTCGTGACGTTCGTCGCGATCGAGAACGTTGGTGGTCAAAGGAAACCAGCGCTCGTCCCGCCGCTCGTTACGGAGACGGAAGAGGAGCGCCTGCTTTGCGCCGAAGCGATGGAGCGGCGAACGCAGCGTTTGTCTCGGCGAAAGCGTTCAACTTAGGGTGAGTAACGGGGCTTGAACCCGCGACAACTGGAGCCACAATCCAGTGCTCTACCAACTGAGCTATACCCACCGTGACGTCACCCTTTCGGGTAGAACGGCGGGCGAAGCATACACGGATTGTGTCGATGTGCAACAGTCTCGCACATCAAACGCCATGCCAGTGAGCAGCAGCGGCCTTGCGCGCTCGAGTCAGCTCGTCTTCGTGCCGAAATGACATCGGAGCGTGCGACGGCGCGGGCGCATCGGCGGATGCCGTCGCCATCGATGCGAGCAGCACGGAGGCCAGCGAGCTCGACAAAGCCGTCAGGTCGTAGCCACCTTCGAGGAAAAACCCGATGCGTCCCTGGGCATGGCGGAGCGCGATCTGCGTTACAGCGGTCGCCATGATCGCGTACCCCTCGTCGGTCACGCACATCTCGGCGAGCGGATCACGCCTGTGCGCGTCGAAGCCGGCCGAGATCAGCACCAGTTCCGGGGCAAACTCGTCGAGCACCGGCGTGACGACGCGGCGAAACGCTTCGGTGTAGACGGCGTCGCCCGCGCCTGCGGAGAGCGGCACGTTCACCGAGTGCCCTGGAGCATCTGCGCCACCGGTCTCCTGCAGCGAACCCGTGCCCGGGTAGAACGGAAATTGATGCAGCGACATGTAGAGCACGCGCGGATCCGACCAGAAGATGTCTTGCGTGCCGTTGCCGTGGTGAACGTCCCAATCGATGATCGCCACGCGTGAAAGCCCTTTCGTCAGGGCGTGCGCCGCGGCGACGGCGACGTTGTTGAAGAGGCAAAACCCCATGCCGCGGCTTCGCGTCGCGTGATGCCCAGGTGGTCGCAACAGGGCCAGTCCCGCCACGGGATGGCGCGCTGCGCCATCGGCTGCGTTCGAGTTGCTTGCGAGCAGCGCGTCGACCAGGTCGATCGACGCACCCGCCGCGCGTCGAGCAGCCGCGACGGAGTGCGGCGCCAAGTACGTATCGGGATCGAGCGATGCGTAGTGACCGGCAAGCGGAGCGAGCGACTCGATGTAGGCGATGTCGTGGACGCGTGCGAGCTGTTCGTCCGTTGCATCGCGGCTCGTGATGAGCTTGGTTTGCAGCCCTTCGGAGGCGCAACGATCGAGCGCGCTGCGTGCGGCATTGAGGCGCTCGGGGCGCTCGGGGTGGTAGCCCCGCGGGCGGTGCTCGTCGAAGAGCTTGTCGTCGACGACGAGGAGCGGCGGGGCGCTATTCGTTACGCTCATGTGTTTTGCGTGGCCATGTAGATGCTCGGGCGAAGCGGATGGTAGCGTCCGAACGTGGCCTTTCGCAAAGAAAGCCTTACGGCTCGACGAAAATGGCGCCCTTCATGCCCGAGGCCGCGTGGAAGGTACAGTAATAGGGCACCACGCCTTCATTGCTCAGCTTGAACGAGGCGCTCATTCCCGTGTTCGTTTTGGTTATCGGACTATTCGGGTCCGACATGGGAATGCCGTCCGTCACGGTTCCTCCTTCGAGCGGATGCGAGGCGAAATTGCCCTCGAACGTCACCGTCGCGCCCGCTTTGACGCGCATACATGCCGGCGAGTAAGACAAACCCACGAATTGCACCGTCGGCGTCGCCATGCCCGTGAAGTCTTCCGCGGTCGATTGATCGCAGCCGTTGATCAGCATTGCGCCCCCACCACTTCCGCCTGACCCACCAGCGCCGCCCATTCCACCAGCGCCACCCATTCCACCCGCACCGCCCGCTTCGCCAGCGCCGCCCGTTCCCCCAGCACCAGCCGTTCCACCGGCGCCACCCATTCCGCCGCCCCCGGCGATTCCGCCCTCGCCGCCCATTCCACTGCTGCTCGATGACGACCCCGACGAGCTGCTGCTCGAGCTGGTCGACGTCGTCGGCTGCTCTTCGGTGTCGCCGCACGCTACGAACGCGACGCTCGAAAACGCCGCGCAAAGCAATACCAGTGTACGTTGATTCATGTCGTATTCTCTCTCCTGTTGCTTGGACAAACCAAGCCTTGGGAAGCTCATCGACGTAAGGAGGCGTTGATGACGGCCCGAGCGTATCATCGCCTTTCGAGCGCGCATGTCCGAGGCGCAAACGCACGTTCATGCGCGATGGCACGTTGGCGTCGAGGTCGGGGGCTTCCGCCTGCGGTCTGTTCGGCCTACGATGAATACGTCTTGCCGCACTACGCGCCCGCGCCTGACGTTCGTTATGTCGGACTCGTCCCGGGCCCGAACTTCAACATGCTCACGATTGCAGCGGGCAGCGTGGGCGTTTCCAGCATTGGCCTGGCGCTTGGACCGGATGCGGCACTTTGGTCGATCACCTCGGGTGTGCTCCCCATTGGACTTGCTGCCCTTGCGGGGGCGACGTGCGCCGTTGGAATCACCCGTCAATTGTTGCGCCTCAAAGCACCCGTGGAAGCTCGCGAAGTCCACATGGCCATCGTTCCGTGGGGCGTCATCGTCGATCACGGGAGCGAGCCGCGCATTTTGCGATGGCCTGCCGTTCGCAAAATCGAGGTCGCCGTCAAACACACGCTCCAAGGTGGCACGCCGTCGATCGTATCCAGCGTCGTGACGGTACGCACCGAACGCGAGGCATTTTCGGGATACGCATACGGTGCCGTGGGCCTCGAAACGCTCATGGCCAATGTCGAAGCTTATGCGCACGAAGCATCACGGCCCCTCAGCAGCGACCTCGACGGGCACGAGCCGCTGGGTGATGGCGAATTTGCTCCCATAGCGGCCGAGCTCGTGCGAAGGGCGCATGACTTGTGCTCGACGAACCACGGAGCGGCCGAGCTGGCTCTTCCGCCTGCTGGGTACAGGCGAACCGGATCGTCCATGGGCCCGGAAACGCTTGGGATTCTCGGTCGATCGCTCGACGGCGACGTGCCGGGCGTGGCGGATCCAAGGCCGCTCGCGGCGCTCGTTGCAGCGCTCCTCGACGCGAAAGACCTGGGTTTGGCGCTGGTTCGTCTTGCCAATCGCCCGAATCCGGTCGTCGCGGCGGTTGCGCGCGCCGCGGCGCTGCGTTTGGGCGTCCCACCGGCCAAAGCGGGCTCGGTGGACGAGCTGTCGGAATTCTTGGCGGACGAGGATCGCTACGTACTGGGGCAGTTTGCCGCGGGGGCGCCAATCGCTTGACTTTGGTCGCCACGAACTTGCGACCCAGGTCCTTCGCCTGCTAGCACTCTCTTGGAGACACTGGTGCGCAAAGCCGTTGCGATTGGACTATGTGGAGGATTGACGCTCGTCGCGAGCGCCTGCGCGGACCGATCCGCCCGCAGTTTGCCCTCGTCCGTGGACGCTCGCGCGCCCGAAGTGGCTCCTGCCGCGTCCGTTGCCACGGTTCCCGCAACGTCCGTGTCTGCGGCGCTTTCGGCTTCCGCGAGCTTGCCGCCGGCGCAGGAAACGACGCGCGCCGAATGGATGGAAGCCATTCGAATCGAGCGGTGGGACGAGGCGCAAACGCTTCTCGATGCGCTGCCCGAATCCGAGCGCAATCGTCCGGACATTCGTTATGTGCGCGGGCGCGTTGCATTCGAGCGAGGTGATGCGGCGAAAGCGGTCGAGTATTTCACGGGGCTCGACAAAGACTTGCCGATATTGGCAGACGATATCGTGCGGCGAAGGGCCGAAGCGGCGTCGATTGCGGGTCCCTATGCCGAGGCGGCGGCATTTTTTCGAACTTCGTCGCATCCATCCGATCTGTATCGTGCTGTCATTTCACTCGAAAAGGCGGGGCAGCTCGCAGAAGCCAAGGTGATTGCGGATCGGGCGATTGCTGCTGCATCGAAGGGCAAAGCAAAAGCGAAGCGGGACGAAGCTCGGTTACGGGCGGCGCGGGCGCGGATCACGGAGGCCATGGGGGCGGCGAGTGCAGCGATTGCCGATTTTCGGGCGCTTGCCATCGATGCAGCGGGGCAGCCCGAGGGCGATGTGGGAATTGCCGCGCTTTCGCGCCTGGGCAAACCGCTCGGGCCGAAAGAAAAGCTCGAACGCGCCAAGGCGCTGATTCGCGTGGGCAAAGGCCACGCAGCCGTCGCCATATTGGACGAGCTCGACAAAGAGAAGACCGTGAAAGCGCTCGACGTGCAGCAGGCGCGAGCCGAATTGCGTTTGCGCGCGCGGGATTACGCGGGCGCGGAGAAAGCCTATCGAGCGCTTTCGGCGGTGCCTGGCGCGCACAAGCCTGAAGCTCTTTATCAGGCAGCGACGGCGCTGGCGCGTGGAGGGAATGCCGACGCGGCGATCAAGCGGTGGCTCGACGTATCGGCGCGGTACAAGAAAAACCCCTGGGCCGAACGAGCTCTTTTTCAGGCCGCGCGGTATACGCTTTTGCGTGGTCGTTATGCCGAAGCAGCGCCGCTTTATACGCGGTACTTGGCCATGTTCCCCAAAGGGGTTTTCCGCTCCGACGCAGAATACGATCAGGCGCTTTCGTTGCTTTCGTCCACGCAGCCTGCGATTGCGCGTAAGAAATTGGCCGACATGGCCGCCAGGGAAAGAAAGCCCGACGAAGCTCAACGATTGCATGAATTGGAAGGCGTGGCGGCGTTTCGAGCTGGGGATCGAGATGGCGCGGTGCGAATATGGACCGACGTCGCTCGCGCATTTCCCTTGTCATTTGGCGCACTTGCGGCCCGTGGACGGCTCGGCGCGGTCGGGGCGCCCGTGCCGGCGCTCATTGAACGGTCGACGCCGCGATTGCCCGAGCCGCTTACGGTGGAATTGCCCGACGTGCCTCGGTTTTTGGTGTCTTTGGGGCTCGATGCGGACGCCGAGCCGCGGCTATTGGCATTCGAGAAGGATGCGTCGGCGCGATTTGCGGGCCGTGAAGGCGAGGCATTGTGCGGTCTTTATGGCAAGCTCGCGCATGCGCGGCGTCGTTATCGCGTGGGCATTGCGCAGGTCGGTTTGTCGCAGCTCATGCGAGCGCCGAGTGACGCCGATAGGTGGGCGTGGGAATGTTTGTATCCGCGTCCGTATTCCGAAGAAGTCACCAAGCTCGAAGCGACGCACGGTGTGCCAAGTGGTCTCGTGCATGCATTGATGCGTCAGGAGAGCGCGTTCGATCAGGAGGCGCTTTCGCCGGTGCATGCGGTGGGCCTGATGCAGCTCATGCCAGGCACGGCGGAGAAAGCGGCGGCGGAATTGCAGCGGGAATTCGACGGGTCGAAGCTGAAGAGTCCGCACGTGAATTTGCTTTTGGGCACGTATTATATTGGAAAACTCATTGGTATGTTCCAGAAAAACCACGTGCTCGCGGTGGCTTCGTACAATGCGGGACCGAAGGCGGTTGGTCAATGGATCAAGCGTGGCGTCGATGCGGACGTGGATTTGTGGGTCGCGCGGATTCCTTATGATGAAACGCGCAATTACGTGGCGCGTGTGATGGGCAACTTGGCGCGGTATCAATGGCTTTCGGGGGGCGACGACGCGGTGACGCCATTGCCACTCGAAGTGCCCCTCGGCGTGGAAGTGCCTGCGGACGCGTATTGAGCGGCGCGGAATTTTCAACGTCTTGCGTTTTTCCGAGCGGCCTGGTAGTTTGTCGCCATGGTTCTGCGTATCCCCATCGGCATCGATGATTTTCGCAAGGTTCGTGAGGCTGGGCTCGAGTACGTCGACAAGTCGGACTTGATCCGGCAGATCATCGATCGGACTGGGGTGGAGGTGATTTTGCTACCGCGTCCGCGCCGGTTCGGGAAGTCGATGAACTTGTCGATGCTCCGGTATTGGTTTGAAAAGGCGGACGAAAATTTGTCGCATCTGTTTCAGGATTTGTCCATTTGGCAAGCTGGCGATGAATATCGAGCGCATTTTCAGAAGTATCCGGTCATTTATTTCAATTTCAAAGAATGTAAACTCGATACATTCGACAGAGTGTATGCGGCAATTCGGAAAAAAATCCAACTGTTATTCGATGGTTTCGGTTATTTGCAGACCAGCGAACGATTGAGCGAGCTTCAACGTCGGGACTTTCGCGCCGTGCTCGAAGGTACCGCGGAACCCACGTTGTACGAGCGCGCTCTCTTGGACTTGTCGGCTTGTCTTCATGTGCATCACGGCGAGTCAGTGTTCATTCTGATCGATGAGTATGACGAGCCCATTCACGCAGGACACGTACATGGGTACGGCTCCAAGATTATCGAATTCATGCGATCGTTTCTTGGCGCGGCGCTCAAGAGCAACGTGCATTTGCACAAGGCGGTCGTTACTGGCATTCTGCGTGTGGCCAAGGAAAACCTATTCTCCGGGCTGAACAACGTTGCCGTTTATTCTTTGCTTGGCAGGGAATTCAATACGTCATTCGGTTTCACCGACGATGAAGTGGTATCGCTACTCGAACGTGCCGGTCGTGCAGACAGACTCAGTGATGTTCGAGCGTGGTACAATGGTTACCTTTTTGGTGGCGAAGTCATTTATAATCCATGGTCGGTTCTCTCTTATCTCGAAGATGAAGACACTGTTCCACAAGCGTATTGGCTTGGTACGAGCTCCAATGATTTGGTGTACGAGCTTTTGGACGTTTATGCACTCAAGCTGGAAAATGTATTCGAAACCTTGCTCGAGGGACGCAGCATCGAGACGTTTCTCGATGACAACGTGATACTGAGCGAAATACGCTCGAATGACGACGCGCTGTGGAGCCTCCTTGTGTTTTCGGGGTACCTCAAGGCAGATCCATTGCCCTACGATCCGGCGGTTGGGCGGATCGTGTATCGATTGTCGATTCCCAACCGCGAAGTGCGTCAGGTGTATTCGACGACGTTTCATCGATGGCTGAAGTCGCGCCTCGGCGCGCAAGGTGGCGACGTTGGAAAACTCTCACGCGCACTTCTTTCGGGTGACGACGAAACCTTCGAAAGTCAACTGCAACTCTTCGTGCAAAATATTTTGTCCTATTACGACATTGCCAAAGTCGATCCCGAGCGCGTCTACCAAGGGTTTGTCCTGGGCCTGCTCGCGTCGCTCGAGCCGGACTACATCGTCCGCTCGAATCGGGAATCGGGTTCCGGACGTCCGGACGTGACGATTCGTCCGCGTTTGGCGGGAAAACCGGGTGCGCTGCTCGAGCTGAAGTTAGCGCGCAAGGGCAAAAAGACGCCGGCGGCGGCATTGCGTGAAGGTTTGGCGCAGATCCGCACGAAAGGTTATGCGGCGGATTTGTGGGCGGCGGGCGTTTCGGAGGTGCACGCGTTTGCCGTGGCTTTCGACGGCAAACGCGTGTGGGTCAAGTCGAGCGACGCGGGGGACAAGAAAAAGGCGCAGAAGAAGAAGTAGCCATCACGGACACGTGACGGTATTCACCACGCCAGGCGTCGGCACTTCCGTGACGAATAGCCGCCCATCTCGACGACCATCATTGCAGCGCTGAATCGATCGCGACATGTTTGCAGAATGCGGCGTTTCGTCGACCTGCACGCGCCGCGGGTCGCCCGCTGGCCAGAGAAGCGCGTCGAGCAATCCCACGTCGTCGGCGTCCGCGGTGTCGTATACGAGCGCGTCGATGATGCGGTTTGCGCCGTTCGCGAGCGTCGTGTTGGCTGGATATGCCGTCGGATCCGCTTGGTGAATGGCTATCGCATCGGCACCATTTTGATGCGTGTTGTTGGGGAAGGTAATGATGGGCGTCGGCACGACGGACGTATTGCCCAGAAGGATCAAACCATTTGCATCCGCATTCACGTTCAAGTGCATCGCGCGATATGACACGTCGCCGTTGCCGTTCCAAAGGACCACCGTGTAACCTTGCAGGTTCACGTTGGGCACGCCGGTGCTGATCTCGATGAACTCGAAGGCGTCCGCATTGTTCACGTTCTCCGTGTCGGAGTCCGATTCGCTGATTTGTAGCCGAACGACGGTCACGCCAAACGGCATCGTATTGCCATTGGGCGTCATCACGACGAGGTCCTGCATGGCGAGCGGCGTGGCATCGTCGACGGATGCGATCGTGATTTGCGTATCGCTGTCGACGGTGAACATGGCGTTTGTCCCGCCAATCGTGACGCCTGTCGCGCCCATGAAACCGCTACCGGTGACGACGAGCGCTCCGCCATGCGCAATCACGGGATAATCGACCATCGTCACTTCCAGCTTGAAGCACGCCGGATCCAAAGCGCAGTCCGAATCCATGCAATCGGTCATGCCGTCGCAATCTTCGTCGAGCATGTCGTTGCACATCGCTTCCGTGGTCATGCCGCTCGGACAGGCGCACATGTTCATATTGCAGACGAGCCCATTGGTGCCGCAGGCTTGCATGTCGCAATCGGAATCGGCGCAATCGGTCATCATGTCGCCGTCTTCGTCGAGGCCGTTGTCGCAGATTTCGACGCTGCATGCGGGTGTGCCCGTGCAATCCGGATCGTTGCAATCGATCAAGGCGTCGCAATCGTTGTCCATCATGTCGTCGCAGGCCATTTCCATCGCGCCGCCGGGGCAGGCGCACATGTTCATGCTGCACACGAGGCCATTCGGGCCGCAGGCTTGCATGTCGCAATCGGAATCGGCGCAATCGGCCATCATGTCGAAATCTTCGTCCATGCCGTTGTCACAGATTTCCGGCGGAATACACGCCGGGAATGCAACGCAATCGGGATCGGCGCAATCGGCAAGTTCGTCGGCGTCTTCGTCGAGCATCATGCCGTCGACGCAAACTTCGGTGGCGACCTGATTGGCGGCTCCAGGCGTTAGAATCGTCGTCGCTCGCCAATCGATGCTGTCATCACCCGTGTATGCTCCATTCGGGAAACGAATGATTGAACGGTTTGGCGTGGCGGGAGTCGCCGCATCCGTAACCGAAGACGGCGTGCCGACGTAAAGCGGATAATCGACACCATTGAAGTTGTACGCCGGCATTCCGGTCGGTGGGCATTCGTAACATATGGCATCGAGGCCCAGGGAGTTCACCGTGTCGCGTAGCAAAATGGCATCGGGTGAGGGGGTTGCCGGCGTGCCGCCATTTTGGACGGCGACGGTGAGCGTTTGCGTGGCAGCACCCGGATCGATGTTCATGACGCCGGCCGCTGCGAGCACGAAGTATTGACCCGCGGTGACCGTCCCCGAAAGTGGAATCGTTTCATATTCCACCGACGTGCCGCCATTACCATTGATGAGTACGACCTCGAGCCCGTCGAGCGTGATGTCGGTCATTCCAGCATTGTAGAGCTCGATGAATTCGGTCGTGTCGACATCGGTTTGATCGTAATCGACTTCATTGATGATCAGCTTGCCGCATATGGCCTGCATTGCGCATTTCGGGTCCTTGCAATCGACGTTGCCGTCACCGTCGTCATCGAGGTCATTGGAGCAAAGCTCGACGGGGACCATGCTGCCGCCGGAGCCGCCTCCGCCCGCCATGCCGCCGGCACCGGCCATTCCACCAGCGCCGCCCGCGCCCGCCATGCCGCCCGCACCCGCTGTGCCTCCGGCGCCCGCCGTGCCTCCAGCGCCCGCGGTGCCGCCATTGCCGCCACTACCAGCCTCACCGCTGCTCGACGAGGAGCTCGACGAACCAGTCGTCCCCTGCACCGTGGGCTCGTCGCCGCAACCAATCACCGTCATTCCCAGTGCACTCAAGAGCCCTGCGATTCCAAGTGAACGAAGCTTCATGGCAAACTCCTTGATCGAACCGACGCCCGGCCGGTTTGGTTTGACGTCAAACTAGATGAAATTCCCCTCGAATGCGAGGGCCCGCGTCGCGATGACCGCGACGCTGATCCGCCGTTTGGACCTACCACGGCGTTTTGCCGGGGCGAAGCGGCTTGGGGTGGAGACGCCGCGTCGTCACGAGCTCGTCACGAAAATGTGCGAGCGATCGAACGCGCGGCGTGTTCTGCGCCGCCAAACCTCACGGACACGCAATTTTCGTGCATCCAACGGTTCCATCCGGCGCGCAGGTGCACGTGTTGCACCCATCACCCGCGGGGAAGGACTGACCCGGTTGATAAACCACTCCCATGTACGTGCACGTGACGCATGCAGCATCCGTGCACGCGACCGAGCCATCCTCCAAGCAACTGCACGTGTTGCAGCCGTCACCCGCGGGAAATGAATCGCCGGGAAGGTAGGTTTGTCCGTTGTGCTCACATTGGGCAACGCACGCTTTCTCCGTGCAAGCGACCGTTCCGTCAGGCAAACACTCGCACGTGTTGCAACCGTCGGTCGACGGGAACGTGTCGCCTTGCATGTGGGTTTGTCCGTTGTAATCGCACGTCGATACGCACCCGATCGCCGTGCACATGACCTGGCCGTCTTCGGCGCAACTGCACGAATTGCATCCATCTTGCGACGGCACGGGGTCCCCTACGGCGTACTCGACACCATCGACGACACACGCGGTGTCACCACCACCTCCGTCCCTCACGACAGGTACGCAACCGGCTGCAATCGCCGCAGCAAACACGGGCATCGCGAAAACCAAGCAAAGACGTTTCATGACGCTGGCTCCTCTCACCAAGAGTCGATCCACCCCAATTGTAGAAGGCGGGCGCCGTTAAGTCTGGCCTCGTTCTACGGCGAAAGCTCCCAACCCCACACGGCCGGCGTTCTTGCGCGGTGTCGCCCCAGGTTTTCCCCGACAAACCCAGGCCCGTCGGCTGCCCAGCGAGCCGTGAACGCGTCGCGCAAAATCAGCTCCGCTAGCTTTCCGCGCGGCGAAAACCCCCACTCGGCCTCTTGCGATACGTCGTCCGGATCCGCGTAATACCGCCACACGAAAAAACCAGCCGATGCACGCGAATCGAGAAGCGGCGCAATGATCGCTTCATACGCCTGCGCCTGCGCCTCCTCGTCCACCTTCACGTCCTTCATCCCATCCGGCCATTCCCAAGGCCGCACCGCCGGATCCGTACGCGTCGTGTACCCAATCTCCGTCAGCACCACCGGCCGCTGCCATTGCCGCGACAGCCGCTCGATCCCCTCGGTCACTCGCTTGCCCCCAGCCATGAGCGCCTCGCGATCGGCTCCATCCTTGTCCGCCAGCGGATAGAACGCATTGATCCCGATGAGGTCGAGCTCCCCCAGGATGAGCGTGTCTTCGACGTCGTCCCAGTTCGCCGAATACGTGAGCAATCCCGAATAGATCCGGCGCACGTCCCGAAGGATCGGAAAGAACAGCGGCGCACGGTTTGTCGTGACAAAACTGCGCAGCTCCACTCCGACGCTGAACATTTCAACGCCGCCTTCAGCAGCCACCGTCGCCCACGTCAGCAAAAAGTGCCGATACGCTTCGGCCCACCTCTCCCAAGCCTTGTCGTCCCCCGGATCGATGAGCGCTCGCCAATCACCCTTCTCGACCCAAAGGTGCGGCACGAGAAACACCTTGAGCCCTCGAGCATGCGCTTGAGCGATCGCCGCGAGGACGTTCTTGCGGTTTTCCTCGAACGGCGCCTCGAACGTCAAATCGATCCCCGTGGGTTTCAAATCCCAAACCCGACCGAACGGCGTCAAACTGATCCACGTCGCGCCGATCGCTCGCGCTTCGTTCATCGCCTTGGCACACGCGGGCGATCCGTATCCTTTGCCCGCATGCCGCAAGCTTTCGATGGGCCCGATCGTGACGCCGCGAATGCCCCCTCGTGCTTGATCAGCCCATGCGGAAAAGTCTCGCAACGGACGGGTTTCATGGGACCAACCTTTGTCAGGCGGCGCGGCGGGCAGGTTGAACGCCTGTGCGGTAGGGACAAACACACCGAGCGTCAGGGCAAACGCGGCGGCGCGCACCAAAAATCGCCTGTTCGGCTCGTCTGTCTCGACCACGGGCACGGGCCCGCATATAGCGCGAGATGCGCGGAGTGTGATTTGCTTTCGCCGGGGGAACGAGGGACGTGATGGACAACGAAGGTGTCGCGGGCGTTTTGGAACAACTGGCGGACCTCTTGGAAATCGAAGGGGCCAGTCCTTTTCGGGTCCGCGCGTATCGAGGTGCGGCACGCACCGTGGGGGCGCTCGCGTCACCCGTTGGAGCACTGCCTGAAAGAGGGCCCGGGGCACTCGAGGAACTGCCTGGCATCGGCAAGGACCTTGCGGGGAAAATTCGCGAGATCGCTGCGACGGGCGAGCTCGGCCTTTTGCACGAGCTGAAGGAGCGCACGCCGGAGAGCTTGCTTGGTCTCTTGGACATCACGGGGCTCGGGCCGAAGCGAGCAAAAGCGATCTACGAGGGGCTTGGGATCGACACGATCGACGCGCTCGAAAAAGCAGCACGCGAAGGGCGGCTGCGTTCGCTCAAAGGCGTTGGGCCGAAGCTCGAAGCGCAGATCCTCGAAGGCATCGCGGCACGAGCGCGGCGCGGAAAACGGATTCTTCTGTCGGATGCGGATGCGGAGATCGCGCCGATTCTGGAGCGCTTACGAGGTGCGGCGCACGTGAGCGCGGTCGAAGTTGCTGGGAGTTATCGACGGCGCAAGGACACCGTGGGCGATGTCGACATTCTCGTGACCACCGACGACGGGGCGAAAGAGATCGGCAAGCTGCTCACGAGTTACGCCGGCGTGGAGCGGGTGCTCGCGGATGGCGAGACGAGGACGAGCGTGGCGCTGCGTTCGGGCTTGCAGGTGGATTTGCGTGTCGTGCCGAAGGAATCGTTTGGCGCGGCGATGCACTACTTCACGGGATCGAAGGCGCACAACATCGCGATCCGGATGCTTGGTGTTCGTAAGAAGTTGAAGATCAACGAGTACGGCGTGTTCGACGACGGAACGCGTTTGTCGGGGGAGCGCGAGGAAGACGTGTTCGGCTCGGTGGGTTTGGCGTTCGTGCCGCCGGAGCTGCGCGAAGATCGAGGCGAGATCGACGCTGCGCGTGAGGGCAAACTGCCAAAGCTTTGCAGTCAAAATGATTTGGTAGGGGACGTCGTGGATGTGCCGACGTCCGAGCACATGGACGAGCGCGTGACGAGCTTGGTGACGGCATGTCGCGATCGTGGGTACTCGTTCGTGGTGGTCCTCGGGCCGCGCGAGATGGTCGCCGCAGATGGCGAGTCCGTGCGGCGGAAATTTTTGCGGTCGGTGGCGCATGCAGCGGCGCACGTGAAGGGAATCGCGGTGCATCCGGGCGTCACCGTGGGCGTGCGTGACAACGGAGACCTCGATGCTGAGTCTGATGCCCTTGCCGATTTCATCGTGAGAGCCGAGCTCTCAAACGCGTCGGCATTGGAAGAAAAGGAGCGTACGGGGCGGCTCATTACCGCGATCGACAAAGGCCAGGTGCACATCGTCGCGCGCCCGACGGCGGTGTTTCAGAAGGAAAAACTTGCGCAAGTGGATGCAGAAGCGATCGCCAAATTCGCGAAGAAATGCCGAGCTTTCCTCGAGCTCGATGCGCGGCCGGATCGTTTGGCGAGCGCCGATGGCTACGCACGAGTGGCTCGGGACATAGGAACGAAGTTGCTCTTGGCGAGTCACGCGACGACGCCCGATGAGCTCGGCCTCGTGCGGTATGGCGTCGATCAAGCTCGGCGTGGTTGGTGCGAAGCCAAGGACGTGGCGAACACGGACAAGGCGCCGAGGTTTGTCAAACCGTAACGGGTTTCAATCTCCAAACAGCGCGACGAGAATTTGGTCGACGATCACGAGGACGGCGGAGATGAGGCACGCTGCGCCGAAGCCCATGAAAAGGCCTTTTCCGCGTCGTGTGACCCAGCCCCAGCCGAGCATCGACCAAGGGCCGAAGTTGAAGATGGCTTGGGCGCGCGTGGCGGCGTTCCAGCTTCGAGCGCGTTGGTCCTCGTCGAGACGTTTTTGGTCCCAACTTTGGATGATGAGCGTCAGGAGGATCCCGAGGATCCAGTTGGTGAGAAGCCGGACGGCCTGCATGAATGGACGGATTGGGCAAACAGTCGCTAGAGGGCGTTCCGCAGGCGTCGCGAGCGTTGCGACGCGAGGGAGAACGGCGCAAGCCTACACCGTACGTCGTGCACGTTCGACCGACGCGTCGCGGCGCGCAGCAGGCTGATGAAGGCCATCTGCAAATAAGCCCCTGGTAAGCTTGGCCGATCACAGGTAGAGGGGATATCCGCCCTTCGCTGGAGGCGCTGGACCTCGTACGCGTGAGGGGCGTGGACAGGAACCGACGATGACACCCACTGCGCCTAGCGACATCCGCAACGTTGCTCTGATTGGCCACAAAGGTTCCGGTAAGACGTCGCTTGCAGAAGCCATGCTGTACGTGGCGAAGGCGACGCCCAAGCTCGGAAAAGTGGACGACAAGTCGAGCATTCTCGACGACACGGCCGAGGAAAAAGACCATGCGTGCTCGCTCGAAGCGAGCGTTGCTTACCTCTCGTGGGCCGGCAAAAAAGTGAACGTGGTCGACACGCCCGGTGAAGGCAGTTTCCTTGCGGAAACGCGTCTCGCCATCGGCGCGGTCGATGCAGCCGTGCTCGTCGTGAGCGGCAAGGACGGCGTGCAACCGATCACGGAGCGCGTGTTCGGTTGGGCGCGTGCGCAGGGGATTCCCGTGCTGGTCGTCGTCACGAAGGTCGATGCGGAGAACGCTCGGCCCGACGATGTCGTGAGCGAGATCAAGGCACGCCTGAAGGCTCCCGTCGCCGTCATGGAGCATCACGTGGGCGAGGGGCTCACGTACGAAGGCATCATCGCGCTGCGCACGAAGAAGGCGTGGATCGGCAAACCCGAAGCGCCGAATGCGGTCGCGCCAGGCGCGCTCCCGGACAAACTCGCCGGCGAGCTCGAGAATGGCCGCGCCAAACTCGTCGATGATGTTGCCGGGACAAACGACGACCTCACCGAGAAGTACCTGACCGAAGGTGACCTCACGCAGGAAGAGCTCGATAGCGGCCTGCGAGCTGCCGTGCTCGAACGCAAAGTCGTTCCCGTTTATTTTGCTTCGGGCACGCGTCCGAGCGGCGTCGTTGCATTGCTCGACGGCATCGTGGAGCTCGTTCCTCCGCCGACGGCGCACGCTGCTTGGAAGGGCACGTTGCCTGGCGGCAAAGTCGGTGCGGAACCCGTTGCAGCCGAACGACCGAGCTCCGTCGACGCACCCGTTTCGGCGTTCGTCTTCAAGACGTCGATCGATCCGCATGCAGGGCGCACGTCGTTCGTGCGCGTCTTGTCGGGCACGTTGAAGGCCGACAGCACGCTCCTCAACGCGTCGACGGGAAACACCGAGCGCGTGGGCAAGGTGTTCAACATCGTCGGCAAGGACGCGAAAGCCATCGACGAAGCGAAGGCGGGCGACATCGTTGCGCTGGCCAAGCTCAAGGCGACGACGAGCGGGCAGACGTTGTGCGACGAGAAGCAGAGCTTCTTGTTCACGGCGCCCGATTTGCCGCCGGCGCTGTTCTCGCGTGGTGTGAAGTTCGAGGGCAAAGGGGCCGAGGAAAAGGTCAGCACCGCGCTCTACAAGCTCACCGAAGAAGATCCTGGTTTGACCGTGGCGATCGAAGAGACGACACGCGAGCTCGTCGTGTCGGGACTCGGATCGCTGCATCTCGAGATTACCGTCGAACGCATTCGCCGCCGCATCGGCATCGATTGCCGCCTCGGTGCCCCGCACATTGCCTACAAAGAAACGATCACCAAGAAGGTCACGGGCATCGAAGGCAAGCACAAGAAGCAGAGCGGTGGACACGGCCAGTTCGGCGTTTGTTACATCGACATGGAGCCCACGGCGCGCAACGAAGGGTTTGTCTTCGAAGATGCGATCGTCGGTGGATCGATTCCGCGGCAGTTCATTCCGTCGGTCGAAAAGGGCGTCGTCAAGGCGATGGCGAAGGGCTTCTTGGCCGGCTACCCGATCGTGGACCTGAAGGTTCGCGTCTACGACGGCAAGTATCACGACGTCGATTCGTCCGACGCTGCGTTCCAGTTGGCTGGAAGCAAAGCGTTCAAAGCCGCCATTGCTCACGCAGGCGCCGTGATTCTCGAGCCTGTCGTGAAGCTGAACGTCGTCGTGCCGAGCGTCGCGACGGGTGACGTCATCGGCGACATCAACAGCCGCCGCGGCCGCATCCTCGGAACCGATTCCATTGATGATCAAACGATCGTCAATGCGTACGTCCCGCTCTCCGAAATCCTCGAATACGAGTCCAAGTTGAAGAGCATGACGCAGGGCAAAGGCACGTTCTCGATGTCCGTCGATCACCTCGCGATTTGTCCGCCGATGGTGCAGGAGAAGGTCATCAAGGACAGCGGCTTCAAGGCTGTCGAAGAAGAAGACTGAGCACCGTTCGGTTAGGAATAAGGCGAAATCCGGGGGGTATGGGGGGCAGAGCAGTCGGCTCGTCCATTGGGCGAAGCCCAATGGACTCACAGAGCCGCCTGCGAGCCCCCCATCGTGACAAAACTCTCGCGAGCGCGCGTCCCACGCGCGCGACGCGAGCGTACAAATCCAGACCCGGAATCAAACCAGACACTCTATGCCCGCTCCTTCGAGTCGCACGTTGCGCCGACGACCTCGTTATCGCTGGTTTCGCGTGCGGCTCGCGATTGCCGGTTACGTGTTGCGACGTCTCGGCCCGCCGCTCGTGTACGCCGCGCTGTATCTTCTGGGCGCGTCGCTTCTCTTGCGCTGGGACCTGCGTCGCCACGGCGAAGCGATTCCCGACTTTGCGACGACCGTGTGGTCGCTCTGGACGCTGCTCGTGTTCGAACCGACCGAAGCGTTTCCTCACTCGCTGGTCGCGCGAGGCGTTTACTGGTTCACGCCGCTCGCAGGGCTTTTTCTGCTGGCGCAGGGGGTCTTCAAAATAGGCGCATCGCTGCTCGATCTGGCGACGCAGCGCGAACTTTGGACGTCGATCATGACCGACATGATGAACAAGCACGTGGTGGTGTGCGGCCTCGGGCACGTCGGATACCGCGTGAGCGAAGAGCTTTGTCAGTTGGGCGAAGACGTGGTCGCCATCGAGCAAAGCGAGGGCCGTCCGTTCATCGAGACGATCCGTGCCAAGGGCGTGCCCGTGCTCGTCGGGGATGCGCGTCGCGACGAGCTGCTCGTGAAAGTGGGCGTGGCTCGGGCGAAGGCGATCGTGTGTGCGACGGGCGATGACCTTGCAAACTTGGAGATCGCGCTCGATGCCAAGCGCATGAATCCGAACGTACGCGTGGTGATGCGGATGTTCGATCAGCGTCTCGCAGGCAAAGTGGGCGGAGCGCTCGAGCTCGACGAGTCGTTTTCGACGAGCGCGTTATCGGCGCCGCTCATTGCGATTCAAGCGACGCATGAAGGCGTGCATTCGGCGTATCGATTGGAGGACGTCGTGCGTGTGACGGCGGATGTGGTGGTGGGTTCGTCGCACCCGGACAGTGCCGCGATCGACATCGAGGAACGGTTGCCGTGTCGGATCGTGAGTCGCAAGCGCGCGGGTGCAGAGGGTTTTACCGCGGTGCGTCCGAAGGACATCGTGCACGCGGGAGACACGCTCATCGTGGATTGTGCGGGCGTGGATTTGGCCGCGGTGCGGTTTCAGCTCGGATGACTTCCCCCTCTCCGCCGCGCAGCGGGTGAGAGGGGGTTAGGGGGTGAGGCGCCACCATTCTTCGGCGAGTGACGCGTCTTCGGTCGTATCGATTTCCATGTAGCCGCCGTGCGTATCGACGCGGTGCATGGGCTCGCCGCGTTCGAGCATGCGCTGGAGCAGATCGATGAGGTACGCCTTTTCGAACGTGCGGCCTTCGCGGAATTCGCCTTCGGGAAACGCGGCGCGGGCTTCGTCGTACGCCTGGACAAACCTGCGCGAACCCTCGGCCGAAAGCTTCATGACGCCGATGAACTCGCCCGATGCGCGCTCGGATGCGATGCGGCGCGAAAGCTCGACGATGCGGCTTCCATCGGCCCGCATTTTTTCTGCATCCGTTTCGGGGTGCTGCGAGCGACCGACGTAGCGCCTTCGCCAATCGGTATCGCACGCGAGCGTGATGTCGTGCGGGGACTTCACGATGTCGGCGACGATCTGCGGGCGATAGACGATGTCGGCGTACGTCGAGACAAACCCGTCTTGGAGATACTCGCGGGCGCACAGAAGCGAGGCGAGGATGTTGTTGCGTTCCCAGTTCTTGTTCTCGACGTAGGTGAAGTCGGGGTAACGCGCGCGGATGACGTCGGCCTTGTAGCCGCAGATGAAGACGATGTCCTTTGAGGTGAAACCACCTGCAGCGAGGGCTTCGAGGATGCCGTCGAGCATGGGTCGTCCGAGGATGGGGACGAGGGTTTTGGGGATGTCTTCGGTGAGGTGTTTGAGGCGGCTGCCGCGGCCAGCGCCGATGATGATGGCTTTCACGGCGAGCGAGTTAGCACGGTGTACAAAAGGCCGCGAGCGGCCGGTTGAAGGCCGCTCGCGAGCGTGTTCGTTGGGCAGTGTGGATCAGATGTCGCCGGAACAGGAACCGAACGCGCCGCTGCACGCACCGGTCTGAATGCACGTGCCGCAGGCCATCGAGGGGGCGTCCATGCCACCGCAGTACGTGGACGTCGCGCAATCGGCACCGCAGCCGTTTGCCATGTCGCACGTACACATCGCGAGCTCGGTGAACAACGTTTCCGAGTTCAGGCCCGACGAGGGATTCGTTTGGCAGAGCGTTCCCGGCATGCCGCCCGTCGCGAGTGCGGTCACGTATTCGCCGCAGCCGACGCACGCCGCCATGCCGCCACCACCGCCGCCCACGCCCGCACCCGCGGTTCCACCGCCGCCGGCCGTGCCGCCAGCACCGCCGCCGCCGTCGTTGCCCGTATTGCCTTCACCACCGGACCCGCCGCCGCCGTTGCCGCCGCCGGGCGTGCTATCGACGAGGACGCAGCCACCAAGCACAAGCATCGACACCGCACCAAGCATCGCAAAAGTTCGCAGATTCATTCTATCTCCTCCAGGTAAGCACCCGAGTACTACAAGGACTCGCCCGACACTAGCAGAGCAGCTTTCCTGGGCCAACCATACGCAACTTACGCACATGGCAATCAGGCCCATCGAACTTGCGTGACGTGAGCACTCGCGTGACCACGCCGCGCGTCATCCATTCCGATCAACAAGCAAGCGTCTCTGCCAAGAAACCATCGCGTGCGTGAACGTTGCTGCATTCATCGCACGGCGAAAGCACCAGCGGCCTTGGACGGTGCACGAGCGCCACGATTCACACGCGCTCGAAATTCTTTCTACGAAGCGTAAAGCGCGGAAAATGCCGCATGAAGACCATCGGGGCCAAGCTCGCGCTCACGGCGATGAAACTCCGGCAATGCCGCTTGATAGGCCTCGTCGAGCCGCAGGATGTCAGACGCGAAACCAGGCTCGAAGAGCTTCATCGTCGCCGCGCCGAGCTCCATGACGTCTTGATATTGGCCGCGTTCTTTCAAAATTTGCGCGGACAAACCATACATGAGCAGCCCTCCGGGAATGGCCCCGAGCGCTGTCGTCGCGACCGCGGGATAACAAATGCGCACGGTCTTCGCGCCAAAACGTTCGCGTATTCGCGCCATCGTTTCGCGCTGAAGTTTCTTCGCACCCGCAAGCGGACCCATCGCATACACCGGATCGTCAGGCTCGAAGTCGTAATCGCAAAACGCGACGATGCTTTGACCTGCAACGAGTAGCCCCGCGTTCGCCAGCGCCTCGGCCCACATGAGCGACGACGTACCCATGAATCGGTTCGTTCGCTCGATGTCCGTATCGGTCGCAACTTCGACCTCGACAAACCCCACGCGACGAATGTTTTCCCGGCGGCTGAAGTCGGGCACCTGCAAGACGGGATCGAACGCGACGTCGACGTCCTTTACCTTGGTCGGACCGTGCTCGACGTACCGCTTCGTGGCGCCCGCAGCGATGCCGTTGATGAGGTGCACTGCGCGGTATTTGCCTTTGATTTCGGCGATGACCTCGTCCGCGATGCCGGGCTTGGTCGCGTCGCTGTTCCAAAAGCGCGCGGTGAGTCCTTCGGAGGCGGCTCGTTCGCAAAGCGCTGCGACGTGATGCACGCCGATCTGCATTTTGTCGCTGTCGTAATGCACGCCGAAGACGGCTGCGCGCGCCCCGAACAAAAGCTCGATCGCGACCGCTCGGGTGATCCCGTTCGACCCACCGAGAATGATGACGGCCGTGTCGTCTGGAACGACGGCACCACGCGGGCAAACTCGAGCGAGCTGCGTTGCGAGAAGATCACGCGCGGTCGCCGGACCGTGCGCGGCAAGGCCCGAAACGATGCTGCGACGATCGGTGCCACCGAGAGGGAGTTTCTTGAAGACTTCGAGGTCCACGGGCACGCTCTTACCATGGCAAAGAGCGACGTGGTCAAGTCCGTGCTGCTCACGGGCGGAACGGGATTCATCGGGCGAAAACTCACGAAAACGCTGCTCGATCGCGGCGACTCCGTGACCGTGCTGTCACGCGATCCATCGCGCACGAGTGGGCGCTTGCCCAAGGGCTCGATCGCAGTTGCATACGATCCCGAGCGAGAAGGCCCGTGGCTCGATGAGCTCGGTCGCGCTTCGGCCGTCGTTCACTTGGCCGGTGAAAACGTGGGGCAGCGCTGGACCGAGGACGCCAAGCGCCGGATCCTGTCCAGCCGAGTGGATTCGACGCGGCTCGTCGTCGAAGGCATGCGGCGTGCGGAGAAAAAGCCTGACGTGTTCGTGTGCGCATCAGCCATCGGGATCTACGGACCACGGCCGAGCACCGAACGACTCACTGAAACGTCGGCGCGTGGTGAAGGGTTTCTCGCGGACGTGGTGGATGCTTGGGAAGCCGCAGCAAGGCCGGCGGAAACGCTTGGTGTTCGAACGGTCATGCTGCGCATCGGGATCGTGCTGGGCGAAGGAGGCGGGCCGCTCGAGAAAATGCTCTTGCCGTTCAAGATGTTCGCTGGCGGTCCCATTGGATCGGGCTCACACGTGATCTCGTGGGTTCACGCGGACGACGTCGTGGGCCTCATCCTGTTTTGCCTCGACAAACCTGAAGCTCGAGGTCCCATCAACGCTGTTTCTCCGAATGCGGTGACGAACGAAGAGCTATCGAAAGCCATTGGTCGCGCGATGCACCGGCCGTCGTGGTTCCGCGTCCCCGAAGCGTTCATCAAGGTGGGCATGGGCGAAGCGGCCGAGATCGTGACGACGGGGCAGCACGTTTTGCCGCGCCGTGCCGAAGAGCTGGGCTACTCGTTTCGCTGGCCAAACCTCGACCCGGCGCTGGCGTCCATCCTGAAGTAGCGTGGGCATGGATCCCGAGGGGTATGGGGGGCAGAGCAGTTGTTCCCCCTCTCCGCCGCGCCGTAGGCGCGGGGGAGAGGGGGTTAGGGGGTGAGGCGCGAGCCCCCCATCGTGACTGGCCTCGCGAAGCGGGCGTCTCACGCCCGCTTAGCGAGCGTCCAAGCCATGTCCCGTGCTCACAAAAGGAACCCGGCCACCGGGAGTCGCCGAAACGTCGACCAAATCGAGCAGCGAATCTCCCGGGGGCCGTGACGGCTGTCTCGGCGCTTCCCCCCCAGGAAGCGCACCGTCTTCGCTTCCATGAATATGCTGATCCCAAAAGGAGGTCGCTCGGGATGAACTTGAAAACCGCTACAGGAAAGCCCCTACGCAAGACTGCGTAACGCGCGCAGTGAGGCTGCACGGAATCAAGTGGAAGCAGAAATCAACCCACCCCGCGACTGCGTAAAATCTCACGAACCGCCGTTTTCGACGCCTCCGACAAACCGGGGAGAGCGTTCTTCGCGACGTCGACAAACTTCATGCCCCGCGCCTTCTTGAGCGCTTCGACCGCGGCTTTCTGCTCCTCACGCCCATCGTGATCGATGATCGATAAAAGCAGCTCGGCGGCCTCGAGCGTGTCGATACGCGCGAGCGCTCGGATGGCGGACGCTCGCACCGAGGTGCTCTGAGATTCGCGGTAGATGCGGGCCAGCGGGTCGAACGCATGCGGGAAGCGTAGGTCTTCGAGCGCCTTGGCAGCTTCTTGCACGACGTTCGGATCCGGATCCGCCAGCGCATCGCGCAGCGTGATGAACGTACGCTTGTAAAGGAAACGCGCGAGCGCTTTGACGACCGCGACGCGCACCTGAGGCTCGGGCTTGCGAAACAAGCGTTCGAGTGGAGAGAGGATCGTGTAGAGCTCGACGAGGGCGAGTTGTTCGGCGAGCGTGACGTAGAGCTGCGCGTGCGCGCCGAGCATGGGAGCCGCGTGTTCTTGGGCCTCGATGGCGAGCGCCGTGAGGCGCGCAAGAAGCGCTCGACGCCGCGTCACTTCGGCCCATGCCGTGGGGTCGAGGATGACGTCGCCGGTTGCTTCGGCTGCGCTGCCGCGTTGCTCCCACTCGACCAGATCGACGTGCCAGACATCCGGAAACCCAACTTCGTGGCGCAAGTGCGCCGGCAGCGGTTGGCTTTCGATGCGCGTCTCGGCAGCATCGACGTAGCGCTTGCGCGCAGTCGCGTAGTGTTTGCGTCGCGCCTGCTCGATCTCGAGGACCGCGAGTTTGTCGTACACGTGGCCCACGCGGTTGTATTGCCCGACCTCGCTCAGCGCGATGACGGCTGCGAGCAGCGCGTTTTCTGCAATCGACGGAGGGGATCCTCGCGTGAGCGCTGCGTCCGCGACTTCTTGCCACAACCGCGCTTGTGCAAGCGTTGCGAAGTTGGCGACCGCGGGCAGCCCTTCCTTGCGCGCGTACGCGCTCATCTCGCGCGCGAGCGTGGCCGCAGCAGCGACCTCTCTCTGCTTTTCCGCAGCGGCGAGCGCCTCTTCGTAAGATTGGAGCGCGTAATATCGAAGGTGATCCTCGCGCAAAATGCGGATGACGTTGACGAACCCTTCGAGCACGTGTTCGAACTCGCCGCTCTCTCGACCAACCGCGATGAGGACTTGGTAGCAGTCGAACGCGCGTTCGCGTTGTCCTACGGTTTCGTAACGATCTGCAGCTTCTTCCAGGAGGTGCACAGCCGCGACGACAGCTTCGCGCGCAGCAGTCGTTTCACCCGTACGCATCGACGTGCGGGCCAAGTTGAAGCGAGCAAGCCCCGCGGCATAGAGATCGCCACCCGAGCCGGTCAGGAGCTGCGCGAGGCGTGACCAGAGCGCTCGTGCTCGATAAAGATCGCCGCCGCGTTCACGCGCAATGGCCGCTTGTGCCACGAGCCCCGCAGATTCGTATTCGTCGGCAGCGTTGGCGTAGAGTGACTGCTTCCGCCCAGGATCCTCGGCACGATCGGCCCACGCGAGCATCGTTCGAGCGCGGTCGATCGGAGGCACGCGCCCCACGAGATCGCGCTGCCCGCGGTCGTTGCCCGTGTACCAATCCAGCGTGAGGGCGCCGCGAAAGTCGCCGATGTTCACCAGGATCTCGCGCAACTCGCGCGCTGCAGACACGTACTCTTCTTCGCGAACCTTGGTGTCGCCGAGTGCACCGAGCAGCGCATGGCGGGCACGCTCGGCGTCCCCGCGAGCTGCGGCGGCTCGCGCATCGTCACGCAGATCTTGTAGCGATCTGCCGTTCACGCTTCGGCCCCTTTCGCAGCGGGTTTCTTCGCAGGGACATCGTCGTCCGAAGAAACGCCCTTCGTTTGATCGAGGATCGAGCGCGCGGCATTTGCTCGGGCCGAACCGCTCGACAGCGTGGCGTGATCGACGACCCAGTGAGCATCGAGCAGGTCGAGGTAGTCGAGGTCGAGTTTGCCCCCGGATGGCAGAATGAACACGCCTGCGATATGCGCGAACCTTCGCACCGCCTGGACCATCTCACGCGGGATGTAGAGCGCGGCATGGGTGAACAAGTGGACGACGGGCGTGCGTGGATCGCGCTGCCGCATCAGGTCGAGGTCCGTCGCTAGCTCCGCAAAAACACGCGCCGGATTCCGGCCTCGTTCACCCTTGAACGACAGTACGTGAGCGGTCGGGAGTTTGTCCCCGTGCGCGCGGTGAATCTCGTACAGACGCGCATCGAAAAACCGAAACGCCACGTCTTCACCCTCGAGCAACAGCTTCTTCGCGGTCGCGATGGCCATGCCTCGCGCAAAGGTTTGTCGGTCACCGCGCATCGATGCCGACGCGTCGACGAGCATGTAGTGGATGCGCCGCTGCTCGTCGCGACTTTGTTCACGCGCGTAATAAAGCACCTCGTTGTCCGCAAGCCGGCGCGCGAGCTCCATGTCGTCCCAAGCAAGCTCGGTCAGGACCAGGCTGTCGATCGATCCGCGTGTGCCGATGCCGTTGTATCCGTGAGCTGCGGTCGTTCCTGCTGCGCGGCGCGTCTTCGTTTCGAGGACGCTCGGTAGAATCTCGAGCGAAAAGTTCACGACATCGTTGGCCTCGGGCGACTGAAACGCAGCGAGCAAGTCGACTTGCGCAAGAGCTCCACCGGTGCCGTCGCTTCCGAGCATTCCGAAGAGGCGCAGCGTGTCGAGGTCGAGGGTGTCGGTCATCGTGAGGACGTAGAGGCGGGAGACTTCGAGGGCTTGCATGGCCGACAGCTCGAAGTTGCGGCGCGTCGTCACGAAGAGCGCTGGCAGTTGTTGGTCGAGCCGTTCGAAGAGGGACGCATCGACGGGAATGGCCGCGCGGTATGCGGGAGCGACGTTGACGCGCGACGTGAGGGCTCCGAGCAGGCGCGAAAGCAAGACGATGACGAGGTCGTCGCCCATCTTGAGCTCGGAGGCTCGGCGAACGACTTCACTTTGGGCGAGCTCGTCGAGGATGCGGCGGTACGAGTCCGACAGGCGCAAGAGGTCGGGCAGGCCGCGTGCGATGGATGCGGGTTCGCAGCGCGTGCCAAGTTCGATGTGATCGCGCGGTGCCGCGAAGAGCAGGCCCACGTCGTGCACGAGCGAAAACGGGAGCACGACCCCGAGGCGCGCGAGGCCTTCGTGCCACTTCGCGGCGCGCAGCGCGAGGATGGAGCTTCCCGGGCGCACGTAGGACAGCGCGAGGGAGCCAAGTGGTCCCGTCACGGACGGGTCGCCGAGGAGGTTGTCGGGGACCGGCACGGGCGGAGAAGGTAGCAGAGACCCGGCGCCACCCTGCACCGTGAATCGGTCTCGGTCCGACCTCGGGGGGGTATGGGGGGCGTCCGCGCCTCGCCGTGCTTTTGCGAAGCAAAAGCACCGGGAGGCGAGCCGCGGACCCCCCATCGTAAACAGGCCTCGCGCAGCGCGCGTCCCACGCGCGCGAAGCGGGCGTGCAAATCCAGGCTTGGTTCCGGTTCGAACCCCGAGCCTCAGAGATTCATTGCGCAGCGGAATCCGATGACGGGCGTGGTGGCATCCGGCACTTGATGGAAGCGGAACGCCGGATTCAGCCAAAGAAGGTTGCCACCGTTGAACGAACCGCCGCGGATCGCTTTGCGGTCTCCGTTCGGCGCTCCTTGGGGATTGATGACCTCGTCGGGCTTGTACGTCTCGAACCAATCCGACGTCCATTCCCACACGTTGCCGATGAAGTCGTCCGCGCCAAACTTTGTTCTTCCCTTGGGAAAACTGCCTACTGGAGCCGTGCCTTCGAAGCCGTCGTCGACTTCGTACAGGCGTGGGCTCGCCGCGAAACCATACTTCTTCTCCCAGCGAGTGAACTCGGTCCCGCCGGCATTCATCCGCTCGGTCGTTGCAGGATCGTCGCCCCAGGGGAACTTGCGTCCGTCCGAGCCGCGAGCGGCAAACTCCCACTCCGCTTCCGTGGGCAAACGCTTCTTGCGAAACGCGCAGTAGCTCTCTGCGAGGTACCAACTGACGCAGTTGATCGGATGCTTGTCGCGATCGGGTTTGCCGAAGTTGCAGAGCTCCGCATAGGCGGCGCGTTTCTTTTCATGCTCCGCATCGGACGAGCCGGCGGTCTTGGGCCAGTTCGGCAGCTCCGGCGGCCTCTTGCATTCGCCCAGGTCGGAGCAGGCCTTGTATTCGCCTGCGGTGACCTCGTGCGTATCGATGCAGAACGTATCGATGATCGTCTTGTGCGCGGGTTGCCAAAGTTTGAACTCGGGTTCGTCCGAGCCCATGAAGAACTTGCCGCCGGGCACGAGCACCATGCCATCGGGACATTCGGTTGGTCGCGTCGGCGCGGCCGATGTCGAGGCCGAAGGTGCTGCGCTTGGTTGCGCGGTTGCAGAGGCGGTCGGCTTCGGAGCGGCTTGCGGCTTGCTGAACACCTTGAACGCGGCAAGCCCGCCGCCAACGAGCGCGGCTGCCGTGATGACGGCGATGGCCACAAAAGCTGCTGATGAGCGCTTGGGTCCCAGGTTCGGCACCGTCGGCACTTGCGTCATCGGTGTCGAAACTTGTGGTCTTGCGCCGGGGTTTGGAGGAGGCGGCGCAAATCCGCTGCCTGCCGAGAAAATGGGAATCGTTCCTGCGGCTGGCCGCGATGGCGCACCGCTCGCGTAAGGTCGAGACGGTGCTGCACTGCCGTAGGGCGCGCCTTGCGAGGGCTGTCCGGCTGGCGCCGACATGCCCGGGACCGACGACATCGGTGCCCAAATCCCGCTCGTCGTTCCCGGGTTCCAAGTTGCGCCAGGAAAAACCGCCTGATGCAGCGCTGCCCAGAACTGTCCCATCGACGCGAAGCGATCATTCGGTGACACGGCGAGCGCTTTGGCGAAGACGGCTTCGACTTCCGACGATACCTCGATGCCGAAGGTTCTTGGTGTCGGCCGACGCGAAGGATCACGCGAGGCGACGGCGAATTGAATGATGTCTGTCCCCTCGAATGCAGGCACGCCGCCCCGGAGGATCTCCACGAGGATGAGCGCCATGGCGAACACGTCGGTCCACGGACCCGTTGCACCGTGCGTTCGACTGAACTGTTCGGGCGCGCCGTAGTTGGGCGTGAACGCGGTGATTTCGGCGCCCGTTTTGGCTGAAGACGATGCCTCGGCTGCATGATCAGCCATCACCTTTGCGATGCCGAAATCGAGCACCTTGGTGAACGGCGATGGTGCAGACGGATCTCCAATGACGAAGATGTTGGCCGGCTTGATGTCACGATGCGCGATGTTCTTCGCGTGCGCGATTTCCAGCGCCACGATGACGGGTTCGAGCAGGGCCATCGCTTCGTGAATCTGACGCGCCGGACGACCCGATACGCGCTCTTCGAAGAGCACTTGTTCGAGCGGTTTGCCCTCGAGCCACTCGAGGACCATGTACGGGATCCACTGGCCGTCGGCAGTCGTGAACTTGCCGATGTCGCGAGCTTGCACGATGGCGGCCGATCGGCTGGACAAACTCGCGAGCAGCCGGCCTTCTTGGATGAAGCTGTCGAGCAGCTCGTCGCGCTTGTCGATCGGAGCTTGCGCCAGAATGCGGAAGCACTTGATCGCAACCGGCTGCCGCCAAATGAGGTGTTCGGCGCGGTAGACGATGCTGAAGCCGCCTTCGCCGATGATCGCGTCGATGCGGTACTTCTCGGCGAGAATCGTCCCCGTGATGCCGAGCGGATCCTGTACTGAGCTGCTTGTCATGAGAAAGCGTTCATGTCGGCGAGCGCAGGACGTCGCACAATGTCCCCACAAAGCAGCGTGCCACGGGATCGCAGCCGGGCAAAGTTCATCGCAACGTCGTCGTGCGCTGCAGTCATATCACATGCTGGTTGCACGACCGAACATGTAGCTGAGAAAGGGGCGACAAAACGACGCACAGTCGGCTAGCACGTCGTTCGGACAAACCGCCGTGACGCAGCTCGTCGAAGCACGAGCCAACCGAGGTGGTCGCTACCCGAGCGGTTTGTCGCCAATGATCGATATCAGGCGCAGCCACCTTCACCGCAAGATGCCACGGCATCTTTCTTCTTCGCGGTCGTGACTTTCTTGACTGGTTTGGCCGTGGCCGTCGGCTTGGGAGCCGCCACCTTCGCGGCAGCGGGCGCGGGTGATGCAGCGGGCGCGGGTGATGCAGCGGGCGCGGGTGATGCAGCGGCCGCCGTAGCTGTGCTGCTCGGCTTTTCCTCGGGAGGCGCTGCGGGCGCATCGGTTGTCGTTCGATCTTCCGATGTGCTGCTCGAAGCTTCGCTCGTGCTCTGCGTACGAGCTTCCGACACCGCTTCCGCGGCCGGCTGCTCGGCAGCATTTGCGGGGGTTTGCGACGCGCCGCAACCGGCGATGAAGGCGCCGGTGCCGAGCGCGGCGAGGGTTTCGTAGATCGTTTTGACGTTCATCGAGAGCTCCTCTGCCGAATGTCGCATTCCTCGCGCGCGGTCACCATGGTTGTGTTGCGATTTCACCCATCCGTCAGGCCGCATCGTGCAATTCATGTGCGAGTTTCCATGACGCTGGATCGTTTCTTCGGACTCGTCGCAGCGCTGCACGCTTGCGTGCTCGGCTGATGGGGCCTTGGGTGCACAGCATCGACGTGGCGCGATGCGTGCAGAGAAGCGGGCTCGGAGGCAACGAGGGTCTCCGTGCCTGTTTCGGTCAACGATCCGAGGAGGAAGCAATGAGAATTGGGTTGGTTACAGCCCTTCTGGCTGGAGTCGCAATTGGAGCGCCCGCGTCGGCCCATGCTCAACAAACCGAACCGCAAGCGCCTGGAGCGCAAGAAACCCAGGTGCAGGTGACGGGCACACAGCAGGGGCGGGTGGCAGGACTACCTCCTGCAGATCAGCCGATGATCCGCCGGATCCCGCAGCCCATCGTGTCCATCGAAGGTGGCGGCGGCGTCGTCGGGTTCGTCGGCGGAGCGGGAAGCCCCGGCCCCGCGTGGAACCTGCGCGTCACCGGCGCGTTGTCGGATCGATTCTCCATCGAGGGCAACTACCTGGGAAGCGTCAACGATCGCTCCGATAATGGCGAGTCTCTCGTGATGACCGCCATCGACGCCGGCGTTCGTTACAACGTCCTGCTCCCGGAACAATTCCCCGTGCAGCCATTCGTCGTGGCTGGCGCTGGGTATGCCGGCTTTGCGGGAAACGGCGGCGATCCTGCGACCATGGTCGTCCCGCTCGTGGCAGGCGCCGAGCGGCTCCTCACGCCAAACATCAAGGTCGGAGCGCGTTTCAGTTACCGCCCCGCGTTCTTCGATGATTTGTCGCTGCCGAACGCGGCCAAGGGCGATCGACAAGGAGCTGACACGTGGACGCTGCTCGCGCAGATCGGCGGCGGTTTCTGACGCAGTGACGACTCGATGCGTCCGAGCTCGGGGGGCAGTGACGAGCTGTCCCCCGAGCCTCGTCACGTCGCATTGAGACCCGATGGGTCACTTTGCGAGCGACGATATTTTTGCATTGAAACGATGGCTGCCTGCACATTCGCATCGGATCCGTGCCGCCGCAGACTCGTGCCGCATTCATGAAGTGCTCATTTGCAACAGTGCACGCATTTGGCGTCCGTTGTGTGCTCCGCGCGCCGGCCAACTCTTGCTTCGCGCGCCGTCTAGTGGCACGAAGGCTCAATGCCCCGACCAGGGAAAACGGCGACTGGCGCGCAAGCAAGGACGACGAGCGTGATTCGTGCCCAGCACTTCGAGAACGCTGCATGCGGCAAGCCTTGCCAAGTGCACTCTCGACGTGAGCATCGGGAGCGGCTAGCCTTGCCCCGCTGACGCATGGAAGCCGTCGAGGTTCCAATGTCGATTGCCAAGACCAGCACACCGACCGCGCCGCAGGAGCTCGAGCTCGCGTCGAACCGATACCGCATGATCATGGCGGCGAAGTTCACGGTGAGCGGCTTCGCCCGCCAGTGGAGCCGCTGTCATCTCGTCGCGAACTACCTCGCGCGGTACGTGAGCGCCAACGAGGGCGATCCCGAGCGGCACGCAACACTCCTTTCGACATTCGTCAACGAGCTTTTGGAGGTCGTGTTTCGCAACCATGCCGATGAAGGCGAAATCGACATCATATTTCGCAAACGTGGGCGTCATGTGGTGCTTCAGCTTACGATTCCGGTCGCGGACAAGCATCGCATGTTTTATCGGATGGCAGTGAAGATGGTCAATCAGCCCGATTTGAAGAGCTGGTTTCGTGCTCGTCTGGAGGAGCCTGCGGAGGGTGAGGACACGATGCTCGGGATGCTGGAGCTCGTGGCGGTATACACGTGTACATTTACGCTTTCGGAGCCACCTGGGAGCAATCGATTGAGTTTGTTCCTCGAGTTGCCCGAGGTTGACGAAATGGGTGAGGTATGAGCAGCTCGATTGCGCCTCCGTCGGGCCCGGGCGTGCCGTCGTCGGGCGTGCCGCCGTCATGCATGCCGGTCGCTTTGAACTTGAAGGTGACGGGTGGCGAAGGGCAGGACGAGCAGGAGGTAGCGCTCACGGGGACGCTGCGTCCGTTCGTTGCCGAAGAAATGGCGACGGTGCGCGCGTCGCTCGAGCAAGCGGCGTGGAGCACGCGGGGCACGCTGTGCGTGAACCTGAAGCGGCTCAAGTACATGAACAACGTCGCTTTTTTGGAGCTCAACCGCTTCGTGCGGTGGGTTTCGACGTCACGTCCCGAGCTGAAAATCAAGTTCATTCTTTCCAGCGTCATTCCGTGGGCCATACGGAAATTCCAGGTCATTGCTGAGCTTTACCCGTCGGTCACCATCGAGGTCTACGACAAGGCATTTTATCCAATCCAAGAGGTCATCGAGGACGACGAATTCATCAACGTTCTCCGCACCCAAGAGAAGATCATTTGGGAGCACGAGCAGGACAAGCTCGCGTGGCACGGGCTTCGGCCGGGGCTGCGCATTGCGGATGTTTGTTGTGGACTCGGCGATTTCGCCATCCTCTTGCAACGGGACTTTCGCCCTGAATACATCGTCGGCGTAGACCACTCGAAACCATTTTTGCGTTACGCGCGGCAACACGTCGCCGATTACGGGCTCGAGAACATCGAATACCAGTATGGCGATGCGGCCGCGCTCCTTTTGCCCGACAATTCGTTCGACTTCGTCACCTGCCGCCTGGGCTTGCAGGTTTTCAACGAACCGCAGGGCATTTTGCGCGAGCTTCTGCGAATTTGTCGTCCTGGAGGACGAATCTACGTCACCAATGAGCTCATGTCGGGCATCATCGGCTGGCCCCAGAAAGAACTATTTCGTTGGACCTACGAGAAGGTGATCGAGATGGGCCATGTTCTCGGGATGGACATGGATACCGGCCTAAAAACCAGGTCCATGCTGATAAATGCGGGCCTCGAGGACATCAAAGTCCATCTCATCGATATCAACAACATGAATTCGGATTCCGTAGGGCTTGCGAAGGTCGTCGAAAGCTGGAACTACGTAACGAGGCAGATGTGCCAGCGTAGCGAACAGCCTCCCGAGGTATTCGAGCGTATCCGAGAGGGCCTGCGCGCGCATGTCGAGGCAATTCAGACCGAAGGCGGGTTCGCCTCGTGGCCGATCTATGCCGGATCGGGTCGCAAGCCGTTCCGAAGCTGACGACCGTCGCACCATCGAGTTGACGAGAGCGGGCCATGGTTTCACCGCGCGAGGTGCGAGCGATACGGTGTGTAATGAAAATTGCCAGAATTGATGTAGCGTTCCCGTTCGAAACAGTTTACGACTGAGCCGCACGCGAGTACGAGCGTCGTGTCCAGGAGGATGCTGGTCGTGTCGTCTGATCACCGCAGCAATGGATCTCCGAATGCACCGAGCGGCATCTTCGCGAGGCTCAACAAGTTCAATACGAAGTTTCTGCTCGTAACGGGTGTCAGCGTCGTCGTGGGCGCGGTGCTCAACGTGATGGTTGCGCAAACGGGCCTCGTACAACTCAGCGCTCGTTCGCGATCCGAAATCGAGCAGGGTCTCACGACGTCGACGCGCGAATACTTGATCAACCACCTCAACGACAAGGTCAAGTACACCGACTACGAGCTGGGACACGTCGAGAAGGACATCGATACGCTGGCGGCGATTGTACAGAACTTCATCGATCGCGATGCGGACATCGAGCCGGTTCTGCGCGAAGCTGCAAACCTCCCAGCGCTCAAAGACAAACTCGTCTACAACCAAAAATCGGGCTGGTATCAGAACGCCAATGACGAGCCGGCGGTCGTCGCAGCTTGGGGCTACCAAGGCGACAAGGAGACGGGCACGCTGAAGCCTGAAACACAGGCATTGGTCGATCGCACGGCGATCTTGGATCTCATCATGCCCGCGATCGCGGCGAATGGTTCGTCCAAGGTGCAGATTTACTACGTCGGGCCGCACGAAAACCCGATCGCGCGCCTGACGCCTTACGTCGACATCGGCAACATCCTCGATGGAATGGCTCCCGGCCACAACGAGAAGAATTGGTATGACTTCTTCTATCCCGGCTTGACGGAAGGCTGTACGAAGTGGCTATCCGAACCCGGAGGCCTGGCAAAGCGCAAGTCGCAGATCGTCAACTACGGTCCTTACGACGATGCTGCCGGCCAAGGCCTCGTGATGACGCTCTTTCATCCGGTGTGGAACAAGGAGCGCACGGCGTTTGCTGGAACCATTGGTTTCGACATTTCGCTCGCGAAGATCGTCGATTCGATCAAGGACGTGAAGCTACGTGAGACGGGGTTTGCGTTCCTTGCGCAAGCCGATGGCAATCTTTTGGCCGTGAATGATGCGGGCGCCAAGAAGCTCGGCCTGAAGACCAGCGAAGAAAGCAAGCAAAAGGCGCCCGACGGCAGTCTTCAAATCATCAAGCGGCTCTTCAAGGACAGTACGGAGAGCGAGGTCAAGAACCTCGAGATGCCCGAAAGTACGGTCGTCGATTATCACGAAATTACATTGAGCAATCAGCCGCACATCATCGTGCTTCAGCGTCTTCGTTCGCTCGATGCGCTCGTCAATGGCGCGATCGTGTCCGACCAGTGGACGTTCGGGTTCGTCGTTCCGAAGGAAGAGCTTTACCGATCGCTCGATCGCGCGCAGGCGACGATCGAGCAGACGCGAGGGGACATTACACGCAGCCAGGGGTTGATCACGATAGGGTCACTGCTCATCGTGATGCTTGGCGTCTACCTCGTGGCTCGCCGCATGACCGGGGCGCTCGTGGCGCTGTCGGAAGGTGCATCGCGCATGCGCCAAGGTGATTACGGGGTACGTATCGAAGCGACGACGGGCGACGAGATCGGTCAGCTCACGCATGCCTTCAACGACATGGCGGCCGAAATTCGCGCGCACACGAACAACCTCGAAGAACTCGTTCGAGCACGAACGGTCGAGCTCGAGGAAGCGAACAAGGAGATCACGAGCCTCAACGCGCAGCTTGCGCAGGAGAACCTGCGTCTCGGCGCGGAGCTCGACGTCGCGCGCCGTTTGCAGCTCATGGTGCTGCCTCCGACGCGCGAGCTCGACGAGATCAAGGACCTCGACATTGCGGGTTACATGTCGCCGGCGGACGAGGTTGGAGGCGATTACTACGACGTTTTGCGAGGCAACGGCGTCATCAAGATCGGCATTGGTGACGTGACGGGTCACGGTCTCGAGAGCGGCGTGCTGATGCTGATGGTGCAGACGGCGGTGCGGACGCTTCTTGCGAGCAACGAGACGGATCCGACGCGCTTTTTGGGCATCGTCAACAAGGTCATCTACCAGAACATTCAGCGCATCAACTCGGACAAGAACCTTACGCTTTCGCTGATGGACTACAGCGACGGCAAGCTCATGCTCACGGGGCAGCACGAGGAAGTGATCGTCGTGCGCAAGAATGGTGAGCTCGAGCGAATCGACACGACGGAGTTCGGGATTCCGGTGGGCATGGATGAAGACATCACCGACTTCCTGTCCAATACGGAAATTCCGATGGAGTCCGGTGACGTTGCTGTTCTCTTCACGGACGGGGTGACGGAGGCCGAGCGAACGGATACGGCGCAATATGGTGTGGAGCGACTGTGTGAGGTCGTCGTCGAGCACCACGCGAAAACTTCGCGAGAAATCAAAGAGGCGATCATCGCCGACGTGATGGCACACATTGGGACGAACAAGGTTTACGATGACATCACGGTGTTGGTCATCAAGAGGCTATGACGCGTAGGAGACTGTCAACACTATGAGTGAGATCATTGGCGTCTATTCGCTCGACGACTCGTTCAGCGAGCACATGTCGTTGACCCTGTACCCCGACTCGTTCGCGGTGCGGTGGAGCCTCTGCAACCTCACGGCGAATTTCATGGCGGAGTATTTCGCGGAGCTTTTCCCCGATGGCGATGATGAGGGCAAGCTCATCAGTCGGGCGGAGGTGAGCAGCGCCGTGAGTTACGTGCTCAATGAGCTCGTCGAGAATGCCGTCAAGTTCAACCGCAGTGGTGACATCAATGTTACCGTGGGCATTGGCAAGGAGGACTTGGTTTGTCTCGTGAGCAATCACATTGCCAATGGTGATGTTCCTCCATTGCGTGAAAAACTGCTCGAGCTTTCGCGTGAGGATCCGGGGGAGCTTTTGCGGCGACAAGCGGAAGCAAATGCGGAGGATCCCGAGGCGACGGGATCGGGGCTTGGATATCTCATCATCATGAGCGACTACGGGGTCAGTCTGGGCTGGAAGCTCGATCCCGTGTCGTCGCAAAACACTTGTATCAGGACGATGGCGCGTCTGCCCATCTTGAAGGAAAGGGCGAGAATGGAAATCAAAGGCGGAAACTATCGAGTATGGTACGATCCGGCCGAGGTTGCGGTGTACTTCGAAGGTATCCTGCGTCTCGGCGGGCCTCAGGAATACCTGCCGGTCGAGGAGCTTCTCGACAAGGTTCTCCTGACGAATCCGAAGTCGATCATTTTGGATCTGCGCACCCTCAATTTCTTGAACAGCTCGGGCATCAACGTCCTTTACAAGTTCGCGATTGCGATGCGTAAGAAGGGCGATGTACAGCTCGTGGTCCGTGGATCGAAAGCCGTACCTTGGCAGGGCAAATCGCTACCCAATCTGAAGAAGTTCAATCAGAACTTCGAGATGATCTTCTGTGATTGATAGAGGATCGAGGCGAACGAAGAGCAAAGCGGAAGAGGACTTTTTCGACCGATGACCGCATCGAACGACAGCACGACGGAACGCGTGGCCGAGATATTGGCTGAAGCCGCGGTCATCGATTCCGTCAAGACGTTTCTTTCGGACGAAGCAGCCGCCGAGCGATTGCTTTCGACGAAGGAAGGTCGGCTGGAGTTCCTTGCCCGCAGCCGCACGGTGGTCGAGCAATGCGAGCGGTTGCGATCCGAAATGGAGGAGATGGCGGTCGTTCACGAGCTGACGCTCGAACACGCAACGCGTATCGAGAACGAGCTCGAATTGCAAAATCGAATCGTCAGCGAAGATCTCGAGGTGGCTCGGGGAATTCAGCAATCGCTCATGCCCGATCCAGCCATGCTCGCCGACTTCGTTGACATTGCCGTGTATCACAAGCAATTGACGGAAGTCGGAGGCGACTACTACGACTTTTCACAATTGCCCGGTGATCGATTTGCGGTGAGCGTGTACGACATTTCCGGTCACGGCGTGTCGTCGGCGCTCATCATGACGTTCCTCAAGGCCCAAATCGAAAATGCCACCAAGCGCCTCGATAGTCCGAGCGCCATCGTCGATTGGGTCAACCGTGCTTCGTACGCTTTTCTTCGCGGGGTGCGCCGTTATGCAACGGTCAACTTCGTGATGTTCAGTGATAGGTTTCTGCGCTACGTGTCAGGCGGCGGTTATGGACTTCTCGTCCGACGCGGAGAGCAAAAAACCTTTAATCGGGTAGGCAATTACATTGGTTTGAGAACCAAGCCGTTTCGTGAATTCGAGCTCCCTTTCGAGGAGCGCGACATCGTGGCACTCTACACGGACGGAATGGTCGAGGCTCTAGACGAAAACGGAAAGGGTTATACCGTGCAACGTCTCAACGACTTGATCGCGCGGCATAGCGACGAACCCGTCCAGGATATCCTGAATCGGTGTGTCGAGGACTACACCAATTTCAGGGCCCAGGACACGGACGACATTACCCTCCTCATCCTGCGAAGGTGCGCCAAATGAGCACAGGGGGTACCCGAACGCAGACTGCCGTTGGCGCGTCGATCTACATCTCGCCTCTCGACCATGTCGCGGGTGACGTCGCCGGTCTGCTCGGCAATTTCCTATTCGATTTGCTCGGGATGTTCTATCCCCGGCAAATCTGCTCGAAGGCCAATGTGGTCGTCATCGAGCTGGTCACCAATGTGATGGAGCATTGCACGATTCGCGACGGCGCCTTGAAAGTCGACCTCAAAATCGACGGCGACGACCTGCTCATCACCGTTGCCAATCCCGTCACTCCCGACGTCTTCGAAGCCGTGAAAAACCGCTTCACCGTCATCGCCAATGCCGAAGACCCGAAGAAGCTTCTTGCCGATACCGTCCGTGAACGGCGGATCGACCGCGCCAAGGGCGGCCTCGGACTGATGCGCCTCACGGCCGAAAGCAAATTCCGGCTCACCGCCGAATACGAACAGGGCTTTCTCATTGTCAAAGCGCAATTCCCGATGAGAGGTTTCGCATGAAGGTCCTCACCTACGGTGAAATCATGGACGGCGGCCTGAGCGTCTTTCACTCGGTCGCGAAACTCGATGATCGTCACCTCATTCTGACTTTCGAGGGCGTCATTCGGGTGGATAACCCCTACCGCTACCTCCATACCTACCTCGAGGAGCTCGCCAAAGTCCTCCCCAAGCAGAAAATCAGCGATACGACGATGGATTTCGTCAAAATGCGATTCTGCAATTCCAACGGCTTCTACGTCATCATGGATATCGTCGACGCCGTTTACAACTTGGTCCCAGGACCCGTCACCGTCCGCCGTATTGCCGACGATGACTGGCAGTGCGAAACCTTGCCCATCCTGCTGAACCTCAGCGAAGAACACATCTCCGCTCGCACCAAGTTCGAAGACATCAAAGCGTCTTGATCGGGGCCGGGCCTTGATTGGAACGCTCGCTTCGCGCGCGTCTCGATCGGGGCCGGGTCTTGATTGGAGCGCTCGCTTCGCGCGCGTGGGACGCGCGCGAAGCGAGGCCAGTCACGATGGGGGGCTCGCAGGCGGCCCTATAAATGTTTTTGCGCTTCGCACAAAAACACGGGCCGACTGCTCTGCCCCCCATACCCCCGGTTCGTTTTGGTGACCGCTCGCCCGCTTGACATCGGTGCCGCTTCACCGAGAAAATACGCTCTTGGAGGGCCTGCCATGCATCGCTCCGCTCGCGCCGTCACCGTCATCCTCAGCGCAGCCGCCTTGGTCGCTGCGTGTACCTTCACGCCAAACCCCGACCCGCGCGGAACATCGACCGCGTCTTCCTCCGCCTCTTCTTCGAGCTCCAGCGGCGACGCTGGCTCGGGCGGAGCAGCAGGCATGGGCGGCGCTGCAGGCGCGGGCGGCATTGCCGGCATGGGTGGCACGGCAGGTGCCGGGGGCATCGCTGGGGCGGGTGGCACGGCCGGTGCTGGTGGCAGTATGGCCGAGGCACCCAAACCCGATTTTGGACTCACGGACGTAAATATAAACTCCCCTACGTCCGGAAAAATCGTTTCACCTCGCGATTACCTCGGGCAGGTATCCGCCTGGTACTTCGGACACGCCACGTGAAGCTTCTGTAGTGGCCAGTTTGGCTACATGAACCAGATGCAGAGCGAAATCGACGCGGAGCTTGGCGGCGATCCGGGCAGCAAAGTGCAGTTTGTCGGCATCAACGAAGCGGGCCACGAAGCGGGCAATCCGCTCATCACGAACGGGCGAAATCTGCCCTGGCTACAGGACACCATCGACGAGCAGGTTTGGAAAAACTGGGGCATCACGTTCCGCGATGTCGTCGTGCTCGACGCGGAAAATCGTCCGATCGCCGTCCACAACGTCACGACGTACCCGCTCTCCGTGACGGAAAACTACGCAGCGCTGAAGCAAATCTTGCTCGACGCCGCGCAGAAGCTTTGATGAGAGGGAGGGGTTTGGCGAGGCGAACCGCGGCCCCTCCAACGTGAATCAAGCCTCGCGTAGCGCGCGTCTCACGCACGCGCGAAGCGGAGGTACAAATTCTGGCCCGAACTCGAACGGATCGCTGTTCTGGCGCGCCACAGTGGATTCGAACCACTGGCCTTCGGCTCCGGAGGCCGACGCTCTATCCAGCTGAGCTAGTGGCGCACGCCCGCGCTTTCGAGCGGGGTGAGCAACCTAGCGAGAAGTTTGCCGCGGCGCAAGTCCTTGGCGCGGAATTCCGAACGCCCGGGACGCGGTGTACCAAAACTTGGCCCTTTGTCTCCACCTTGGGCATGAGGCTACTCATGCATGCACTCAAACGGCCTTTTTCCAGCACACTCGTCGCCAGCGGGAACCTGGAGATCGCTCTACGTCCAATGAAGTTCGACCTCCGAGCCATCTCCCTTGCGCTCGGCGTGCTCGTGCTCTGCGCGTGTAAGGGTGGACCCAAAAAGGACGGCGTTGGCGAGGGCATTGTGAGCCTGTCGGCGGTCGCTGAACAAGACGTCGATCCGGCGACGGTGCCCAAGGAAGGCGGCCCGCGCATTGGCGCTGTGCAAATGGCGGCCGTGATCTATTCGAAGCCTGATCGGCGTTCGCCGAAGCTTGGCTACTTGCGAGCGGGTGGGACGGCGGTTCGTGGAGAAAAACCCGCGGCGTTCGACGATTGCCAGGGCGGGTATTACCGCGTTCTTCCTGCCGGGTACATCTGTGCGGGTGACGATGCGACGATCGACATGAAGCATCCGATCCTCCGAGCGCTCACGAAGCGGCCGGATTTGTCGAAACCAATGCCGTATCCGTACGCGTTCGTTCGTGCCATTGCGCCAAACTATTACCGTCCCGCGACGAAGGCCGAGCAATTCAAATACGAAATGCGCCTGAAGGAGCACCTTCGTAGCTACAAGCGATTGAAGAAAAAGTGGGACGCCATCGAAGTCGGGGCCAACGACGTGCCGCTCGATGCGGAAGGCAATGCGATTGGAGAGCCGCCGGCCGAACCGCCGGAGCTCTCTGATCAGCAGCTTTATGGCGGTGACGGTAATGACGCCATTCCGTGGTTTTTCCAAGGCGGCCGCAAAATACCGAACATTTCCACCTTCAAGGTGCCCGATTACGCGATCATCACCAATCGCGTGGCGCGTCATGCGGGGCTTGCGCTGATTGGCTCGTTCGTCGGTGACAACGATCGCCGGTTTGCCATGACGACCGACGCGAGGCTCGTGCCCACGTCGAAGATCAAGCCTGCGCGGGGATCGACGTTTCATGGCGTCGATATGCGAAAGGGCTGGGAATTGCCGCTCGCATTCGTGCGCGTGCCGGGCGCATTCAAGTACGACACGAGCCGCAGGGCGCTCGATAAAAAAGGAAAGCTCGCATTTCACGCGCCCATTCAGCTCACGGGAAAGTCTACGCGAATTGGCGATACGCGGCTCGTCGAAGCGAAAGACGGCACGTGGCTAAAGGATTCCGACGTTGCGATCGCCGTTAAACCGTCGGAATTACCGTCGTTCGCGAAAACGACGAAAAAATGGATCGACATATCCATTCTCAGTCAAATCCTCATCCTCTACGAAGGAACGACGCCCGTATATGCAACGGCCGTCGCGACGGGTCGTGATGGTTTGGGAGACCCGAAGAAGACGTATTCGACCGTGCGCGGAACGTTCAAAGTGCGTGAAAAGCACGTTACGACGACGATGGACTCGCACGAAGTCGGCAACAAATTCGAATTGCGTGACGTGCCGTGGGTTCAGTATTTCGAGGCCGGGTATGCGTTGCACGCTGCGCCTTGGCACGACGAATACGGAAAACCGCGCAGCCACGGCTGCATCAACCTGTCCCCCATCGATGCGCGCCGCGTCTTCATGTGGACCGATCCGCCCTTGCCCACCGATTGGCATGGCGTTCAAGCCAGCGAACCGACGGGCGAAGGGACCGTGGTCCACATTCATCCGTGATCGAACGAATCACTCGTCTTCTTCGACGACGCTCGCGAATTCCGCTGCCTGAGCAAGCAGCCCGGGCAGCCCGCCCGTATGCAGGAAAAGCACGCGTTTGCCCGAGAGCAAACCGTTTGGCTTCGAAAGATCGACCAATCCTGAAAACGCCTTGCCCGTGTAGACCGGATCGAGCACCAGCCCGGACAAACTCGCCACGCGCGCAACGAGCTTACGCTGCTCGGTCGTCATCACCGCATACGCAGGACCTTTGCACCGATCGTCCACGATGACCTTCGCCGGCTCCGGGCAGCCGCGGATCGAGCTGCCGAGCATCCTTGATGATGCCCGCGATGCGCGCCTCGAAGTACGCCGCGTCATCGCATACGGCCATCGCCACGACTTCACGCGCAACGCCGTACATCGCAGCTCCCAGCGCAACGCCCGCTGCAGTGCCGCCCGACCCACACGCCAGCACGATAGCATCGTAGGGTTTGCCCCCGCCAAGCCCCAAATCGAGCTGCCTTCGCACTTCGGCCATCGCTTCGACGTAGCCGAGCGCTCCGAGACCGTTCGAGCCACCTTCCGGAATCACATACGCGCGACGCCCTTCGCGCAGCAGCGCTTCGGCGGCTTGATCCATGATGCGATCCCGATCCGGCCATTGTTCAGGCGAAAAAAACCGCACCTCGGCACCCACCAAGCGATCGAGGAGCAAGTTGCCATCGACGGTGACGCTGTCCGGATCGTTTGTCCGTAGAAACAGGAGTGACTTGAGGCCGAGCGACGCTGCACAAAGCGCGGTTGCGCGCGAGTGATTCGACTGCACGCCGCCGCACGTGATCACCGTGTCGCACTCGAGCGACAGCGCTTCGGCGAGCAGAAACTCGAGCTTGCGGATCTTGTTGCCGGCTTCGGCGCCGCCGGTCATGTCGTCGCGTTTGACCCACAGATCGATGCCCGTGGCTTCGACGAGGCGGCGCGGACGCTGGATGGGCGTTGGAAGATGAGCGAGAGGAAGTCGTCGGCGCATGGTCATTCGAGCTCGATGAGCTTGGCACCACCTTCGACCGCCGTGCCAGCAGTGACGTACACCTTCTTCACTTTGCCGTCGTGCAGTGCCGAAAGCTCGTTCTCCATCTTCATCGCCTCGACGACGACGAGCGGTTTTCCTGCTTGAATTTCGTCTCCCTCGGCAACCAGCACCTTGAGCACTCGGCCGGGCATGGGGGACGTCACGAGTTTGTCCGCGCCACCTGCGGTTTTACCCGAGCTACCGGCGAGCGCGCGCGTGCGTTCGTTTTCGACCTGCACGTGAAAGCGCCGATCCGACGAAACGACGCCGACGTCCGGAGCTTTGCCGTCCATCCAGAGCTCGACGGATTGGCCTTCGACGTTGAGGTGCACGGCGCCGCGGTGATCGAACGCATCGATGGTCAGCGTTCGCCCTTCGATCGACGTTTGGATTTCGCCTGTAGGCAGGATGGTCACGTCGACGGGTACTTCGCGTCCGGAGGAAAATTTGACGAAATAGCGCATGGGAATCAGGGGCTCTTGGGGACGAGAGCGCAGCGTCCCTGGTAGCACGAGCAAGGGTTCACGTCGGCGCTGGAGCAGTCGATGTTCATCGTGCAAACGGTATCGGGCGTGCGTGGCTCTGCTTTGCCAACGGCAACGCATGCTCGCGCGTGACACGGAACGCTTGGCGCGCAGTCGGCGTCTTTCGTACAGGCGTCGTCGCTCGAAACGGGCGCGGGCAAGCGGCAATTGAAATCCGGTCCGCCCGGTCCTTCCGGTGCTGTCGAAGTCGATGGTGCAGGGGGAGATTGCTTTGCATCACCCGAAGGTTCGGTGTCTTTCGCATCGCTCGAATTGCCGGGCGTCTTGATGTCGACCGGGTCGGAGGACGCGCCGCAACCAGCAAGTACGAGCACGAGCGTGAACGAGATACGTCGCATCGAGGGGCGGCAGGATAGGCGATTCGCAGGTTCGTCGGAAGGCGGTTCGTCGTCTTCGTTGCCGCCTGCTAGCGTTGCCCTCGTGCACGCGAAATCTCCTGTCGAACTCGGTCGTCCCATGTCGCTCGTGGACCTCGAAGACGTTGCTCGTCGAGGTCGTTCTGTCGTGTTTGGCGCAGAGGCGCGAGCACGCGTCGAGGCTGCTCGTCGTGCTGTCGATGCCATCGTGGATGGAGGCGACGAGGCGCCTGCGGTGTACGGCATCAACACGGGTTTTGGCGCGCTTGCGGAGACGCGTATCGAGCATCGCGACGTGATTGCGCTGCAAAAAAACCTCGTGCGCAGTCACGCGTGTGGCGTGGGGCCGGACCTCGGTGCAGCCGAGGTTCGCGCGATGATGCTGCTGCGAGCGCAGGTCGTGGCGCTCGGGTACTCGGGCGTGCGAGTCGATGTCGTCGACCTGCTCGTGGAGATGTTGAACCGTGGGGTTTGTCCGCGGATTCCGTCGCAAGGTTCGGTGGGCGCATCGGGCGACCTGGCGCCGCTCGCACACTTGGCGCTCGTGCTCATGGGCGAGGGCGAAGCATCGTTCGAGGGTGAACGAATGTCGGGTGGTGAAGCGCTTTCGCGCGCGCGGCTGCGTCCGGTCGAGCTTGCTGCGAAGGAGGGTCTCGCGCTGATCAACGGCACGCAATACATGGCGGCGCTCGGCTCGCTGGCGCTCTGTGACGCACTTGCGCTGTGCACCGTGGCCGATGTTGCGGGCGCGATGAGCCTCGAGGCGGCGAAGGGATCGAAGCGTCCGTTCGACGAGCGATTGATGGCGGTGCGGCCTCATCCGGGGCAGCGAGCGGTTGCGTCGAACTTGCGAGCGATGCTTGGCGACAGCGAGATCATGCAGAGCCACGCGGACTGTCCTCGCGTGCAGGATGCGTATTCGCTCAGGTGCATGCCGCAGGTGCATGGGGCTTCGCGTGATGCGCTCGTGTGGTCGGCGGGCGTGCTTGCGCGCGAGCTCGAGAGCGTGACGGACAATCCGACGATCTTTTTGCGTGAGGATGGCGGAGCCGATCTCCTCTCGGGCGGGAACTTTCACGGCCAGCCGCTCGCGCTCGCGCTGGACCTCGCGGCGTTGGCGGTGGCGGAGCTTGCGAACATCAGCGAGCGTCGTGTCGAGCAGCTCGTGAACCCCGCGTTGTCATCGGGGTTGACGCCATTCCTTGCACCTCAAAGTGGTTTGCATTCGGGCTTCATGATCGCGCAGGTGGCGAGCGCGTCGCTCGTGAGTGAGAACAAGGTGTTGTGTCATCCGGCGAGTGTCGATTCGATCCCGTCGAGTGCTGGGCGAGAGGATCACGTCAGCATGGGGAGCGTGAGTGCGCGCAAGCTTGGGCAGGTGATCGAGAACGTGCGCAGTTCGCTTGCGATCGAGATACTGACGGCGGCGCAGGGGATCGATCAGCGTCGGCCTTTGCGTTCGAGCAAGGCGGTGGAGCGAGCGCACGATGTGGTGCGGGCGGTGAGTCCGACGCTGCTCGAGGATCGGCCGCTCTACAAGGACATCGCGGTGGTGCGGGAGCTATTGGTATCGGGGAGCTTGGTGCGAGCGGTGGAGGAAGTGACGGGGGTGTTGTTGTAGTCGTTTGGGAGAGCCAAGATCGTTTGCCCCCCAAAATTGTGGTTATGAGGGGAGCATGGGGACTGGCTCTGAAGTTTTAACTGTTTTCCTTTCGCCTACCCACCACGCCACACTCCGGTTGGCACGGAGGCAGTTGCGAGTTCCCCTGCCGGATCCCTCTTCATTTCGACCGACCCCGGCAGGCGAAGTTGAGCGTCCAGGACGGCACCGCCGACCCCGACGCCCTTTGAGGCGTGGTTGATGGGAACACTCACAGCCCCAAGTCACCCTTGCTCACGCACCCCCTAACGCCACCCCTTTGCCACCGTTTCCTTTCCTGACACCGACGCCAGAGTTCGGGCGACGAACCGGCACCGGGCCACCTTCACGCGAACACGAGGCCAAGCGCCCAAACGACTCACCGCACCGCAAATCCGCCCATAACATTCAAAAATCAGTGGTTCGTTCTTTTGGTGCTCGCGATCCGGCGACGATACAGTACATTCGTTCAGGTGATCTCGGGGCGTGAAGAGCCATTTCCTGCGGCAGCCGTGCGCGACCTCGTCGGCATCGTTCGCGCAATGTATGTGGCCGCCAAACTCGGCGGCGCAGGCAAGAACGACCTTGTCCGCATCGAGCGCGTAGGCCGCGATCTCTCGGCTGCTCTCGAGCTTGCCAGCCGCTCGGGGCCCGGCACCATCGGCTACTCGGCTGCTTGGAAGAAGGCCGAAGACGCTTCGCGTCGCGCGTGTGATCTCGTCGATGCGCTCACGCCTGCGGAACCGCTCGTGCACGCTGCGCGCAGTCGCATCGCAGGACCTTTGCCGGCTGCCAGAGAAGAGGTCGCCGAACGCTGAACGCGCGAATGTGCGGGGCGGACCGACGTTTGTCCCAGCGCCTCACCTCGCCCTCATCACCCGCACCGGTGTTCCATCCGGACCAACCCGCACATCGCCCGGCGCTGTCGTCGCAGGCGGCGCATTCGCGTTCACCGTGAACGACTGCACCCGCTCGCGCACGCTGCTTCCGAACGTACCGCGCACGCGAATCGCAAGGTTTGTCCGCACGTTGCTCGGCGCCTTGAACGACACGTTCACGTCCACGTGTTCTCCTCGGGCAAACCGCGACTGACTCACCGGCTGTCCGTTTTTCGTGATCCCCATGCTCGTCACGGTCAGCCCATCCACGCCCCACACATCGATCGTCACATCGGTCGCATCGGTCTTGAAACCGACGTTCAGCGTCGCCTTGCCGGCTTCCAACTGGCCATCGATGATCACGGGCGCCGACGGTTTGTCCGTGCGAGCTCCCGTGTCCGTCGAAGCTTCGCCTAGTGGTGCCGTCGTATTCCCGGCGTGCTCGGCATCTTTGGGCTCGACGTTGCCGCATCCAGCGAGCGCCAGTGTCGAGAGGAGACCGAGCGCAAATATTTTGGTTTTCATCTTCCGAGTCTCCTTCACGGCGTCCGTCGACGAGTACATCGTAGGGTCCGCTGAATTCACCAAAACCTTGGATATTGATCACGTATTCGTCGGTGGTTGTCCGAAAATTCACGGACTCATTGCCGCTCGTCGTTATCGCGCTCGCGATTTCCTTGCCGCGCCGATAAACATCAATGTCCACGTCGTCAAGCTGCTCGTCGATACATTGACGGGCGAGCCATTTCCGGTGAACCGGAGGAAACGGTTTTGCCCGAGCAATGCCCAATCGAGGCCTCCAACGAGCGTGACCGTTTTCGAGTCTCCAATCTTCATTCCGATGTAGACCGGAATTGCATTGGGATCGTCGCCGCCGTGCGTTTCGTTCGTTCCCAATCGTCGGCGATGGGATTGATTCCAAATCCCGAACCATTCCCGTGGTGTACCACGAGTGCATCGATTGCACCGACGGCATTTGCATGATTGGCCTTCAGGGCCGCGACGAAAGGAAATAACGTCGTCATGGCTGGCGTCGTTTTGTATCCACCCACCATTGCCGCATAAATACCGGGCACTCCGAGGCGATACTTTGTCGAACGCTTCGGCGCCGTTCTTGTCGTCGTCGTAGAGGTCGAATACGATATTTTGCACCGTCGTTTCCGAATACCATCCCGGCTTGGCCGCCGCGCTCGTGTCGTTATCGTCGATGTCTTCCCAGAAACCATTTTTTTGCTGCACTCCCGACGAATCGCTGTACACCGTATCCGGCTCCAAGATGATTGCCGAAAGTGCATTACAAAACCCCTTCTGCGAAGGCCAGTCGTGGATCGAGGACATCCCCGAAGCCGTGACTTCCTCCTTGGCTATCGGATCGCGATGAAATCCTCCGAACGAGTGCCCCCATTCGTGCACGATAACATGCGTATCGAACTCGTCCGTGTCGACATCTTCTTTGCCCAAAATCTAGAATCTCGGCGCCATCCCAATACGACGTGCCGGTGCCCGAGATTGACATTGCCATCTTCGGGCCTGTTCTCCACGCTCCAATTGATCTCTAATTTTGGAAATACCGGCTTTGGCGTTCCTTCGTCGATGAATCGACGGGCTGCTGCATATGCGGCGTCGAGAATCGTAAACGGAGCGGATTGTCTTTCATTCCCGTACGAGCCGTCCGTCCATCCCGTGCGCGCTACGATGTCGAGTGTTTTGCACCGTCGGCGACGATTTCGGCGCTCTCGAGGACGTATTTCGCATTTTGTGTCGTATTGTCCACCACGACGATCGGTGGATCGGTCGTTTCAGCATAAACCCATATCTTGACGCTCGGCGAACCTGACCAATTGAATGCGTATTTGCCCTCGCTCGAGGACCTGGTCTCCTCCAAAACGTTGTCATTCGCGGCATCCAGCAGAAGGACCCGTGCGCCTCGAATGGGGTGCGATGCGATTTTCGAATAATCCAGTCCGTCGTTCAAACGATCGTACGGGACGGACTCGTAACGAAGCTCACCCGAAAGGCGCGGATTGGACGGCGTTCCGCCAGTCGTCGCGGGTTTTTCGTCCGACCCACATCCTGCCGCAACCAGGGCCGACAGCATTACGAAAAGCGGTATACCCCGCCGCGGCTTCGTGCGTCTCGTCATCATCCGCTTCCTCCAAAGGATCCCGAACGCTTTGGGTAGACTAGGATGCCGAACATTTCGGAGCAAGGGCCATTCGGGGGGTATGGGGGGCAGAGCATTTTATTCCCCCTCTCCGCCGCGCCATAGGCGCGTGGGGAGAGGGGGTTAGGGGGTGAGGCGCGACCCCACCATCGACTGGCCTCGCGAAGCGAGCGCTCAAATCCAGGCCCGGCATCGATCCGTCTTCTCGTAATTTCCTCGCGGGTCGATTAGCATGCGCTCCCATGGGCTTTCTCCCCGGCGCGATGATTGGCGGCAAGTACCGTCTCGAGCGCAAAATTGCCGAAGGCGGCGTCGGGGAAGTGTGGATTGCCATCGATCAAAAGTCGCGTCGTGTCGCCATCAAACGCCTTTTGCCCGAGACGGCCAAGGACCGCGAGCTCGTGGCGCGTTTTCGTCGCGAAGCTGTGTTGCTCGGCAAACTCCACAGCGAACACGTCTCGCAAGTCATCGAGCAGATCACGGATCCCAAGTTTGGACTCTTGCTCGTCATGGAGTTTGTCGACGGCGAATCTCTCGCCGACTTGCTCGACAGACGGCGAAGACTTCCCGTTCCCGAAGTCATCGCCATCGGCATCGACATCGCGCGGGCCATCGGCGTGCTTCACGAAGCGAACATCATCCATCGCGATCTCAAGCCCGAAAATGTGATCATGCGGCGTTTGCCCGGCGGCGCTGCGAAGGCTGTGCTCATTGATTTCGGCTTCGCGCGCCTCGATCCGCATGGCCAAGGCAAACGCCCAAACGACGAAGCACTCACGGGCATCACGCGAGCTGATACGATGCTCGGCACCGTCGCGTACATGGCGCCCGAGCAGGTGCTCAACTCGCGAGATGTCGGCCGCGCAGCCGATGTCTATGCGCTCGGAGCCATTCTGTATCGCGCCATGTCGGGCCGCCACGCCTTCGGTGACGTCGACGATGTCGCGTACGCTCGCGCCAAACTCGACGGCGAAGCACCGCCGCTCATTGCCGATCGTTCGAGCCCCGTGGCCGCCGCCGTTGCAAAAATCATCATGCGTGCGCTCAAGCGTCGTCCGGTCGAACGATATGACCGCATCGAGATGATGCTGAAAGAGCTCGTTGCTGTTCGCGACGAACCACCGATGTCGGACGATGGCGACGCTCCCACGCAGAACGCGCCCATTGCAGCGCTTCTTGGTTCCGATGGGACAAACCCATCACAGCCAGGCAACGACGGCGCGACCTCTCAAACCGAACGCGTCGTCGTCAACTTGCCAGCGCCTGATCCACCTGCGCCTGCTGCGGCATCGACGTCGCCCGACGAATCTTCCGTGACGCGTCCACGTCAGCCGGCCGGCGTGCGAACGATTCCCATTCCGACCGCGAATCCTCTAGCTCCGCCCCCGCCGCCGCTTGCACCTGCCCCAGCGGCCATACCGGCTGCACCTCTTCCACCTCCGTCATTACGATTGGCGCCGCCCCCGGTTCCTCCCAAATTGGCACCGGCAGCGCCTGCACCGGGCGTGGATGACGACGTGCCGGCGTACTTGCGCAATACATCACGCAATCGCGCTGTTGGGCAGGGACAAACCGTTCCGCTCTTGGGCGGCGATGACGATATTCCGGTGCATTTGCGCCAAACTTCTCCCGCGCGCGGAATTCCCGCGCCGCAATTGCCTGCGCCGATGGCGGAAACCAAGAAACCGGCCTCCAGCGGCATTTCATTCGGCGCCGCGCTCATCAGCATGGCCATTACGCTCATTGCTGGCTTCGTCGCAGGGTGGATCGTACACGCCAGTTTGTCCGGGCATTCTCCTTGGGAAGTGCCCGCTGCACGCACCCCGAAGCGCTGAATACCGCAAATCAATCCCCGTCGCCCACGTTCCCTGGTTGAGCAGGACGAACTTTGATGCTTTTGTATTTGGAAATTTCCACGAGGCCCGCCGGTGCTCCTCGCGGCTTTTTCACGTCGCCCGCTCGGCAATAATGCACTTCCACCCGCGGACTTCCACGCGCTTTCGAATACCACGCCGATGCCGCGGCGGCAGCTTCGATCACCGCGCGCGGCACTTCCATTCGTTCGGGATTACGAATCACGACGTGACTTCCCGGCGTACCACCCGCAACGTGCATCCACACGTCGTGCGGCTGGGCCACTTCGAACGTCAAATAATCATTGTCCCCAGCACCTCGCCCAATGAGCACCTCGAAGCCTTCGAGCACCACCGTGCGATACGGTCGTCCCTTGCTGCTCATGAGCGAATTCTCGTCATTCGTCGGAAGGTTCGACCTTTTGACCACGCTCCAAGAGCCGCGTGACCAGATCGTCGACCGTATTGAGCCCTTCGAGGTCATCGGCGGACAATGCGAGGCCAATGTTCGACTGAATGAGAATGTCCACGCGCACCATCGTCAAACTATCGATATCGAGCTCCGACGTGAGCGACGTTTTGGCGGTGACGGTTTCGGCCCCCGTCACTTCCTTGATCAATGCAATGACCTTCGTGGTGATTTCGTCGCGATTGAGATGCGTATTCGACATGATGACCGAGACTCCCTATTTGGTCAGTTTCGCCCTTGGTAGACGGATCGGGCTTGGGTTGAAGCGAAATTCGCGTGCGCAAATCGAGCACGGCTTTGAGCGTATACGGAATGGGCTCGCCCAAAGGCAGCGGCCCCAAAACGGCACGACGTACACCAAAACGAACCGGCGCGCCACGAACATGCGACAAAAGCGTCAAAGAATCCGCGTGCTGCAATAGGCACGCAACATGCCCGGCATTCCCGTCGAGCTCGACCCACGCGGCCGCCTTACGCCCCGTGACTTGATCGAGATGCTCCACCGAGCTGCCCGCATTCGTCACCGCACGTATCGTACCGCGCGGAAGCGGCGCCGATTCCGGCTTCGCCGTGCTCCCGCATTTTGCACACTTGCGCCTTTCGGCCAAACTCATGGCGCCGCACGACGTGCACCGAAACCCGTGGCGCTTCGATACCTCGCCGCGCACACGCCACATTTTCACGACGTTGCTATTTACCGCCTGGCTCATGCTGCACCTCGCGAAAACACCGTCGCATACGCGGCCGATCCGAGCCCCACGAGGCTCACGGCAAGCGCCTTCGCGCCGCTCGCTTCCGCCGCTTTCACTTGCCGTTTACCTGCGCCCGCACCGAGCTGCAAGAATGCTTCGCGCGCCTGCACGATCCCGCATGTTCCCAGCGCCAAACCGCGCCCTTGCGCAGCTCCGCCCGGATTCACCACGCGCGCGTGCGCAATGCGCCCAAAGCCTTCCTTGCACGACGCTCCCGTTTGTCCGGGCTGCGTCAATTCCAGCGATTCGAGCGTCAATATTTCCGCAATCGTACATGCCGACGCAATGTCCACATACGCCATTTCGCCGATCGTCTTGTGTGCCCGTTCGAGCGCTCGCGCCGCTGCTGCTCGAGGTGCCCGAAATACGAGCGGTTCAGGCCGATCCGCAAGCACCGCAATATCGGAAGCGCCCCAATCGATTCGATGACGACCGGCGACATAGCGTGTTGCCGAGCCAAATCTTCCGCGCAAATGATGACCGCGGTGGCGCCATCCAAAATGGGCGGAAAATCCGAACGCACGAGCGGCGGAGCGACCGGCAAGTCGCGCATGATTTCTTGCGCCGTCGGCGCGTGCGAGAGAAATGTCTCCCCGCCGAGCACCGCATTGGCTGCGTTTTTCGCGACCACATGCGCCAACGCTCCCGCCTTCAATCCGTACCGCGACAAATACAGATCTGCCAAAAGGCCCGCTTGCGATTGAAACGTGAGCCCCAGCGGCGATTCGATTTCCCGGTCGAGCAGCGCATCGAGCAGCGTGCCGCGTTCACGCTCTTGCAGGTCGGACACTTTGGCTACGCCGAGGAGCAACGCGCACCGGGAAAAACCCGCCGCAACTTGCGCAACGGCCGCATGAAGCGCAGCACCGCCCGCGCCATCGCCCGCTTCGAGCTGATACACGGAGGTGTTCCCCGACAAACCAAGTCGATCCACGAGCACCGGACCGAGGGCTGCTTGATCGAGTACCGGAGCCGCGACGAATACGCTATCGATGTGCTCGGCAAATGGTCCATCGAGCAGATTGCCGGCGCAGCGTAATGCCAAATCGCCCGCCGACGCGTCCCAGTGATGATCGGCGCGCAAATCGCTCGCCGCAACGAGACAAGCTTTGGCCGTCGTCGTCATGTCTTGATTTTCCCCTGGCTCAGCAGGTATTGCCCATAGGTGAGCCATTCCGCGTGAACGTGGTCGACCTGCTCGAGAACGCTTTCTTGTCCCGAAGCTTTTTTGCGTTCCTGGAAGGCGCGAATTTCATCGGTCACCGTCATGACGAATCCGTCCGAACCCGCGCCGGATCCAAACGACACGAGCATCATGCGATCCCCGGGATTGGCCTGATCGAGTACGCCGCACAAGCTCAAGAGACAAGCGCTCGAATACGTATTTCCGATTTTGCTCGCGACGAGCGCCGGAGCAACCTGTTGTCTTGCAAACCCCAGCTTTTTGCCGACCGAAAGTGGCAACGATTGATAAGGTTGGTGCAAGCACAGGATCTTGTAATCTTCGGGGCGCGTATTGGTTTCTTCGAGCAGCCGCGTCACGACGCGCTTGGTATGCTCTTCGTACCCCATTTCCGAAGAAAACTTGCCGACGACATTCGGATAGGGCGCTCCATCACGCCGCCAGAAATCCGTCGTATCCGACGATGCTGCGGCGGTTTTGTCGATTCGCGCGAGGACCGAATCACCTCGACCCACCCAAAATGCCGCCGCACCCGCGCCAACGGATGCTTCGAGCAGCGTTCCTGGGCCGGATTGCGGACAATCGGCACCAATGGCGAGCGCCGCGCCCACTTGAGACGACGCGACGAGGCCCAGGGACAAGAAAAGCGCAGCCGTGCCACCTTTGCAGGCGAATTCCAGGTCGACCACGAATAAATCGGGCGCTAGACCCAATGCCTCGGCCACGATCACGCCGCTCGGTTTGACCGCGTACGGGTGACTCTCCGACCCAATCATCAAGCTGGAAGGCCGCGTTTCATTCAGCTTTCCAAGCGCGAGCGCTCGTTCGGCCGCTTCGATCGACAAAGTGACCGTGTCTTCATCGAGTCCATTGACGGCGCTCGAATTGCGACCATTGAGTCGATATATTTTTTCGAGTGGCTCGGACAAACCCCATTGTTCCACGAGGACTTTGATGTCCATGCGGAAATTCGGGACGTAATGCCCGTAGCTGACGATGCCGACCGGGTCGCTCATCCGGCCTCCTTTTTGCGCGAGCCGCGTGGAATTTGACAATTGAGCGCGAGCAGGGCTCCCAAGTGTTCGAGGCGATCTTCGGGGCGCATGCCGTGATGCATACGAAGCGCGTCGATTCCGAGCTGCAACGCTTCGCGGTTGTATCCGAGGACCTGGTCGACGAATTGCTGGACGCGTCCATCGAGCTCCGCCGCGGGCCAATTTTGCGTGACAAGCCCCATTTTCAGAGCCTTTTTTGCAGACCAGTTTTGCCCCGACAAAGCCCAATACAAAAATGCTCGTTCGCCGATGCGTGGGACGACGACGCCCGACGTCGTCAAAGGAAAAATCCCTTTACGCAATTGGGCCACCGAAAACGCCGCGCGGTCACTCGCGAACAAGAAATCGCACGACGACGCCAAGTCCACCCCGCCGCCGACGGCCACGCCATCGACCACGGCAATCGTCAAACACCGCGCTGAAACGATGTCCTTGAGCAGCGCCACGTATTCGCGCGTCGCTTCGTAGACGTCCGGTGATGTCGCTCCGCCACCGATGCCCGCTTCGAGAGCCGCGAGATCCATTCCAATGGAAAACACGCCCGCGACGCCGCTCTTCAGCACGACAGCTCGCGGCGGTTTGCCATCGACCCCGCGCACGAGCGCTTCGCGAAATGCGCGCACCATTTCGAGGTTGAGCGCATTTTTTGCTTCGGGACGAGTCAGCTTGACCGTGAGCAGACCTGTTGGTGTCGTTGAAATATCGATGAGTGCCACGGTGTCCTCTCATTGCGCCGTCAAAATGGCCGCGCCCCACGTCAATCCCGATCCGAATGCCATGGTGAGGATCCGGTCGCCCTTCTTGATTTTGCCGTCGTCGATGGTTTCCGACAAAAGCAAAGGAATGCTCGCGGCGGTCGTATTACCCACCCGCTGAATGTTCGAAAGCATTTTCTCGGGGGGGATTTTCATCATCGAGCAGACGGTTTTGGAAATGTTCAAGTTCGCTTGGTGCGGCAAGATCCACGCAATGTCGTCCAGCGTCAAACCCGCTTGAGCGACCGCGGCGCGACCTGCTTTGCTCATCCCGTCGACGGCCCTGCGGAAAATGAATTGCCCATCCATCTCCGCGTACCAAAATTCCTCGGGGTCGTCCACGACCTGTTTCCAATCGATGAACGGCTCGATCCCGACGTCGTACACGCGTTGGCGCAACCGGTCGGCATGTTTTCCATCGGCGAAGACGTTGAGCACATCAATGGAAAACGTGGGACGTTCACGTTCTGCGTGTGGCGCGGTGGATACCACGACAGCGGCCGCTCCATCACCGAAGAGCGGCGTGATGTGCGCGTGTTTCATCGTTTTGCCAAGGCCGCGCGAATGCACTTCGGCACATACGATGAGAATGCGGCTGTACATGCCGGCTGTGACGAATGCCCGGGCGACGTTGAGCGAATACAAGAAGCCCGAGCATTGATTGCGGATGTCGTATGCGGGAATGTTTGCAATCCCCAATTTGGGTTGCGTGTAAACGCCGAGCCCGGGGAAAACGTAATCGTTCGACAGCGTGGCGGCGATGATGCAATCGATGTCGGTGGCTTCCAGGCGCGCGTCCGCGAGCGCTCGTTTGGCGGCTTCTGCGGCGAGGTCCGACGTGCGGATTTTGCCCTCGATCCAGCGTCGTTCCACGATTCCCGTGCGTTTGGTGATTCCCGCGGGATCGGCGTTCATGGGCGGCGGCAGGTCTTCGTTGCGAACGATTCTATCGGGCAAAAAATGCCCAATGCCTACGATGAGTGGTGTTGCAGTCATGCGGATTGAGTCTCCATGGGAGCACGCGTGGCGCCAGGAACGACGGTGAAATCGTCAACTGCCTTGTAAATGGCTTCGGCCTGCTTCATCAGCACGCCTGCGGCATCGACGACTTTGAGGTCGAGCTGTTTGCCTTCGAGTTTGGTAGGCCAAAGGGGAGCGTGAAAGTCGACGTGCACGGGGCCCGGGTACACGAGAAATGCGTCTTTTTTGTGCAGCGGGAAGGTGCCTCGAATGACGGCGGGAATGATGGGAATGCCGAGAAGTGCCGCAAGCAAAAATGGGCCACTCTTGAAGGTGCCGAGCTTCCCGTCTTCGGATCGCGTTCCTTCGGGAAATACGACGATGCGTGGAATCCACCCCGTCTTTTGCCTTTCGCGTACTTCTTGCGCCAGCTTCTTCAACGACGCCAGGCTTGCGCGATCCACCGCCAGCCACGGAATCGTCTGCAAGAGCTTCCCGAGCATGGGGCGCTTCAGCGTTTCGACCTTGGCGACGAAATTGAGGTCCGTTCGATCGAGCAGACACATGAGCGCGATCGGGTCGAGGTTCGAGGCGTGGTTGGCGATGAGCACGTACCCGTTCGGGCACGCGTCGACGTGCTCCATGCCGGTGCCTGTGATGCGCAACCCACCGGCCTTTGCGGACATCGGCACGACGAACCGCCGTGTGAACTCGACGAAGAGGTAGCGAGCGCCGGGCTTGTAGAAGAGCTCGAACGGCCTGGTGCCCAAGTAGGCGACGACGAGCGATCCGTAGAGCGTGCCGCCGACGCCGAGGCCGTGGAGGACGCCTTGGAGGAGGCTTTGGTTGGAGGAGGAACTTGTTTCGGACGTCAAAGCAAGCGCGACGGTACAAGGCGAGGACGTACGTCGTCAACGGTCGTTCAAGGGGTTTTGATTGCGTAAATCCATACGCGCTCGTGCGCGGAGATTTCGCATTGCTTGGGGATCCACGTGACGGATCTTTGACAGTGGGGGCCACATCAACCGGGCGCTCCAGTGTGTTCTTTCCGAAGGGGAAATAAAGGGGAAATAAAATCCTAACCGCGTTGGCGACCGCCAGGCAAGGAGCCCCACGCAGCGCCCAAATTCCTCGAGAAACACCGCTGTTCTCAGTCGGCACGAAGCGCGGCAATTGCTCCGCACCCATGCTCGACGTGGCTCAGGCCACCGATCGTCCGGCCTCGGTCCCAGCGCCGACCTCGCCGTCGCGGACCAAAACCGAATGCAAAATCACACGCCGCCTCGCATCACAACGCTCACGGCACGTATGCCACACTTTGCCGTACAAAACCTAACGTTTTTTGAAAATAGAGCCGCCGCAAGACACACGTCTGCATTGGCTGAATGCCGTTTCATTCCGCCCATCATCCAATGCCGTTCAATACCCGCCGATCAACTGCTGCCCCCGATGTTTACCGAATGGAACACGCGCATCCACCATGTTCCCTCAGGAAACGCTACATCGCGGTCTCCCGCGCACCATCGGTCCAGCGCTGCGCGATACGCCGCACGAAACGCCTTTACCGCGCGCGCTGCGGCAGCCGCAATGGCGCCGCAACCTCGACCTGCCGCAAACGTCGGATTCAGCTTGCGCGTCGGCTCGGACGTCTTCGACCGTGTTTCCGTCGAAATCGTTGCCGCTCGTTTTGGCCCCAGCACGTTTTCCGGCGCAATGGTTTTTCGAGCCTCCTCCACCTCACGCTCCAATGCTTTCGCAACGTCGTCCCGAAATGCCTCCGCATCCGCTTCTGCAATCATCGGCGGTAGGTCGATAGGCAACTCCACCACCTCCGGCCACTTCGTTGCGTCGAAATATACCCTCGGAAGCCTCGTTTTCAGCACCGTTTGCCCAATGTCGGCCACGCGCGTTTTCGCCCCTGGCCATTCATCCGGATCGAGCACCGCCCCCGCTGCGACGGGATTCGCGAGCACGTACGCGATTTTCTCGACAATCGCTTTTCTCGACAATAATTCCACGACGCTCGGTGCCTCGGAATCCCAAATCGAGCCTTCCCAGCGGCGGAGCACCTTCGTTCCCATTGCGACGAATCGATGGAAGTAGGCCAGGAAAAACGGGAGCATCCCGTGCGGATCCGTCACGACGAGGTGAATGTGCGTCGACATTGCGCAAAATGCATGCACCTTCACGCGGTAAACGCGCGCAGCGAGCGCCAACGAATACTCGACGAGCTCCCTCATTTCATCATCGGGACGAAGCAAAAAATATCGACATATGGTGCGTCGCGTCACCATATAAGTCTTGTCGGGAAGAATCTTTCGAGCGTATGACATGTTTCGCTCCAGCTTGGTCCGGTTCGCACCTTGCGAATTCCGTGCCACGACCGGAACTGAACAATTTCAACATGTTACACACTTCTGGGGTTGGCGGATTCGCCCCGCCGCCACCCTCCGCCATGGCGGCCGCCAGGCAAAGTGAACACCATTACGGTATCCATTGACCTGCTCGGACGAACACATTGTACACGAAGTCTTGCGATGCGGGCGAGCGGTGGACCTTCACGAATGCCGTGGGAAATCCCATTCGAGTGTGGGACAGCCTTGATCACGTCATCCGGTCGGTTTACGACGAGCTGCATCGGCACACGGAGCTCTGCGCGGAGTGCACGATTTACGGCGAGGGGCAAACGGATCCCGAAGATTCGAACCTCCGCGGCAAGGTGTACCAAGTCAATGACCGAGCGGGCGTCGTGACGAACCATGAATATGATTTCAAGGGGAATTTGGTATCAACGCAGCGGCAGCTTGCGCAGGAGTATATTACGCAGCTCGATTGGTCGGACACGGCGGCGCTGGAGATGGATATTTTTACTCAGGAAACCGTATACGATGCATTGAATAGGCCGACGAGAATCACGACGCCCGATGGGAGCGTCGTAATTCCGGAGTACAACGAAGCAGGGTTGCTCGAAGGGGTCGAAGCGCATGTTCGTGGTGCGCCGACGCCAACGGTATTCGTCGACGATATCGAGTACGACGCCAAGGGACAACGTGAACGAATCGAATACGGCAATGGCAAGTTCACGCGAGAATGGAAGAGACTACCTTGGATGCCGTTGCCGAGTGCGTCAGTATTCCCTAACATATCACGGGAAAGACGTTTTGGTGACCAACGAAGCGCAAAACGATCCAATCATCGAAGTAATGGCCAATGCGGACTGAGTGGCACAAGAACTCGTGAAAAAGGCGTGCATCGTTCGACCAGCAGATCCGGACGAGTTCCTAGCGAAACATGCGATAAAGTCATTCGCAACAATGCCCGGACCCCGAGATGAAACACGTCCTTGCGTGATCGAACCCAAAGGCACTAAAAAGAGACATGCGCTTTTTCGAGATGCTCCTCGTGGTTGCCACGTTGCTCGCGCTTTTCGCCACGTTGCCCGTCAAAAATCCACGTCCACGTCTGTTGCTCGGCCTTTGGATAGGCTCGGTTCTTCTTGCCGCACTCCAGGCCCTCGTGGAAAAAAGTCGTTGGCAGCTTGGTTTCGTGTACGTGGTTCTTGGTCTCTTGGCCATTCCCACGTTCTTGACGTGGCGAAAGCGACATGAAGAGACATCTTCGGCAAAACGTCGACGTTGGCCCCGAATCGTCGCGGTCGTTCTGGGTACGCTGGGGATCCTCGTGTCGGGGCTTCTTGCGGCGCTTTTGCCGGTGTTTTCATTGCCTTCGCCCACGGGTCCGCATCCCGTTGGCGTCACGTCGTACGAATGGGTCGACCTCGAGCGTACCGACGAACATCTCGCGACGCCGTCGGGTCATCGTCGCCTGGTCGTCAAAATCTGGTACCCAGCAGCCCCTTCGGATGCGTCGCATGAACTGTATCTCGACAAATCGCATGCAGAAGGGATCGCTCGAGACTTCAAACTACCAGGGTTTGTTCTGAGCCATCTCGCACTCGTGCGCACGAATGCCCGTCGGGACGTTGCCCTTGCATCTGGAAACGAAAAGTTTCCCGTGGTGCTCTTTTCTCACGGTTATGCCATGGCCCCCGAGGTGTATGCGTTTGTCGTCGAGCAGCTCGCGAGCCATGGATATGTCGTGGTTTCCATATCGCATACGTATGACGGCGCGTATGTCGTTTTTCGTGATGGAACCCATGCGTCGTTCCAACCGGCGGGAGATATGAAGCGAATGGACATCATGTTGAAGTCCATCGAGCCGCGTCTTTGGGTTTGGATGGCGGATGCTAGGTTTGTCTTGGACCAAGTCACGAAACTGAATACCTCGGAAGAGCGCTTCAAAGGACGGCTCGACCTGGAACACGTGGGGTATGCGGGGCATTCGTTTGGAGGTGCCACGGCGTATGCGGTTCACGCGGTGGATCCTCGATTCAAAGCCGCATTGAACATGGACGGAGCGCTTTTTGGCTCCCCCGAGCAGGCTCGACCCACACAGCCTTTCATGCTCATGAACGCGGATTACCAAAGCCTGACGGACGAAGACCTCGCGCGTGTCGGCATGAATCGAAAAGAGTTCGATGCATTTACCGGACAGCTCGAGAGCCATTGGGCTGCTTCGACGGAACCAACCAAGGGACCGCGTTATCGGGTGCGAATTGCAGGCACAACCCATGGGAGTTTTTCCGACCTTCCCTCGAGCGTCCCCGCCTTTTTTTCGGGGCCATTGCCGACGCTCGAGGCGTATCGACTGATCAATCAGTATTCGCTTGCGTTTTTCGATCAGTACCTCAAAGGTCAATCGAGCCCAGTTCTCGTGGGCCCAGCAGCGGATTCTGCCGTCGAGTTCACCTCCCATCCGGCAGCTCCCAATCCGTAGGAGATCGGGCGAAAACGCGCGGGAAACCCCCACCCACGTTGGCGGCCTGTATGGCGCACCCCTGGCGGTAGGCTGGCGGGACAAGCTGGCGGCCGCCACCCTCCGCCATGGCGGTCGCCACAGGCGGCGCGTCAAGATTCGCTCGAATTGAACGGTCCATCCATCATCCGTCGCAAGACCTGGTCCTCCCCCGCTGCTATCTGAGCATTCATCGCATCTAGGTTTTTCCTGGGAATTTATAGCTCCTTTCGACTGCTCTCACCGGCGATGATCATCGCAAGTCGGCAAGAGACACGGGAATGGGCGCACGAGGAATTCGGTCACGCGCAGCTTGGCGACGCACGGCGCACGCTTCGTCTGGTTCGGATGGCAGCGGAGGCTGCGAGGCATCCCGGCGGGACGGTCTTGGACGTTTTTCGTTCGCACGCCGAGCGGCAAGGAGCATATGATTTCCTGGCGAATCCGCATATTCGAGAGAGTGATATCCTCGACGCAATCGCCATGGCGACCGCTGGCCGATGCGAGGGGCAGCCGTTCGTTTTCGTCACCGTTGATGGCACGAGCCTTCGGCTGACCGATCGAAAATACACGAAAGACTTCGGTGCCATCGGCACCACGAAGCTTGGCGCTCGCGGGCTCAAGGTCATCCATTCCTATGCGGTTTCCTCTGATGGTGTGCCGCTCGGGATCGTCGACCAGCAATGGTGGAACCGTGTGCCACAGAAAAACGCAATGACTGCCGTCGTCGTGTGGTTGCAGAGAAAGAGACACGCCATTGGCTCCGCACGATCGAGGCGAGCAACGAGCGGCTGGCGGCATCGAAAACGCGATTATGGTTCCAAATAGACCGCGAAGGCGACCGCTATGCGACACTCAAATCGCTCCATGACACCGGGCAATGGTTTACGGCCCGTTCGACCTATGGATCTCGTTTCGTTCGGAATGGCAGGCGCAAGGAGCGCCTTGCCGAAGTCCTCGCACGAACGCCACCACGTGGGACCTATCGGCTATTCGTACGATCGCGGGATGACCGAAAAGGAAGAATGGCCACGCTGCGCATTCACACGACATCGGTGGTGCTCGATATGTTCGAGCGAGCCACCCGTGAGCGATACCTCCTGCCGGTGAATATCGTTGACGTGCACGAAATGGGCACGATACCTGATGGCGAAGAGCCGATTCATTGGCGGCTCATGACGAATCACTCAATCGATACGGATGAGGACGTGGCGCTCGTGTTGTACGGGTATACGCAGCGCTGGCGAATCGAGGATCTGCACAAAACGTGGAAGTCAGGGGCCTGCCGAGTGGAAGATACGCAGCTACGTTCGACCCGGCGTGTTATAAAGTGGGCGATGATCATGGCCGCAACTGCCGCCCGTATTGAGCGTATCAAGCTGCTCGCCCGCACCGACCCATTACAGCCCGCGTCTATCGAGTTTGGACCTCACGAAATCGCGGCGACTCTTCTCATGAAGCGAAAATACAAAAAACAAACCGAGACGATCCCTGAATCAATGCCCACCATTGGCCAATTCACGATATGGCTGGCGGAACTCGGCGGGTACATGGGCAAGTCTTCCGGCGGGCCACCAGGCTCCATCACGATCCAGCGGGGTTTGGATTTCATCCTGCCGATCGCCGCGGCACTGGCTGCGATCGAGGACGAACGGAAGATGCGATGAATGCTCAGCCGCTGCTATGGACACCCTTTCTGCGCGAAGATGCGCGAGGAGAGTTCGATGGCAAAGCGACGAATCATCTCCAGAAAATACCGAACAGCCGGACGCCTGAGTTTTTTCTCTCGCCATGAGACGCCCATCGACCGTCAGTGTGAGTTTTTTCTCTCCGCAAAGCCTACCCATCGACCTCGCGTCTGAGTTTTTTCTCTCCTGCAAGGTCGCCCATCGACCGTTGGGCTGAGTTTTTTCTTTATCGGGAGGCTGCTCATCGACCGTTGGACTGAGTTTTTTCTCTGCTGGAAGGGTGCTCGTCGACCTCCAAGTTGAGTTTTTTCTCTGCCCGGAGGTCATCGATCGACCAGGGCCCTGAGTTTTTTCTTGGCCGAGGCTTCGTGGCGCTGTCGATGCTCGATCCGCAGAATTCGCTTGACATTTGATTCGGCCGAGAAACCAGGCAATTTATCATTGATGTGCGCGCATCTGTCCACACGCACCGAAGGCCATCGGCCACCATCTCGTAGCGCGCCTCGCCTTCGCAAAAAATCGACATGGGCCCGAAAGGATGTGGTCTTCTCGCTGCCCTACCACGCGCTCGATGGACCGCAGCGAGCCCATCCGAATGAAGCGCGTGTGCTGTTTTGCCTCCCCGTGAAATCAATGGCTTCACCGCCGTCGCTTTCGGCGGGCAGTTTCGGCGTCTTCTGCCATTGCATCGCTTTAGTTCGAAGGGCCGTGCTTGGACGTTATCGTTTTGATGTCCGCCGCGAGTCGCTTTTCGAGGCTATCGCGGAAGGCCTGGACCTCTTCCATGTAAGCCATTAACTCCCGCTCGAACTCGCCGATGATCTCCGTCTTATCGAAGCTCTCTCGCAGCGCGATGATTTTTTCGAATGGTATCGGCTGCTCGTTTCCCTCCATGAGCTGCTCGAACGCTTCCTTGTTGGCGATGACCTCGTCGAGGACAGCCTTCATTTGCTCATCTTGTGCGGTACTGATTGGTTGAATACGTGCGCGCTGCTCCGGCGTCAACGGCTTGCGAAGCAATGGGAGGCTGGCGAGCATTTGCTCGAGCGCGACTCTGTCAGCCTCGGTATCGAGATTGGGGATGGTCGGGATGGGAGCGTTTTCCAGCGTCATGCCAGCCTTGACTGCGAGCGCGGAACGCATCTGGCGGATTTGCGCGATGGCACGATCCACACGGCGGCGAAGTTCGGGGATGGATATCGCGGCGAGTTCTTCGAGCATGGGGCCATCATGCCAAAAGGATGTGGGACTTGCGAGTCATCTGCGGCGAATCTTCGAAACGCGAGCAAACGGCCTTGGCTCAACACCCCACGAGCCGAATATGCTTTCCCGCGTGATCGACCTCACGCACGAAGAGCTTGTCGTTCCAAGCAACCTCTTTGCGCATGTCGAACATGACCATCCATCCATCGCTTTCGCCCAAGCGATCGAGGTATCCGGCGACCTGATCGAGCGCACGGGTTTCTGTCTCGGAGTCGCGACGAATCTTCACTTCGATCGCGTGACGTTCGTCCTTCCAGAAAATAAGCAAATCGAGCGCCTTGCGCCCCAAACCATATTCGCGCGTGATGCGTCCGCCGCCATTGATGATGCGCTGCAGGAACGCCATCAGCATCAAATGAGGACCTGATTCCCGATAACTGAACCCCTCGGCAGCCAAATGGCCATCCTCGCGCCAGAACATTTGCCAATCCTGCATGAGCTTGCCCATGTCGAGCGATCCGTCCGGGCGCACGTACCATGCCGTTTGCTGCGGCAACGTCACTTGCTGCGCATACGTGAGAGTTCTGGGAATGACTTCACGATAGATGGGATTGGCAATTTCGATGCCTCCAGCGCGTTTGCGGAGCAAACCAAGCCCAACGCAATACGCAATGTCGTCGTCGAGCATGTCGCCGTCGGGTAGAGCGCCTTCGAGCATGGGATCCAGGATTCTGCGGACGCGCGGTTCGCGTAGCCTTGCCACGAGCGAATCGATGTGGCTGCGCCGCTCGATGATGATGGTCTCCTTTGCCGCCTCGACGTCTTCGACCGTAATGGGAATGGCGCGGTCTTCGACGTCGTAGTTCACGATTTGATCGGCGAGTGCATTGGTGAGCCATGGATGACCCTGTCCCAATTCATAGATTTTGGCGACGGCCTCCGGCAAGAACACCTGTCCGGTCTCGTCGGTGTGTTGCTGCAAGAGCTCGGCGACTTCGCTCTCGGTGAAAGGGTCGAGGGTTGCGGGTTTGGCGGTAATGTTGAAAGGCGAGCTCGTGCCGAGCCAAGCGAGGACTCGTCGGTCCTCTTCGCGCAAGGCATAGTCGCGGACTTGGCGTTGCCCCACGAGCACGACGCTGGCAGGAAAGGGGGATTTGCTACGGTTGATGTAACCATCCCGAAGTTGCGTGAGAAAAGAGACCATGGCCTCGCCGACCAACCCGTCGGCCTCGTCGAAGAAAATGACCCAGCGTTTGTCGTCGCGAGCTGCGAGGTCGGATAAACAATGCAAAATTGCGGTTTGTGGAATCGACACGAGTTCGTCGATGCGTGTCCTATCGAGTGGTTGGAAGGGTGGCTCGAGCGATTTGCAGACAGAGGCGATTTTGTCCAAGACGACACGAAACGCCGTGGCAGGATCCGGTTGCTCGCGAGCGGTCTGGATGTCGACCCAAAGAGCGTGCCAGTCGCCGGTGGCGTTGTAGTGGTCTTCGAGCCATCGAGCGCAGGTCGTTTTGCCCGTCTGTCGTCCGGCAGTGAGGGTGAAATACTTGTGCTCCTCGATGAACTTCATGACGAGCTTCAACCGCCGCTCGGGAGGAAGCATGTAGTGTTCGCCGGGATTGCACGGACCGGCGGTATTGAACGAGGGGCGCATGATGGGGTTACATTAGTCCAAACCGGTCGAGGCGTCCAGCGTGGAGACGACGATGCGTCACGCCACGCTCGCCCAATTCAACGAAATGCAACTCGAGTCGTTTTTCGAGGTCATCGCGGAAGGCCTGGACCTCTTCCATGTAAGCCATTAACTCTCGCTCGAACTCGCCGATCATCTCCGTCTTATCGAAGCTCTCTCGCAGTTCGATGATTTTTTCGAATGGTATCGGCTGCTCGTCTCCCTCCATGAGCTGCTCGAACGCTTCCTTGTTGGCGATGACCTCGTCGAGGACAGCCTTCATTTGCTCATCTTGTGCGGTACTGATTGGTTGAATACGTGCGCGCTGCTCCGGCGTCAACGGCTTGCGAAGCAATGGGAGGCTGGCCATCATTTGCTCGAGCGCGACTCTGTCAGCCTCGGTATCGAGATTGGGGATGGTCGGGATGGGAGCGTTTTCCAGCGTCATGCCAGCCTTGACTGCGAGCGCGGAACGCATAAGGCGGATTTGCGCGATGGCACGATCCACACCGCGGCGAAGTTCGGGGATGGATATTGCGGCGAGTTCTTCGAGTATGGGGCCATCATGCCAAAAGGATGTGGGACTTGCGAGTCACCTGCGGCGAATCTTCGAAACGCGAGCGAGAGCAGCGCCCCAAGGCACCCGCGCTCGTTTCGGCGGATCGCGCGCCAAAAGGCCTGCTCGCGCCAAGCCTACTCGGATCAACAAGGCTTGTCCCTAGGTCGGTGCGCGGAAGCACCAACCAAAAACGTGCCGCTTGACGCGCTGCATCTCGCGCCACGTCCATTGGGCTGTCCTTCTTATCGAAACTCGTCTAGATGGGTGAGCCATCGAGAATCGCGATCGACAGGGAAAACGTGTTGATTTCGCGTGTCGACAGGGGCACCTTGGCGACGTTGTCGCAAATCTTGGTTTGGGAGAACCTCACCGTCAGAAGCTTGGGCCTTTGCCGGATGAAATTGTGTGAGCAAACATGCCAGCATCAAACTGTTGCGGTGCGAATTCTTTTTAGGGGGCACGGTGGCCTCACGGAGGAGGCTTCTCGGTGCAAGTCTCTGTCCATCCCTTACAATCGATGAGCCATCGACACCATTTCTTTGCCACACTAGGTGACATTAAATCGACCATGACAATCCATTTTCCTTTACCATCTGCGCGTTGTGAATATTTGATTATAGCGGTAGTCCAGATGGGACCGTTGGGTTCCTGAACGACCATGCGCCCCAATCTACTTCTGAGAAGTTCCGCGCCCGCTTCGCTACTCGCGGTGGCCACATACCGACGCGCAGCTCCTTGCTCAAAAGTAGGTAGCGAGCAAGATGCGTCGGTTTGCTCCGCGCTTATCTCAGCGGGCGAAGCACTCTCAACAATGGTAGCTGCCGTGGTGGGCGCCCGTATCCGCCCGACCAACTTCCACCCCGACGCCTGCCGTGCACCGCTGCACGCTCAACGCGGACGCGTGCATCGCTTTACGGATGCGCCCGCACCGCCGACTGATGCGATGAAGCGTTCAGATGTCGTTCATCAGCCTCAGGCAATGCCCGGGCGCCAGACGTTGGGGCAAGAGCTCATCCAGGCGACTCGTGGGCCAGTCGGATTGCAGCGCTTCGATCGCCGTCTGTCAGGTATTCGAGCGGATTGAGCCCGTTTTGTGACAGGATCCGGTGGAGCGTAAAGCACGGCGAGCCTTTCTGCGCCAAGGTCGGATCCCGCAAACAGGAAAATGCTTTCACCTAGCGCAACCCAACGTAATCGTCTCTCGGCTTCGCCGTTGCTCGATCTCGAACTGGTCATCCGACAAGCACCGACGCCACAGCTTCGCTTTTCAGCGTACCGCCGCATCGAGGAATTGTTTTCCGAATCGCTTGCGACCGACGTCGCGGTCCATTGATAGAGCTCGTCCACGAGCGGCACGCTGCCGCAACGTCCTTTGCGCGAGCCGTTTATCTTCGCTGGAAAGCTTGTGCTCCTTGTATTCGCGCTTTCGAGGTTGTGATCGCCCTTGCAAGAAATTGATCGCCGGCCGCTCCGGACATCGCCGAGCTTCGCAGCTCCTCGAATTTGCGCCGAATGTGCATCCCGCGGCCGAGACGACGCTCCGCCGGGAACGATCTCCGTATCGCCATCCATGGCATCTCGAAGCCTTTTTCGTACCCGGCGTACCGGTCGCCTTGCAAATGGGCCGCGGGAACCATCGAGTAAATTTTGACGGCCCATCCGGCTTCCAATTCCGGCGTGTAGTGGAATGCGCCTTGTCCCGTCCCCGAATACGCCTGCCGTGCCCTCGTTTCCCGCCGCCATTTGGATGGTCTCTGTTCAGCTGCCAGCAACCCGTGTCATCCACCATTGATGTACTGGGATGCAATTGCCTTTTCCGCGCGCGCCCAGCAACTGGAGCGAGCACACGAGCGCAAAAGCCGACCAGTCTCCGATCGTCGATGTCGACAGCGGTACGCCCATGCGCGCGAATTCCTCGCATTGCCGAGGGAAGCGGCATGGAATCCCCGCACTCTGTCCGACGATTTTCCGCGAGCAGTCCCTGGAGGCGGGTCGCCCTTTATCCATGACTTTTTCGCTCGGCGACACCACCACGCCCTTATCACAAACGCCGCCAGGAGTTTTTCTCAAGCTCCTCGATGACCACGAATTTGGCCGGAATGAAGTCCAAAATCTGACTCTTGACGTAATCCATGCCGTCTTGTCAGCGCCACACGCAGCACATTTTCCGCAGCCCCTTCGGGCAAGGCAATCACCTTCTGTTGCCGAGGCAAGTTGCTCGGCATGGATTGCGGCCCTTGTGGCCTTCTGAGCGGCATGGGCGGGTTGTTTCGGTGGTGCGGGTGGCGGCGCTTCGGGTGCACCTTCGCCGAGTTTCGCGAGCATTGCCTTCAAGGTCTTCGGTACTGATTTTCTCGCTCTTGCGCCCGTACGGTGAGCGCAACGCCTTTTGGCAACCGCATGGCGAGCGCCGTGTTTTCCCTCTTTGACCCGCAACAAAAGGTCCATGACCAGCGCGATGAGCTCGTTCGATGCGGCTTCGCTTCGGCCATCGCCTGGAGTTTGCGCGCGCATGTCGCGCTTGGTCAATGTGGCGTGAGTTTGTCGATGGGGGAGGTGACAGCGAGCGCCCCGTACCGGATGGCGCTGCGAGGTTAACAGAACGATGGAAATTTTTCCTCGTTTGTCGCCGGAGCTTTCCCACGATTTGGAGGCGCACCACAAGATGTGGCGGCTGGTACCCCAGGCAGCATTGTCTGCGCGGCGCACGAGCCTGAAGCGCTCTTATGTGTCGCCGTGCATCGCTCAAGTCGATATCTTTGAGGAGCAATTCCAGCTCCGCGGCGCCGACTTTGACGTGACGAGCGCTGGATGGTACGCGGCATTGGGTAGTGGAAAATGGCTCCGGGGCAAGCTCAGCTTAAGGGCAGGGATGCAATATCCGGTGGGATCCCAGAAAAGGACGCGCGGATCTGGTCCCTCGACGGAACTTGAAAACAAAAGATGCCTGACGCTGGTCTTCGCCGATGACCTTCAGTAACGGCTTATGGCGGACAAAACCATCGAAGCTCTGCGGTGATCCGGTAGGCGCGGCAGCCAACAAATGCGCAAATGCCGGCGGAAGCGTGAACATTATTTCGCATCGTCCGTTCCTAGGCACATCGAGGCACCCGGCGCAGCGTCGCATCGTCGGACCAGGCAGACGCGGCATCAGTATTGCGACCGTCGACAACGACATCGCATGCGTGCTGGTTGGCGTCCCCGCATCGAGCCCGCAATCCCGCGAGACGACGTGGACAGGCAGAAATGCGTGCGGCAGAAAAGTTCGCGCGGTATGCTCAAGCCGTCGAGCAAGCGTACTTTTCAGTTGCCAACGCCATGACTAGCGGAATGCGCTGCGACACCAACGCGCACCCTAAACTCAGCCGTTGTCCTGCGCGCTATTGTGTTTCCTTCACTTCCTTTACAAGCTTCGCCTTTTAGGCGATGCGGAGCCCAGCCATCCTGACCTCCGGTCGTGGTACGATCATAGTGCAACCGGTGGGCCCGCTCCGGTGCGTAGGATGGCCGATGGTTACGCCGCAAGTGCCCGTTCGCC
>JADJXL010000024.1 GCA_016715885.1 Polyangiaceae bacterium
ATCCCGGCGATATCGTCGAAGTGGACGAGGATCAGACGTATCCGGGAGGCGTCGTCTTCGATCGGCCCGGTACAGCGGCGCAAAAATCACCATTCGCGAATCCGCATCAATACGAAGAAAATCACGCGTTGACCGGAAAACAACACCATCGAAGCTGCGGCGAATCATTACCGTCTTCAGAAGGCTCGGTATGGGTGGTACGTCCCGCTTTGTTTTTATCATCGCGCGAATAACATCGTTCTACGTGATTCGGTGGTGCGGTCATCCCAAAGCAGGGCATCCTGGGGCCGACAACGACTCCGGGTCCTGCTGTCAGGCTCCACCGAAGTCCACCATTGCGGCGGAGGCACGTTCGACCACCAAATCTACATGCTACCAACGAGGTCGATTATCCCGGCTCCGTGTTCCGGATGCAGCATTGCTACGTGCATGATGCCAATGGTGGTAACTCGGTAAAATCGCGAGCGGAGCGCAACGAGACGTATTATAACTGGACCGAGGCGCCATGTACCACGAGCTCGGAGCTGATTGGGCCGGATCCTGCCGGGGAGTGTCGGAAAACACGGCGCGGGAGGACTCCGACGTCGTCGGCAACGTGCCGCGCAAAAGAAATACATTCGCCGTCGTCCGATTCGGGGGAGATGGGAACCGGCAGAGCAATGGTCGCTATCGCTTCGTGAACAACACCGTGATCACGCTGGGCGGCGGAAGCGCCCGTGTTTCGACTCTTCGACGGGCTGGAGAGCGCTTGAGGCCCATAACAACGTTTTTTCTCCATCGGCGGTTCTGTCAACATGGTCAGGAGGTCGAGGCGGACTGGAGCACTGGACGCAGCTCTTCGCGGGCAGCAACAACTGGGCAATCAATGGGAACGACGAACATCCCGGCCGATTGGAGCGGCACGATCCTGGGGACAACCCGGCTTCCTGAACATCGACGCCAATGACCTGTCATATCGACATGCAAAGTCGCTCGTCGATGCAGGTGCGAATGCGACATCGGGGCCACCCGGTCATGATTTTTCCTCAGCCGCTGGACAAACCGCTGTGGCATCCGCCGTCCCACACCGTCAAGCGAGCGGCGCAGCATCGTCACGGCCGAGCCCGGCGCCATCGATATCGGGGCCTGTGAATTCAATGCTGGTGGCGCTGGTGGGAGCGGTGGCGGCAGCAGCAGAAGCAGCAGTGGGGCTGGGGCGCAGGTGTGGGCGGTAATGGCGGCGGTGGCGGTGGGGGCGGTGATGGCGGTGATGGAGGCAGCGGAAAGAAGGCGGTTTCGGTGCGAGCGGTAATGAACCGGCGGCGTCATCGAGTTGCGGGTGCCCGTACGATGAGGGGATCCTACGGGGAAACGTTGCATGGGCGCTGTCCTTGTTGTCACTTTCAGCATTCGCGAGCAGGCGCAGGCGCAGCTCGTGATTTTGGTAGCGAAAGATCCCGGCCGTACAAGCGTGCGGTTCGAGCGGCAGGAGGATGTGCCGCAGGGGCTCGCTGCGGTCATTCTCATCACTGACGTTGGCGGTCGCGACCTCCGTGACAGACAGCGCATGCCCGCGGACGAGCGAATGCCGCAAGGGTGTGCGGCGGCTGCCCGACCAGGTCGAAGACGTCAGGGCGTGCCGCTGACGCCCCCCCATTGCCACGAATACAGCGCACGATGTCCCTCTTTGTCCTTCGGGCTCAGCGTCATCGTGGGCGAGCCCTTTCCGCAGAAAAACTGCATGACGGATTGAGGATCGTAATCGGTCAGCCTACGCCATTGGTTATTTTCGTAGCTACAGGCATTCACCTCGCCCACGTATTCGTGCCGGTAGCCGAGGATGTGACCCAGCTCGTGACGTAGAATTCCCGTCGAATGCCCTTCGGCCCGAAACCATGCCGGCATGATGTACAGGTACCGATGGCTGGCGAGCTCCCCAGGAAAAAAGGAAAGCGCGACATATTTCGTCGCAGGGTCGTACTTGACGACGAATGTCAGGTCATCGCCGGGTACGAGGCCTTTCTCACCGTCGCGCGGGTGTGGTTCGATGCGTAGACGGCAGTCGCGGCAAACAGCAACCCAATCGGAAGCTGCTTCTTGCAGTTCGCGCACGACGCGGTTGGCATCGAGTCCCCTTGTGGTGAACGAATCCCGATCGATCACGTACGGTGAGATGGCGGCTTTCCAATCCCAGAAATTCCAGCGGCCGTCTTTGATGTCGCCCTTCAATTTGATGGATTGCAAAGTTGCCGGGAGGAGCTTGCCAATCAAAGCTTTTCGTTTGTCGGCGCGCTCGTGCTTGGCCATCGCTCGCTTGATGCCGTGGAGGCGTTGTGCATCAGGGCCGCGGGTCGATGCGATGTAATGAGGGAGGTTTTCGATACCAAACGTCGCCTTCGGAAGACGAGCAACGGTCCGAAGGTGGGCAGAACGCTCGCGAGTTGCGCGATGTTTTGGGCATCAGAGGGATCGGCCATGGCTGCTTGATGCGCCTTGACGATGGGGTGTTGGTTCGCCCCGCATTGGACCCCCAGCATCAGCGCGCCGATGGCCAGCGCGCCGATGCTCGTTCGTGCAACCCGTTGGGTGATCATTGCGACGACCCTGAGAATTGGCTCACGCTCGTGCGGAGGAGGTTCACGAGCTCGGTCGACAACGTGACGCCTAAATAACCTCGAAAGAGAATGGTGTCTTGTGTTGGTGGCGCTTCGCCGGGCTGAAGAATCATGCCGGTTTCGTACGTATCCGCCAAGCGCAAGCCTTTGACGGCGGCAACGCCTCCACCAATGGCAAAACCTGAAATGGGCTCGAAGATGATCCCGGCATAGCCTTGCTCGGGCTTCGAGATGTTGAGATCGATGCCGATTTGCAGGCCGATCCAATCACCTGGTCGAGAGAAGTTGGGTTTGATGGCATGTTGAGGGTGACCTCCAGGGTAGATGTTCAGCGCGAGGGCTGTCTTGACCATGGTATCGGAGACCTGCGAAATGACTCGGTCGGACGAACCCGGCAGAGGGTTTGCGTAATAGTTGCGTTGTCCCATGATCACAACGGGCACCATCAATCCGAGATCGACGAAGTATCGGCCGCGTTCGACGGGGATGCTGAACGTTCGCTTGGAAATGAAGTCGCTGTCCGCATTCTCTTTGGACCGCAGCTCCACACGGAGAGATAGCATTTTCGCGGTGACGGTCATCGTCGTCTCCGCGATCACGGCGGGCGCGACAACTTCTGCTCCCGCGCCGCCAGATGCTCGTGCGAGCGAATCGGTGCTGGTGACACCATTGACGCTAACGCGCGTGAAGTTGGCCTTGTTGTTTGGACCAATCACTTTGATGACCAAGGTTTCGTCGGGCACGAGCTTGGGAATGGTTTCGTCGTCTTGAAAAAGATTGCCTTCGTTATCCATGCAGAAGATGAGGCGATCGCTGCACTTGGCATCGACAAAGGTTTTCCCGAGGTCCAGCTTTTCCGTTACCGGTGGACCGGCAGGGGTTGCCGATGACGCCGCGGGAGGAGCGGTGTTTGCCGATGGCACGTTGGTCGCGATGGGTGCGCTCGATGATGCAGCGGGCGGCGACGCGGACGCACTGCTTGCGGCCGACGAGCTATTGGCGACCGCGGGGGGCTTTTGGTTCGCTGGGGGGGTTTGTGCGTGGACGGCAGCGAGCGGCACGAAACACACGGCGCCAATGACGATGGCCACCGGAAGGCCGATGTTTCGTTCAGGATCCTTGACCGTATTCATATTCCACCTCCGCTACCACCATTGCCGCCCATTCCACCCGAATTGCCCCCGCTGCCCCCGCTGCCGCCACCGCCGCCCGATGAGCTCGATGAGCTCGATGAGCTCGATGAGCTCGATGAGCTCGATGACGACGACGCCGTCGAACTCGACGAACCATTGCCGCCGCTGCCGCCGCCCTCGTCGGGCTCATTCTCTTTTGCCGATGCGAGGCTGATTTTTTTGACGACGGAATAGACGCGTGTGCCGGTGATTTCGCAAATCAAGTCACCAGAAGGCTCTTTTGCAGGTTCGAGGGCTTCCTCCAGCAATTGCACTTCGAGCGATGCCTCTTGGTCGTCGGGGATCACGCTGAGCCGCGTGAGGGCGTAGGTATCGGCACCTGGTCCAAGCGGAATGCAGGATGCACGTTGGGCCGCGGTCTGTCCCGGCAGAACGGGGCCTTCTGCGGGTACGAACAGTCAATGTTTTGCCGCCGCGTGATTGAATGCTCACGTAACGACCGAGTTCCTCGGAACTTGGTTGAGCATCGTCGTTGCTCAGGGCAACGATGAGCAATGGCGCGTCGGACGTGGGTTCACTGCACCCAAGGATGATGCAAGCGATCAGGGGCAATCCCAAGAGCGGGATCATTCTCCTCATGGATTCCTCCAGCACGGCGAAGTCAGCGAGCTGCTTGGCTTCGGGGCATTCGGCGGAGATGCATTTGCATGCCGTGTGCCAATGGGCGCCTGTGTCGCCTCGAAGGGTGACCAAAGGCCGGACGTCGCAACTTGCGGAAAAAACGCGGGGCGGTTCGATGCATTGGCGTGGCCGAGGAATTGTCGGCGCAAAAGATGCGTGTAGCATGCAGGCCATGCGGGAGGTCGGTGTGCGTGGTTGCGCGTGGGGATTGGCATGGCGCCGACGGGCGGTGCTTCGGGAATGGCATGGCGCCGACGGGCGGTGCTTCGGGAATGGCATGGCGCCGACGGGCGGTGCTTCGGGAATGGCATGGCGCCGACGGGCGGTGCTTCGGGAATGGCACGGCGCCGACGGGCGGTGCTTCGGGAATGGCACGGCGCCGACGGGCGGTGCTCCGCCCTGCGCACTTCCGTGAGCGACGGACACCATCGTCGCAATCTGCAATTCTTCGCTGCGCTGTTCGAACCAACTCGAAACATCGTCGATTCGACTTCATGATTCCTTTGGGGGGAAGTCATGAACAGTCGACCTTACGAGCTCTACATTTCGCTCGATGCGCTACAGCAATCATGGCAGGCAACCACGGCGTGGGAAAACGAGGCGCATTTGCGAGCAGCCCTCGTGTCGCTCGAGTTGACGTTCTTGCTCATCGAAGAAACGTGGCGCGATACCCGACGATACGTACGCAAACGAGATCGAATCGACCGTTTGTGGAACAGCGCAACCATGCAAATTCGGCTCCTCGCCGACGTACTCGATAATGCACGTCCACCCGAAAGCACGTTTTCGACGTCGCCGTCGCATTCTACGAATTTATGTGTGCTCCGGACATTCGAGCATCCAAAGCGCAACGTGCGGCATTTTGTCGACGAATATGCCACGCTGCTCGACGAAGTGCCCATTCTGTTGGGATTGGAAGTGGAAATCGAACAATTCGCTGCCGCGTATGGTTTATCAATGCCATCCCGCTGCGCCGAGCGCTTGCAGTTGCCTTACGATACGTGGATCCAACCGGAGCGAATCGCCGCCATTTTCCGACGCCGTACGTTCAATGCCGAGGACCGCTTTGTTTCGCCACGACGCACCAAAGCATCGAATGCTGGATGTTCATCGTTCTGGGCGCATTGGCATCTGCCGAAACGTCGACCGAAAAACAGAATTATGCACAGGCCGCCATGGCGATCGAAAAAGCGACCAAAATCATGACTTATCTATCGGGCGCCATCATGATCCTCGAGACGCTGGTGCTGGCCGATTATCATCCGCTCCGCGTACGTCTTCGTGATGCAAGCGGCGCGCAATCACGCCAAATTGCCGATGCCATGGCCGCATGCCGGCGAATCGGCACGCAATTGAGCACGGACATGCAACGCCGCGAATTGTCTTTTTTGACCATGTACCAAGCTCCCGACGTTCATCCAACCGAACATGCTTTCGCGGAAGCGCTGACGACGCTCGAACATCGGTGCGCCTTATTCTTGTTCAATCATTATAAATTGGCCACGCGTATCCTGGGCTCGGGCAGCTTGGGTTCATTGGGGGTGGAAGTCGGAACGCTCGTGAATCGGTTCGTCGAACCCATGCATCCCGCTCTCGACCAAGCCCGTTATCGGTACAATGTCTTCACGAGTTTTGCGTATGGGCGCCATGCCGGCACCATGGTCAGCGAGCTCGAACGCGCCGACCCCGTATCGAGCCGTCTACCCGCCGCGGTCGATGAAAATCGCATTCGCGAAGTCACCAGCGTGTATTTCGCAGCCATGGAAACCATGGACATCGATCGTTGGGTTGCGCTGTTTTCGAAAAGTGGAACCGTCGAATCGCCCATTGGCAGCCGTCCATTTCGAGGTCATGCGGGACTTCGCGTCATGTTTCGCAATTTCATGAAAGCATTCGCGCCGAGCGTGGTCGTGACCGTACGCGCCGTCCGCATCGATGCTCCACGTGGTTATGCCGAAGTTGATTGGCAAATCGACACGTCTCATCAAAAAATGCCCATTACGTACGCGGGAACCGAATGTTTCCAATTCACGGCTGCTGGAGAATCGCACACGTCGTCGTACACGATGACCCCGAAGAAATTGCTTTGCAAATGTTGTCCCCGGAACGAACGACGCGCTTGTCCTTCGCAAAAAACATGAGTTTTTTCAACGAATTCGTTCGAGCGCTGCGCGAAGAGTCGGCAGTGTCTCCACGACGGCGAGATCGGCATCCAAACGGACGAGCTCTTTGGCCACGGCGCTACGCAATCCACACAAAACGACCTTGGTCCCCAGCAAACGAAGCGCCGCACACGTGCGCAAGAGATGACTTGCCGTCAAAGCGTCCACGTCGTCGAGACCGGTCAAATCCACGATGACGAGCCGAGTCGCTCGCTCGTGCACGCGCGTGAGCAATGCCTGGGTGAGCAATGCTTCGCGCTCGCGATCGATTGCGCCGATGATGGGCATCGCGACGACTCCATGCGCCACTTCGAGGATGGGCGCCGATAATGCCCGAATCGTCTCGGCTTGTTTTTCGACGACCGCCAACTGAGGTTCGAGCTCGCGCACGCTTTGGTTGTACACGTGCACCATTTTCTCGATGCGCGCCTCGTATTGCGCAGTCTCGTCCAATGCCGCCGCGAGATCTTGCTCGCGTTGACGCAATTTGGTCTGCGTTTTACGGAGCGTATGCGCGCATTGACGCAGGCGATCCAAAGTACATGCAATTCGGCCGGACCCGCGGTGAGCGCAGGGCAATCATCACAGGCGCCCATTGTATCGAGGAACTCCTCGAGGGACACGTTCGCCTGTGATGCAACTCCAAGCAAACATTCCGCGCAGCGCATCTTCAAGACCCGAGCAACACCACTGTGAATGTCGCGTCGTGACACACCGTCGTGTCGCGCACGGGGGAAAGCTCGCCATAGGTGTAAAATCCAACTTTGGGAATGGCAGCGTCGAGGGATCGAAACGCACGCCGTATTTCCTCTTGATACCTCGATCCGAGGATCAACTTGCGGCAAGCACAACCAAATATGAGGGCAACGTCGGGCTTGGGCACTTTCTCGAGGGCTTCATTCACGGCCATGCCGGCTGCTTCGAGCAAATCATCTTTGGTGGAACACGTCAGCCGGACCTTCGATCCGACCGCGATTTCGCTGCTCAAAAGCAATCCGCCGCGTTCTTCGTCGAGCTTGCGGACGACACGCACGACATTGGTGCGATCGTCGGAATCCATGTAATCGCCATCGAGGCTGGGTACGCACAAAAGGGGAAACTCGATGCCCACCATCTGCTGATCCCGCACGGTTTGTCCCAGAAATTCTTTGTAAATGCGCAATGCAGGCACACCATCGAGCTCGAGGATGAGGTTTTTTCCTTCCACACGCGTCACCGTACGCACGTTGCCGACGGGCTGAAAACCCGACTTTGCTGCAGTGGCAATGGTCATGTTGCCACGCAAGGCCAAAGCGACCGCGCCACCACTCAACACTTCGCGACCATGAATTTCGTACGTTCGCTCGAATGCCAGATGCTCGGCAGCCACGCCGCCCACGATTGGGAACTTCGTACCCAATACATCTTGCATTCCACGCACGAGATCCGCGGGACTCCCCATGATTCCGTCGGCAAATGTAATGAGGATATTCGGCTCGAATGCTTTGGCTCGTTTTGCAAGCTCGCGACCCGCAGCGCGGCCATCCGGCAACATATGGTCCACCTTGTAGGCAGCACAATCGATGTCGGTAAAACCCATTGCGGTGACCGACCCCGTGAGCGCTTCTTCGGCGTTGATTTCACCAAAACTCGAACACCCTACGACAATGGTATCGTCGGGCAATCGCCGGCCAAGTCCGTCCATGACGCTGCGCGGATCATGTCGGCTGGAGACGAAAAGAAGGATACAGCGCGGAGCTGCACCGAGCTCGAGAATCAACCCCTCGGCAACTTCTTTCCCAGCAATCGTCGATGATGGATGCACGATGGATACGGTCGCTACTCGCATGGTCATCCCCCCAAAAACCACAGCCATTTCGCGGACGACGACGACGCGCCCGGACTCTGCCATGGTCACACCAAGGTGACCGAAGCTCAATGGATGCGCAATGCTGAATTTTGGAAAATGGGAACAATCTGCAAGGCCACCGGAATGCCCGGGACACGTTCATTGCAATGCTTTGGACGTTTGCGCATGGCGGTCATATTGCGAACCGGCGAGAACCTCGGCTGCCATTTCGTTCATTGGTGGCGCCTCGTGCGTGTCGACCAGCGGCACGATGGGGGTAGACATGAGAGGCGCGAAAATGAGAACACGGCGTCGTCACGCCTGCGTACCCAAGGACACGCCCAATGCATTACTTCAACGTCCGATGCCTGAAGAAAACAGGCTCGGTGGTTCTCCTGCAAGCAACGCTCGTCCACCCCGACATCGACACCTTCGGCACCGAACGCCTCTTCGCCTGGAAACTACTTTCGGACTTCGTGTCGCCAGACGATGACGGCGATGACGTGACGCTCGCGCGCAAGTACATCAAGCACGTCGAGGTGGGGCCGCTCGCGCACGGCACGGTGAACAAGCGAGGGCGCGGCTGGTTCTCGATAACGCGTGCGACCGAAGATGTGGACGACGAGGACGCGGAACGTCCAGCCGTGGTGTACACGATCGAGGTGAGCGACCCGTCGCTGCTCTCACAGTTGGAAGAAGGGGACAGCGAGGAGAGCTTGGCCTACGTCGAGCACGACAAGGTGATCCTCGTGGAGACGAGCGCGGGGCCCGCGAATGCTCCGGGCAAAGCCAAGGCGAACAAGGCCAAGGCGAGCAAGGCCAAGGAGACGACGACCAGGGCGAGGAGCAAGGCCACCAAGGACGCCTCGGATCGGGCCGCGTCGCCGCGTGAGGTCAAGTCCTACGACGACCTGCGCAAGGTGTGCTTCGAGCTAATCCGTGACGGGCGCCACTGGCCGGATGCGATCATCGCCTTCCTGGTCCGGTGGGCCGAGGATGCCAGCGACGAGCAGGTCATGGCCTGGCTCGAGGAGCTCTCGGTGCCGGCACGGGCCGGCTCGGTCAGGTCGCCGGTCGGGTGGCGGTGCAGCGCGTGCTGGCCGGCAAGCTCGATTCGGCGCGGCGTTTCGTGGAGGCGGGCGAAGCCGCGCTGCCCGCGGAAGACAAGGCCGAACGCGCTCGCGCCATACAGGGCTCGTGGCCGCCTGGTGGCGTCTGGGCGACGGGGCCCGGGCCGAGCGGGCGTGGAAGGAGCTGTTGGCCGATCGCGAAAGCTACGTATCCGCGCAGGACCTCGGCTGGGTCGCCGCCTTGGGCGGCCAGGTCGATCGCTTCGTGGAGGTCGGCGAGATCGGTAGCATGTTCGACTACGCGACGACCGAAGGCCTCATGGCGCTCTACGCGGATGGCGCCGACGTGTTTTGTGACGCGATCGATCGGTGTACGAACAAGGACACCAGCGAAGAGCTCACCATGGCGCTGCTCCGTCGTGCGCTGAAGGATGGCACCCAGGGAGCGTTCATCGAGCTGGCGCTCCGATACCCCGACATCCTTCTGGGCCGCGGCGAAGGCGAAAGCTGCGTCACCGTTGCGCTGCAGTCGCTCGCGCAGGTGCGGCCTTCCGAGGCGGTGAAGCTGGCCCAGCGCGTGCTCGACGAAGAGCCCTTTTCCTTCGGCTATGGCGCGCACCCGCACGCATTCGCGCTCGTCGCGGCCCACGCACCGAAGGTGGCCGCGCGCTGGGCCGAGGGGCGCGAGGAATTGGCCGACGAGGACACCGAAGAGCGCTGGGCCTACTTCGCGGCGCTCGGTCGAACCGCCGAGGTTCGCGCGGCCCTGCCCAAGGTCAGCGACGGCGCGGTGCTGGTGAAGATCGCCTGCTCGACCCCCGATCGGCCGCTGGCCCTCGATGCACTGCGCGCCCACGTCGCCCATCGCCGAGTCAAGCTGGGCAACCTTGACCAGCCGGCGCTGCTCCGCCTCTGCGAGCTCGGCGAGCGAGCGCTGGTCGACGAGCTGCTCGAGCGGGAGCTGGCGCGGCTCGAACAGCTCAAGCCCAAGGACCGCGACTTGGACTGCCGCGTGTTCTGCCGGTATGCGGCGACGGTCGGCCGCGTCGACTTGGCCCTCCAGGCCTGCAAGCTCCCGACAAAGAGCGTCCGTTATTGCAGCGTCCAAGAGGCGGTGCACGGCTGTGCGACTGTCGGCGACTTCGCCGGTGCGCTCGCCGCGCTCGAGCTCTTCGACGACGACGACCACAAGCGCTCCGCCGTCACCATGAGCCTGCGCGTCACCGAGGCCGCATTCGCGAACGGGCCACGGGGCACGCCGTTCCGCGCTCTGTCCACGGACTGAAAGGGCGTTGAACAGAATCGACCGCCATTCGGGCAGTCAATTCGTACGGATTCAGCGTTACGAATCGCGTTATCCATTCTGCTGAATGACGGCAACGGCTTCTTCGCTCCGCCCGTATGTTATTGGGCGGGAAATGCCATCACGCGCCCATCCTCATTTGGCGGTCTCCATCGCACCCGCGCGTAATCGCTTGTTGTCACACTCGGACGGCCAGGGAAACAGATACGAAAGCGCCACACTGATCAGGATGCCATCCCGAAAACCCGGTTTTGATTCGAGGCTGCGCCCGAGCCACGCCCGGGGTTCATAAGGCGGTTCTTTTCCCTGTGGCAAGTTCGCTGGTCGCGGCCCCGGTCGCTGCCAGAAGCTCAGAGCCGCCACCCCACCATCCCCGGCTTTCCAATCGAATCCCCGAACTCCTCCCATACCCAGCACCGTCACATTTTGAGACCCGAAACGAGCCACATCCCCTGCCTCGCTTTTCAGTTCCCCCGCAAAAGCGTAATTGCTCCAAGAACCAATGGCGTCCACGTTCCATTCGCCTTTGGCATTCATTGCAGGCGACGCCCATTTGCAGCGCAACGCGAACCGCGGACCGTCGAATGCCGAAAACACCCGCGCGGTCTGGGTGGTGCGACATGCAGCCATCACCGTCCGACCTTCGATCTGGCCCCCAAACCCGAATCCGGTGCTCTCCGTGGCGCTCTCGGGCAACGCCAGCACGAACTTGATGCCATTCAACATCGTGTCCACTGTAACATCCCCCGTCACCACGCCCTCAGGAGCGTTTCCCACGCTCGACGACGCCTCTGTCCCGAGCACGCCTTCCGTGGCCGCACGCAGCTCGGCCAGTTGGGACAAGAATGCGCGGTAGTCTCGAATCAGCGCGTCGCCAAAAATCTTCTGCGTGGCCAATTCCCGTCGCAGCGGAGTTGCCGTGCCCGAAAGCCCGGCGACCTGGATGGAAGCCGAACGATCTTCCCCCAAGCCTTTCGGCTTCGGGGATTGCTCGGGATCACACTCGTAGGCATTAAAGCCCAAGGGGCCCTCGACGGTCAGCTCGGGCCCCTGGGACAGCCCCGGATCGAGCACGAACTGGCCGCCAGCGCAGCTCGAAATGCAAACGACTGCGCCTACGAGCCATCCCCACTGCAAGAAGTCTTTCACGCGACCACTCTCGCACGAGGCGAGGCGGGCGTACAGCCGGAACGTGGCGCCGCGAGAAAGATCTCCTACGTCGGGCTCCCGATCGTCATACGCGAACCTATCCGCCTGTCGCCGGCATAGCCGACTTCGCGGGCGGCGTGGGAGCGGAAACCGATGGAGGTGGCGAAGCTGCCGATGGCGCTGGGGTGGCGCCGGATGCTGGTGGCGAAGCTGAAGGTGGTGACGCGATGGCGGCCGATGCGGATACCGACGCTGCGGATGCCGATGCGCCAGCGCTCGTCGCCGTCGAAGGCGATCCTACGGAAGCCGGCGTATGCTTGGTCCGAGACCGAGGAGTGGCCATCGTCGACGCAGACGTCGACGCACTGGGGGCGGACGGCGCATGAGATGCTCGGTGATTCGACGGTGTCGTCGCCGATCCGGAAGACGGAGCCAATTCGACCGATTCCCCGTTTACGAGTCGCGTCCATATTCTTGTCCAGATCCATGGATCCATGACGAAGAACCCGCCGCCGATCAATGCAATGGTCATCGCAACCATGGCCGCCACGATGAGCCACCGCGACCGTTTCCGCGTGGATTTTGCACGGTAATTGGCCCACGGGCTACTCCTTGGGCGACCATCGCTGGGCATGATGATACGCTTTGGAGCTTCGTTTGCGCCGTCTCCCAGAACCTGCTCCCCTGTTTTGGAATCGAGCACGACCGGCGCGGCGGGGGCGGCCGCTTCCAATGCTTCATTGCGACTGGATGCATTGACGGTAATCGTGTCGTCGACCGCTTCCGACGACTGTCGAATGCTCGAATCCTCGACACGCGACACCACGGGCACGACCGATGCCGTTGCCAACGGCTGCAAAGCCGTCATCAATTCACGAACCGACTGGTACCGGTGTTCGGGTTGTTTTTCCAAGCAACGCAATACGATCTCCTCGAATTCAGGAGGAATGCCTTCGCGTAAGTGGCTTGGTGGAACGGGATGAGCGTTGAGCACTTTTTTCAGGATTTCCACCACGGTCTCGCCGGGAAATGGCATGTGTCCGGTGGCGAATTCATACAGAATGACCCCGAGTGCCCAGATGTCGCTGCGCGGATCCGTCGCGTTGTCCAGTCGTTCGGGCGACATATAGAGCGGGGAACCGACGAAATTGCCCGTTGCCGTCACGCTTGGCGTCTTGCTGGAGCTGTGATCGAGCTGCTTCGAGATACCGAAGTCGAGCACCTTGACGCACGGCGTTCCATTGGGCCGCCGGGTCAGAAACAGGTTCGACGGCTTGAGATCTCGATGCACGATACCCGCCGCGTGTGCTTCCGCGACGGCCTCGCATGCCTGAAGCACATAGAGAGCGGCCTCGTTGTAAGGGAAAAATTGACGTGCGCGCAAAACACCATCCAGGTCGTCCCCATCGAGGTACTCGATGACCATGTACGGCGCGCCGTTCTCGAGACGCCCGACATCGTGGACGCGCGCCACGTGTTCGCCCTTGAGCTTCGCACATGCGCGCGCTTCGTTCAGGAACCGTGTCACGGCATCACGATGCTCGAGCACCTCGGGCAGCATCAACTTGATGGCAAAAAGCTCGCCCAGCTCCTCGTGCCGCGCGGCGACGACGTACCCCATCCCTCCCTCACCAAGCACCTGCTCGACGCGGTATTTCCCCAGCAAAATCGTACCTGGCTGCACAGGTTCCATCATCGTCGTGCGCTTCGAAGTAACGAGTTGTCGCGACCGGGGCCATCGTACCAACACATGCGGCATCGCTGCAAGGAAAGGGATGAACGAGCGAGCCGAAAGAGTCGAGTGTACGGCCCCAGCCGGATGAGCCACGTTCGACAAGCTCGAAATGTGGCCCGCTCACTTCCGCGGGATCGGCATTCGGATTGACGATCCCCCCTGACCGAGAGCGATTGGCCCGAGGTCGATCGCGCAGCGCACTTTGCACGATAACGCAGATTCTGCAGGCGTCATGTTCGGCGATTGTTCGGTTTTCGAGCGTTTCCAGCCTGGCATGGCGATTGAAAACGGGTCGATCCGCAGGAGCGTCGAATCATGAACCGATCGTTTTTGCCGGCAGCCATCGTGAGCGCACTCCTGGTGAGCGCGTGCAGCGGACGTTGCGAGTACGATGCACGTATCATTACCGCGCGCGTCACCCTTTCCCCGCCTTCATCCGACGAACTTTATAATTGTATCAATGACCCCGTAGCGGTCGAGCTCACGTGGGACGGCGGGAGCGATTCATTCAGGACCACCAATTGGGAGAACCCACCACGCGCATGCATCGAATCACTTGGACTCGTCGACGGCGCGGAGGTGAGAATTCTACTTACGGAGAACACCGGTGGAGGAGGCGCGACATGGAATGGCCTCGTGATGTGCGAACCCTACACAGTGACCTTGATGGATATCGATCCCGCAGCTTGCGATGAGGCTTGTAATGCAGCGCCGGTATGCCCTGCGTCCCCACCCAAGGCCGGCGACCGTTGTTTTGCGGATGTGTTGTGTCATTACGGTTATCCCGTCGCCTGCGAGCCGGGACCAGGCACGAGCACGTATCACGAGTGCAGCAATGGCATCTGGACGGTCTCGGAGAAAGAGAATTGTGTCGTGTGTGGCGTATCCTGCGACCCACCGTGCCTCTATTGCGCAGACAAAGCCTTTTTCACTCCTGCCGAACCGGGTCCATTCTGCACGGACACATCGGAAACGCTCTATGCTGCATTGATGACCTGCACGTGTACGCCCGGCAATCCATGCGAACCGGTATGCAACACAGGGTATTGCGTCGGCGCCCCAATGACGGCGGAATGCGAAAACTGCCTCACGACGGTGCCGCAACCCGACGGCTGCCAGACGGAGTTCGAGGCGTGCATGAACGACCTCTGACTCGTGCAACTCGTGTCAACCACATAGAGAGAAAAAGCTCGCTGTTTACGTGGTGAACACGTCCGCCGCGGACGTGGCTGTCTTTGCGCGGAGCAGCCATCGCTGCAGGACGGCGGGATCATCGCAAGACATGAGGACTGCGCGAGCATTGTCGGGGCAATCGATCCCGCGCACGTCGAGCAGCGTGGAGATGGCGTCGCGTAATGCAGTAACGGCCTGGTTGGCCTTTGCCTCGGCCTCGTTGGCCTTTGCCTCCGCCTCGTCGGCCTTCGCCTCCAGATCCTCCACCATGCCCGTCAAACGGCCGATCAAATCATCCGACCCGAAGAGCTCGGCCATCCCCTGGAAAAACCGCAGCGTGCCGCCCTGAATTGCAAGGTCGAGCCCGAGCACCTGCGAGCTGTACCGGCCCCCTTGCGGAACGATGCGTGTATAACGCGCCGCTTTCGGTTCCTCGAGCCGGTATCCGTGGATCCTCTGCTGCGCGCGATCATAAATGAAATACTCGGGGATCCCGAGGCGCGCGTAACGCTCGACGTTGTCGACGAGATCCTTCCGTCGGTCACCCCTGTGCAACACCTCGAGCACGAAATCGAGCCCCCTGCCCTCGTCGACCACCACCCACGCCATCCGCTCGTCATCCTCGATTTGGGGCACATCGAGCACGGCAAGGACATCCGGGGAAAACGATTCCTCGCCGGGATAGAGGACCGCCATCTCCTCGGCCAAGTAGATGACGCGCCCCATCGTCTTGAAGTGCAACCCGAGCATGTCGATGGCCCGGACCTTGGCCTTCTTGTGAGGCCGCCCTTCGCTCATCATGCGGACGGGATCCGACAGGGCGTCGTTGACGTCGACAAGGAACCGCTCGCGCTCGTCCGGCGTCATCGAGCGCCAGGTTTCCTTGGTGGGGGCGATCGGAATCGGACGCGGCTGACCCGCTTGTGCGCGAACGTTGGTGGCCATCGGCCGCGAGCTTAGCAGACGGCTCGCGCGGCCGACACGTTTTTTCGATGACATCGCAGCTCGCGAACCGTGGCGTGCCCAGAAAAGCAACTCGAAGGTCTAGTTCGTTTTGTGCGTACTTGCCAACGAACACAGTGTTGACTCATGTCCGCTTGGAATGCGACACGGTCCAGCCATGCGCTTCGTCGCCCCAGGTCGTCACCTCGTCACCTCGCTGCTCCTCCTTCCGATTGCCTTCTTCCTCTCCGGGTGTACCGAGCGAGCCATGCCCACCGACGACCATGGGTTGTCGTGCATATTCGATTTTCGCGTGAACGAGACGGTTTGCCGTGGTGTGCCCGCGCGGAGCCGCGTGCAAGATCCTCCGCTCACTCGCACCAAAGAGCTCGTCCTGCGTGCCGTCTCTGCAAGCCGAGTCGACGCCACGCTGCTGCTCGACATCGAGCTCGAGGGGCGCTTTCGGAATGCCGCCGACCAGAACATCTACGTATTCATCGGTGCAAGCGGTCATGGTTCCACGCGTTATGCGCTCACCGCGGATCCCAAGTATTTCGACGATTTGTCCTACCCGGTGCGTGGTGCAGTCGAATTTCCCCATGGTAATGACGTACGTGTCGGCATCATGGCCCCCGAGCCGAGCAACTACACGCCACAGGTGTACGCGACGGATTTGGTCAAGGCTGATTTCGTCGGAATCGATGCGGGGATCGTGCAGACGACACGCGACGACGGGACGCTTCATTTCGAGATTCCGCTCGATCGATATTATGCGCTGAAGAATCAATCGATTCCCGAACGCATCGCAGCCACCGTGGCGACAGCGCGCGATTATGTGGGATTCGTCGATCAAATCACGACACGCGAGATCGGCTCCGGAGAAGCTTGCCGCGTGACCGAGCGGCCAGCACCGCCCATGGCATACCCAGACCTCGATCTGGGATCACACCATTTCGATGCGATCAAGCTCGTGAAGCGCGACGGCTTGTTTCGGGTGGAAATCGATACGGCGGCGCCCATTCGGGATTGGGGACAAACGAATGCGCATGTATTCTTCTTTCCCGCGCCTCCCTTTCGCTCGGCCTCGCCCCTCGCGGATCCGTCCGGCCAACTGCGATTTCCCTACAAATGGTCCTATTATTGCGGCGTGTATTCGCCGACTCGCATTTTTTGCAAAACGTCGCGAGGCCATGATTTCACGTTCGACCGAGCCTACGCCGAGCGCGACGAGCTCGAGGCTGCGGATGGCGTGCGTTCCCGGCAGGAGGATGGCAGGAAGATCGTCCTCGAGCTTCCTGCGGACCTCGAGCGCACGTGGCGGGCAAAGCAGGCGACGTTCGCGGTTGGCGTGCTTTTTGGGCAGAGACGGCAGCGGGCCGACGTCGTGGTATGGAATGGCCGACGACGCCGGCCCCCGTTGAGGAGCCCGTAGCTAAAACAAGTAGGAGACGATCTTGGGTTCGAGCAGGTGCGCGGCGTGCTTCTGATTGATGCGAGCGCCCGATGTCCACCCGGCGGGCAATGTCAGGAATACGCCCGCACAAAACTGTCGGGAAGGTTCGTCCAAGTAATTGAACCCGTTGGAGGCCCTGAAGAACTCGCTGGTCGTTACCGTCACGCCGGCAAGCTCTGGAGCACAGCCGCTCCACGTGCAATCGGTGCCCTTGAACCGCCTGTCGAGGATCACATTGGCTGGCGTGGGTGAACAGTAGCCCACGCCACAAATTGCGGGGTACTGCTGACCGCCGTAGGCCTTGTTCAGGTGCACGGTGGCAGCCTCAGGTACCCAATCCGGGAGGCGAGTGGCGAACGTGAGGCAATTCGTGCTCACATTGGAACTGTCGACGACCTGACAGCTCGACGAATGCGTCTCTTCAACGTGCGATATTTCGTCGTGCAAACCGAGGCAACGAAGGCGCGGGTCGCGAGCCTTCCCGGCGTGCGCCTCGTTTCACCGCCCGGTGAATGGGAGCTTTACGCATTCGACGATCCAGCGCCTGGTCATGCCGTCGTACCGAGCTTCGCGCCCGTGCTCACCTTCGCAACCTTCAGCGTCAAACCGCGCCCGGACGACAGCCTCGATTTCGTGCGGCTCGGCGAAGAAATGTTCGCCGCGGGTAGGCTCGATGTGCCTCTCGTGTCGTCCCCGTGCCGCGAAATCGACACGTGCGCCGATTGGAATCGCTTTCGCACGGCGCTCCTCATCGATCTCCGCTATCGCGACCGAACGCACGCGCTCGCCACCATCGAGCGATTCACGCGCGACCGGCACCTCGTACTCGTCGCGTCGGACGATCCGCTCGTCACCGACCTCGTGGCGCTTGCGCGGGAGCGCCAAACCATTCACATCGTCGAGCGTTCAGCCGCGCCCGAAAGCTCACGTGCCGCTCGCCTCGTTTGGACCCGAGACATGGTGAAACGCCTTCTCGACGTCATCGACGCCATTCGAGAACGCGTTCAAGATGGCCCGATCGTCACGAGTGCCACGATCGAGGGTGATTTCGTACGCGTCGAGCTCGACCGCGACCCGGATCGCGCGTTCCCATTATGGATTCGTCAAACTTATTTTCCGAATTGGACGACTCCATCGGGTGAACCGGTGTACATGGCTACCCCCACGTTCCAGCTCGTCTTCGCGACCAGCCGCGACATCGAGCTCCGTTTTTCACGCAGTCGAGCCGAATGGGCTGGTCGGTTGGCGAGCCTCATCGGATTGCTCGTCATCGCCGTCGTTTTTCGTTCGTCGCACAATTGATCGTATCCTCGATCATGGCGCGAGACACGGCGTTCAGCGGGCGGTTGAGCGTCATCTTGTACGTTGGATAAGCGACGACATCACGTTGCTCGAAATCGGGGAGCACTTTCTTGACGGCTGCGCCATGCACCGCGATGATGCTCGACGTGCCCGGGGGCGGTTCGTAGTTGCCCGGAGTAAAGTGGTACGAAGCCCACAAGCCATCGTCTGGCGATGCTGCACTGCCGAGCAGCCCGCCTTGTCAGCCCGCCGTGCGTGCGTCATGCGTGCGCACGGTGGAAATTTCATGGGTGCCGCCACCACGGCTGAGGTGCCTGCTTCGCTTCCGGCCGAGGTGGTGCTAAGGTTCGCCCGCGAGCACGTCGAGCCATGAAAATTCCCTACGCCAAATGCGATTTTGCGGCCATCCGTCGCAGCGGGTCCTTTTACGTCGACAAGACCCCGTTTTTCCCGCACCTGGAGAACGCCGGCGGCGAACATCTGATCTTCCTGCGGCCACGCAGGTTCGGCAAATCGACCCTGATCAGCACGCTCGAAAACTACTACGACATCGCTCTTGCCGACAAATTCGACGAGCTGTTTGGCGGACTGTGGGTCCACGAGCACCCGACGCCCGAGAAAAACAAGTATCTCGTTCTGCGTTTCGATTTTTCCCCGGTGGCATCCGAGGGGACCGAAGCGGACATTCGCAAGAGTTTTGCCGTGCAAGTCAAGGCATCGATCCGGTCGTTCATCTGGCGGTACGAAAAACTCCTTCCCAGGCTGGCGACGCTGGAAGCAACGGTCCGATCGGACGAGGAAGATACCGCCGCGCTCATGACGGAGCTCTTTACGGTCGTCCGCGACGCCGAGCACCAGGTCTATTTGCTGATCGACGAATACGACCATTTTGGCAATCGGCTGCTTTCGGACGGCTTGATCGACACCTACCAAGGCATCGTGCGCAGCTCGGGATTCGTGCGGAGCTTTTATGCCAATTTGAAGGCATTTACAATCACGAGCACGCTGGCGCGGATGTTCGTCACGGGCGTGTCGCCCATCATGCTGGACGACTTGTCGAGCGGGTTCAATATCATCACGCACGTGTCGCAGCACGATGCGTTGAATGCCTTGGCTGGGTTCACGACGGCGGACGTCGAACGCGCGGTGGACCTGATGCTCCGGGACAGGCCCGACTTGGCGGCCGATCCGCGCATTGGTGATCGCAAAGCGCTGCTCGAAACGCTGGAGCGGTATTACGACGGGTATCGATTTTCGGTGTACGCGCAGGACAAAATGTACAACTCGACGCTGGTCCTGTATTTCGTCGGCCAGGTCTTGGCGACGGGCAGGTACCCCCGGCAAATGCTCGATTTGAACGTGCGTACCGATTATGGGCGCCTCTACGGCATTGCTCGAAATACGAGCGGTCAAGAGACCGGCACACGGGAGCTGTTGGAAGAGATCTTGACGAATGAATCGGTCACCAGTCCCCTGGTCGAGCAATTCGGCACCAGGATGCTTTTTGGCCGAGCGCAAATCGTGTCGCTCTTTTACTACATGGGGATGCTGACCTTCTCCGCTGATGCGATGACCAGCTCGGATCCCAAGCTCGTCATCCCCAACCGCGTGATGCGCGAGTTGCAATGGAGTTACATCGCGTTTGCCATGGCCGATCACGAGGGCTTGCAAATCGACTTGACCGATGTGTCGAGCGCGCTCCGGAAGATGTCGGTGGACGGCGAGATTCAACCCTTGCTCGACTTGTTCCACAAGCAGGTCCTTGGACGCATCAGCAATCGGGACCTCATCCAATTCGATGAAAAAACGATGAAGCTGATGCTGTTTGCGTATTTGTCGCAAACCAATTCGTTTTACTTGATGAGCGAAAAAGAGGTCACGCAGGGTTATTGCGATTTGTTGCTGGCGCTCCGAGGCAATGCATCGGCGGCCAAGTACGCGTGGATCATCGAGGCGAAATACGTGAAGACCGACGCGACGGACAAGGACATCGAAGCTGCAGTTGCAAAAGGTTTTGCGCAGATCGAGCGGTATGCGGCGGACGCGGACTTGGTCAAGATGCTGACGCTGGGCAACCATTTGCGAGCTGGCGTCTTGGTGTTCGTCGGGACGAAAGACGTGCGCTATTGGGCGTGGGAGACGGCCGCATCGAGCGCTTTGCGATCATAGAAACCATCGACGGTTTTCGAGCAGACGAATGTTTCCCGACCTTCCATTCTTCCTCGCACTCGTGTACAATCGCCCGCGTGGAACTACGTGCGGGTGATCGCATCGATCGATATACGCTGGTCCGGCCGCTGGGCAAAGGCGGGCAAGGATCGGTTTGGCAAGTCGTCGATCCGCTCGATGAAGGCTCGCTGCGCGCACTGAAGATCGTGCAGCTTGCGGATGCGGGTCAAGCGGCCTTCGTGCGAGCTCGGCGTGAAGCCAAAATCCTGGCGCACTTGACGCATCCGTCGCTGTGTGCGTGTTACGGGCTCTTTGAAGACTTGGATCGCGGCCTCGTCGGCGTCGTGCTCGATCTCGTCCAAGGTCGTCCGCTCGATGACCTCGTGCACGAAGGCCGGCTCGATCAAGCCCAGCGCATGGCCATTCTGCGCCAAGTGGCGGAGGTGCTCGCGCATGTACACGCAGCGGGTTTGGCGCATCGGGACTTGAAGCCGGGAAACATCCTCGTGACCGACGGCTTTTGGAGTCGGCCGGATTTGCCGGGCACCGTCAAGCTCGTCGATTTCGGCATTGCCGTGCCCCTCGGCAATCCGCAAAAGCTCACGTCGGTGGGCGGAGTGATTGGGACGATTCCGTATTTGTCGCCCGAGCTGTTCGATCCGCGGGGGCGAGCTTCGTCCGAAGAGAGCTGCGCGCGAGATGTGTTTGCGTTTGGCGTGATTGCGTATGAGCTGCATTTCGGTGGGCATCCGACGGGACTTGGGCATTCGGCGTCTTTCGAGGTCGTGGCGCAGCGTTATCGCGAACTGCTTTCGGGAGCGCGGGCGTGGCCGCCGCGAAGCATGCCTGGGGCGTGGGGTTTGGCGATGAATGCTTGCTTGGCCTTGCGACCGGAGGATCGACCGCGCAATGGAGGCGAATTGCTGGAGATTTTGCGGACGGGCCGCATGCCTGCGCGGCCCGTGATTTCCCGCACGGAAACGCATACGCCAGCTCCGGGGTCATTGTCGCCGAGCTCGCCGCGGGTTGGCAGATCAATGACTCCCGCGACGGAGCCGATGACGGCGCCGATGCCCATGGTTTCGCCCGGTCCGCCTCCGCCACCGGTCCACGAGCGTCCTGTGGCAAAGTCGATTCACGGGCCGCTGTATGCGTTGGCGCTGGCCATCGTGGCGCTCGCGGCCGTCATTTATTTCAAGGATGCGGGCAAATCGACGGATGCCGAATCACCGCTCATTCCGCTGCCGCAGGCGACTTCGGTGGCGCAATCGCCGGAGCCCCCGGCACCGGCAACGAAGCCTGGGTATGAACGTGCGACCTCCCGTCCAGAAGCAGGGGGAATGTTGCGGCGGTCCGGAATGCAAGGAGCCGCAGAAAAATATTAAAAATACCTATTGCGAGCACACCGAGAAAACGAAGTGTACACGGTGCAACTCCGGCCGGTCGTACGTGCCGGAGCGTTGTGCCAAACCCCTCGACCCCAATCGATCCTTCATGCTTCGACTCGCGAGCGTACAAGCAAACTCGCTCGGCGCCAAGGTTTGCTTTTGGCGGGCAACGGATCCTCAGACCAGCGCCAAATGCGTGCGCAAACGCGACGCTTCCGACATTGCTGCCCCCAATCGCGGCGTGGCATACGTCGAACGGCTACCGGTGACGACGCGGGATCTGTTGGAGGGCAATTTGTACGTAGAGGTCGAGGAGGGCGGACACGTCTCGGCGCGGGGCAAAACCAATACCTCGAAAAGCTTGTTGGTTTCCACGTTATGCGTGGGACTGAGCCGGAAGTTCGGCAAAGACAACACTGAAATAAAATTTTATCTCGACGATCCATGACCACGACGACCACCCACGACCATCGCGTTCCTCCTCCGCCCGATGCAAAACCAGGCGAGCCCGTACTGATTTGCGTCTTTCCCATGCTCGTGGTGTTTCCGGTGCCAAGCTCCGGTAATACCATCGGGCGCAAGGACTTCGCCGACCGCGGAATCCTCGACAAGGAAATCTCCAGCCGACACTTGCGCTTCTCGCGGCTCGGCGGCGTGCATAAAATCGAAGACGTCAAATCCCGCAATGGCACGTTCGTCAATGGTCATGCGATTGGCGCGGAGGAGCCTGTCGAAATGCCCGAAGGTGCCGTGGTTCGAATTGGCTGCTCGCTCTTCGTCTTTCGCAGCTCGTTTACCGGCTCTTTTCAGCCGGATGCTCCTCTCGGCGAGCTGGTCAGTCCTTTCGGATTGCGGAGTTTGCGCCAAAACCTCGAGAAACTCACGAATCAACAGGGGCGCAGCGTGCTCATCGAGGGAGAGACGGGGACGGGCAAGGAGCTCGTCGCCGAGCAGATTGCCATCCTATTGCGCGGCAAAAACAAAAGCTTCGGGCCGGTGAACGTGGCAGCGATTCCCGCTTCGGTGTTCGAATCGCATCTGTTTGGGTGGAAAAAGGGGGCCTTTTCAGGAAGCGAAGGAGGTGGCGAAGGGGTCATTCGGGCGCACCGGGGAGGGACGGTATTTCTGGATGAAATCGGCGAGCTGTCGCTCGATTTGCAGCCGAAAATCCTGCGGCTCCTCGAAAAACGCGAAGTGTGGCCGGTAGGTGAAAGCAAGGCAATCAAAGACATCGACGTGACATTCGTGGCGGCGACGAATCGGCCGCTCGATGCCATGGTGGAGGCGGGCACGTTTCGATTGGATTTACGGTCTCGGTTCGCGCCGCGCCTCTACATTCCGCCGCTGCGCGAGCGCCCCGAGGATATCTTCGCCATTCTGCAAACGCTTTATCAACGTCGTAAAGAGACACTGGAGCCGGAGGGCATCGAAATCGAGGCGCTCGAGAGGCTCTTGCTATTTCCGTGGAAGGGCAACGTGCGGGAGCTCGACTTGCTGGTGACGCATCTAACGCCGTCGCGAGAATTGCGGTTGCGAGCGATCGCCGAGGTGCTGGGGCCGAGCGCGGATGATTTGGGCAAGCGTCCGCTGACGCGGGAGCTGGTGAATCGGGTGCTGCGGGAATGCAGAGGTAATCAGATGGAGGCGGCGCGGCGGCTGGGAGTGGATCGGGCGAAGCTTTTGAGGTTGCTCAAGAAGGTGCAGGCCGAGGGCTGAGTGAGCGGGCTTCTCGCCACGCCGAACATTGAGCCTCATCGAGCTACCCGAGCAGCTTTCCGAACGCGACCCGTCGAAATCCAGTCCATTTTCTTCGTGCTTGCCAACGAAAACAGTTGACCATCCCGCAAATTCCGTGTGTTCTTGCATCCCACACTCGCGAGGTGCACGATGTATACGGAAGAAGATCGTCGACGTCTGCTCGAGTCACGCCATGATATCAGCGCGGTCGCAAGCCCCGTCACGTTGACTCCCAATGCAACATATCAAATGGCCATCGTCGCATCTCGCGACGAATTGGCCCAGGAACGCGTTTCCCTGCAATCAGCCGCGGGACGCGTCGTCCGAGAGCGCGGCGAAACCGATGCCGAACGCGCCAAGCTCGCCGATTCCATCGCGGCCCTCGTGCGTCGCTATGCATTCGTGCGCGGTAAAGTTCAAGATGCTTTGCTGAACGTCGATCCGGACGTCGCCATCAATGCGACCGAAATCGAACGCCGCAAACGTCTCGTCGATCGGACGTTCCGTTTGTCGCAATCGGACCTCGAGCGACTGTCACAAGGTGACATCATCGAATTCGTCGGTACGGTCGTCGAAGCGCTGGGAACCGAACCGGACCTCGTGCCGCTCGGTTATGCCGATTCTTTCGGCGCCGTTCATCAATCGGCCAAGAATGACGCCCAGGAATTCAGCCGGGAGACCAAGGAAGACGCGCAAGCAATAACTTTGCTGCGTGCAGCGCGCGATGCTTTCGACCGAGCGGCCTATGCGCATACATTGCTCGTCGAATCGATCCTCGTTCGGCACAATCGCAAGGAAGAGCTCGGCCAATTCATTCTCAGCCGCAATGCGTCCTATGCCGCTCGTCGCGCCGCCCGCGTGCCCCTGAGCGACGAACCCGGTGGCGGCGACGTGGATGCCCCCCTACCCTCGCCGACGTGACCCTGAACCATCATCGGCGTTGAACTCCTGTTGTCTCCAAGATGACCAGATGATAGACCTCGATGGTCATGAAACAGGCCGCGCGCAAGTCTCCTGCTCCTCCCCCTCGTCCTCGACGGCTCGGCATCGCGGAAGCCAAGAGCCGGCTTTCCGAAATTCTTCGCGATGCGGCTGGAGGGCCAACCATCATTCATAGTCGCGGTCGCGATGTCGCTGTCGTCCTCGCCGTCGAAGAATACGATCGCCTCACGGCAGGGCGAGGCAGCGGAGAACCAGCCGGCGCACGGTTTCTCGAACGCGTGGAGGCACTGAAGCAGCAACATGACGGTGGTGTCGAGGACTTCGCGCCCGAGCCAATGTCGTGATGCAGCGCTGGCAAGCGCAGAGATCGAGGTTGAAGCGCGTCGGCAAGGCCGTTCGGTCGAACATCGCGATTTGCTGATTCTCGGAACGGCCAAAGCGCATTCATTGGGAATCGCCACGAGAAACGTCGCTCACCTCCACGGGCTCGGCATTCCGATCTACGATCCCTTCGAAGACGCTCATATCCTGTGAGCGAGGGGAAGCTGAACAGCTGCGCGCCCCAAATGCTCACGTAACCACTCGCTTCCCTGGTCCTTGTTCTGCTAACTTCGCTTGCCATGAACAAGGATCAACTCGTTCGACTTCTCTATGCAGCCATCTTCATGCCCGCCACATTCACCATCGCTTCGTGCACCGAATGCCCGTACACCGAGGTCGTGGAGAGCAAGAACGTGCAGCTCGATGCAGCCGCCGCATGCGACGCCGCACAATTCGTGACCTTCGGCTACTTTGGGTACGGTTTGCAGTCGTCAGCCTGCACGGACCTCTGTGGGAATGCCAAGTACAATCGTTGTCACCTCGAGTATCAATACATCCAAGCTTATGAGGATGCGAATCCATCGGGTGCAGGCGGCGGAGGGGGCGGCGGAGGCGGACCCACCTGTCCCATGCGAGGGGCCTCCGTGACTTGTGAAGTGACCGAATCGGGAACGGAATACACGACGGAGTGTGCCGTTCCAGGGCGGCGCCCCGCGGGCCTCGTCGAGATGACGCTGGATACTCGAGCGATCGGGCGATACTTCGCGACTTCGGCCTATTTCGAGGCAGCCGCGGTCATTGCTTTCGAAAAGCTTCGCGCCGAATTGGAGGACCTGGGTGCCCCGAGCGATTTGTTGAACGATCTGGCCGATGCCGCTCGCGAAGAGGTGCGCCACGCCGCGCAAATGACGCATTTTGCCGAGCGTCATGGGATTCGCGTGGAGAATCCGGTGGTCGAGCCTGTTGCCAAGCGATCGGCGTTCGACATTGCATTGGAAAACGCCGTCGAGGGTCTCGTCAATGAGACATTCGCCGCAGCGACGGCATTGTTTCAGGCCGAATATGCGGAGGACCCGGAAATCCGCGCAGCAATGGCGCGTATTGCCGACGAAGAGTGTGGGCACGCAGCGCTTGCGTTGCGAATTGCCGCATTCCTCGACGGTCACCTCGATCCGATCCAGCGCGAAATCGTCGAATCACGGAGACACCAGGCCATTGAAGCCCTTGCAGGGTCGTTGCAGGAGCCGAGCCCCGACGTGCGGCGATGCGCCGGTGTTCCGACGATCGCGGAAGCGACGGGATTGGCTCGACGATTGCGCCGGAGCATCTGGGGGGAAAACGTGGCGGCGAAATACCGTGGCAATGACGTGAACCCCCTCATCGACGGATGATCAACGCGACGGCGGCTGAGGAGGCATTTCCGAAAAGACGATGACGAGTGTCCCGGAAAAACTGGACTTTCCCTCATCGCTCGACTACCAGCCTCTTCGTGGGCCAACTCGACCAGTTCGCCAAACGAAAATTTGCCGAAGAAACCCCCGCCGCCACTCGCGGGGCCATTGCCTTTCAGGTTGGTCCCGAGCTCGGTTTGTCCGACGTTCGTCTCGACGGACTGCTCGTCGTGAAAGACCCGCTGCTCGTCGATGCACTGATTCCACCATGGTCGCTCGCAGCAACACACGGCGAAGTCGTGCTCGAAATCAAGATGCCGGGTGATCACGTCGATTTGCAAGCAAAAGAGCGTGCGCTTTTGCGAAGGCAAGCTCGTCAGGTCAAACGCGTCGAGCATCCAGACGAACCTTTTCGAGGTCAAGTCCCCTTATGGTTCGTCGCGCCGATCCTTCCAGGCTGGATTCGCGAAGTGCGCCAAATTCGTTCGGTTGCACAAGGTTGCTATCGCATCGAGCCTGCTTCGTTCGACTTCTTGTGGATCGCTGCCAACGAGCTCCCGCTCGCGGACGAGCTCATTCCCTTCCTCGTCGCTCGCTCGGGACGACCCCTCCAAGAGTTTGCCCGTTGGGTCGCCCGACGAAAACCTTCCACCTGGGTCGTCGATCTGCTAGACTCCCTTCCCATGGGGATCACGTTCGAAGAAGTCATGGACTACTTGCAGAACACGCCGGCACGCGATCCGCAAAGCCGCCGACTCTTCATCAAGAAGTACTTCGGCTTCATCGCCCCAGACGTCATCGAAGAAATCCGCAACGATGGCCACGACGCTGGGCTCGCACCGTTGGTGCACCTGTTCGAGCGGCGCCTTGCACGACGCTTGTCCGACGACGAGCATGCGATCCTGCGCAAACGTCTGAAGGCCGTGGGACCCGAGCGCTTGGGTGATGTCGTCCTCGACCTGTCACCCCAAGAGCTCGCTGTGTGGCTGGCCGATCCAAACGCCAAGTAGCATCGTTCAGCGGCGGCGGCCAGTCCGTCACCGGGGCGACGTCGAGCAGCGCGGCAAAACGCGCCCGGTCATCCAACTCGGCGCGGGTAAGCTCGATCGTGCAGGGATGAGCTCCAGACGTGGGGTGCGGACACGAAACGGAGCTGCCATACGTTTTGTCTCCATCGACGTTCGAATGATGGTGCAGGCGCTCGCATGAGCGACGTTTTCGCCGTGGGCACGATGTTCGGATTGGTGCGGCTCACGAAGGCACGTGAGCGGGGATTACGGCAACGTGCCCGTGAAAACCCTCACGGTGAACGTGCCCGAGCAGTCGTCGGCAGCGGTGCCCGAAACATGCCGAGCGCCGAGGACGACGGTCTGCGGAACGCCGGCTGTTACCGCAAGTGTCGTTTCTGCGCTGAAGGATTCCGAGAAGTCGATTGAGGTCGGCACTCCGCCGGGAATGCGGATGACGCCCCATTCCTGCACGGGTGTGTTGAACACCGTGGCCAGAGTCGGGCCGATGCCGATATTGACTTCGCTCGTGCTCGCGGCGAGACCGATGACGTTGCACCAGCCTCGAGCTGAAAGGAGCGCCGTTCCACTCACGGGGGGCGTAAATGTGAGCGTCGCCAGTTGACCATTCCCGCCGCCCGTAGCGGGGACGTTGGCGAATGAAAAGGTCACACGCTTCATCAATGTTGGGCCGGCGGGTCCTTGCGGACCCTGAGGACCCGTCGCACCGGTTGGACCCATCGCACCAGTTGGGCCCATCGCACCGGTTGGACCCGTCGGACCCATAGCACCCGTGGCACCTTGCAATCCCATCGGCCCGATTGCACCGTCGATGCCTTGCGGGCCGGTTGGTCCAATCGGTCCCATTTCGCCTTGCGGGCCGGTTGGTCCTACAGGCCCCACGAGTCCCGTCGAATCGCCAATCCATTTGCCTTGGTCGTCGATGATCGTGGTCCCATTGATGGAAATGCTATTCGGGTGGATATCGCCAACGGCATCGCCTGCGACGAGCGCATAAGGGACGCTGCGAATGGTCGCTCGAGGAAGCATTTCCGGATCCGAACCCACGGTAATGCCCATTTCGAGCGAAGGATTGTTCCACACGTCGGCCGGGAACGGCGCTTTGCTGCCCAGCGCGATCGAGTAGTAGCCGTCGTCGAACGTGACCGTATGCGATTCGCTCCAGACCTCGGTGCCACCGGCGTCGTAAATGCGAAATACCATGGTCGTCGCCGAGGAGATCGGCTGTCCATCGGCATTATAAAGACGGCCCTGGTGCGTGAGCGTTTGCGGCACGTCGGCCCATGCGACGTTGGCGACGCCGAGCGTCGTCGCCAGGGCAGCCACCGAGATCATCGAAAAAAACAAGCTATTCTTCATGGCAAGCTCCCATTGGCTCCAATGAGCCCTCCCTGCAGTCGATACCCTGGCGAAGACGATTTCGATTGGTTGGTCGTGGATTGCCCAAACGTCCACTCGAGCCGATAACCGGGGCTTTTCGATACGTTGCCCGCGGTGACGAAGTCTTGTCCCGGTGGCCCGTAATTGACCATGCCACCCGTTCCTCCCGAGCCGCCCATGCCTCCCGAGCCGCCCGAGCCTCCCGAGCCGCCCATTCCACCGCTGCCGCCTTCCCCTGCAGAGCCTCCGCTGCCACTTCCGCCCGTCGTCGTCGGGGGGGGTTCGTCGCTACAGCCGGCAAAGACAAGGGTTATTGCGGCCATGATGGCTGCCAATCCCATTGCACGTAACATCCTGCCTCCTGAATCGAAGCGCGTTAGCACGAACCATACCGTACGCATTACGGGGCAATGAGAGCGGACGATGCTTTGTGCGAGCGCACGATATGCGTGCGAGCGCAGGGAATGCACGACCATCGTCGTGGCGCGATTGCGGCGGCGCGGTTTCGATTTAGGGTGCCGGGTGGAGTTCGAATGGCCCCATGCCGCCTTGACCCTGAACCGCCGTCGTGTCGCCATCATCACCGTCTGATGTCCGCTGATCAGGGCAAGTTCCGTGCCGATTTGCCGTTCTTGTCTCGGAAATCGACCATGTTGACGTCTGCATGACCAAAATTTGGCAGGAGAACGCCTGATCGGAGAGGTGAAACATCGTTGCCGAGGGTCGACAACGCCAAATCGGACGAGTGAGATGGCGATCCTTGCGGCCGGATCGCGTGATCAGGCGTCCTCGAGGGCGAAGGGGTGGCGGAGGAACGGCGGATCGGACGGGTGAGGGAGCGATTTGCCATTGTCCGGAGCGAGATTGTCGTAGATCTCCGTAACATCAAGTCTAACGTGGGAACGCTGCACATTTACCGGCCTACGCCCAAATTCCTCTCGCCAACGCCTCTGCTCTCGCGATCTCCAGAATGTGGATGGTTGTCGGTGAGGCGCGAGCGGGTGGTATGATGGGCTTGGCAAGCAGCAAACGACGCAGTGAGCTGCACGCACGGCTGAGTCGTCGTCTGTACGTGCATGAGCATGCCTTGACAAGAACTCAAAACCGAGGTTTCGTAAGTACACGAGGAGCCACGGCCGATGTACGCCCATAAAATTCGAGTCATCGTCGAGCCAAGTGCGGATCTCGTCGTAAAACTTCCGCCCGACTTTCCATCCGGGGTCGCGGAAGTGATAGTTCTCTCGGAAATCGCCTCGAACGTTGCGAGTCCCGCCGAAACACCGTCGGCTTCCGGTGCAACCCGGACCGAATTGCTGGAGAAGCTCGCGCAACGCTTGCCGCAAGATCCTGCGCTCGGCCGGATTGTGTTTTACGATGATCCTGTAGCTCCCCTGGACGAGAGCGATTGGCCCGAGGTCGATCGGCCATGAAATTGTTGCTCGACACGTGCGTCTTGTTATGGCTGATGGGCGACCGGGAAAAATTATCGAACGAGTGCATACGCGCATTGTCCAGTGAGGATGCGGAGCTTTTCGTTTCGGCAATCAGCGCTTTCGAAATTGCCGTCAAGGTCCGTAAAGGGAAACTCGTATTGCCATTGTCGGCACGTGAATGGTTTTCGGCAGCATTGCGAACACATCGAATCGTCGAGCGACCGATTACGTCGGCCATTGCCGCATTTTCATGCGAAGTGCCTCTTTCACATAATGACCCCGCCGACAGAATGATCGTCGCGACAGCAATGCTCGAAGGTTTGACGTTGATCACATCCGATAGCCTCATTCAATCGAGCCCAGGCCTCTCGATCATCTGGTGAGACGTCGAACCTGGCGAATACCACCCCACCGTGACGCGCACGATAGTTCGTCATCCGCCCATCCGTCGACTATGGTCCGCCGCGTGCGACCTCGGTTTTCACTCGTAGTGCTCCTGTTTCTCGTCTCGGGCTCCACCGGCTTGCTCTATGAGGTCGCGTTCGGAAAGCTGCTCGGGTACGTCTTCGGCGCCACCGCGTACGCCATCAGCACCGTGCTCGCGTCGTTCATGGGCGGCCTCGCGCTCGGCGCTCACATCGGCGGCAAACACGCCTCCAAGCTCGGCAAACCGCTCGCCGCGTACGGCGTGCTCGAAATCATCGTCGGCATCGTCTGCGCCGTCTCGCCCGTCGCGCTCGAAGCACTCACGCGCGTGTACGTGTCACTCGCGCAAAACGCGCCCGACTCGCTCGCCACGATCACCGCACTACGCGCCGCAATGGCCGTCGGCATCGTCATCGTGCCGACCGTCGCCATGGGCGCAACGCTGCCAATCCTGTCGCGCGTCGTTGCTGGTGAAAGAGAATCGGGCAGCGAACGCCGCTTGTCGATTCTGTACGCGATCAACACCGCCGGCGGAGCCCTCGGTGCACTCACGAGCGCCTACGCGGTCCTGCCTGCACTCGGCGTGCGCGGAACGATCTGGGCCGCCGCCATCACCAACATCGTCATCGGCACGATCGCGCTCATCGTCGGCAAACGCAGCTCGAGCGCAGCGCACGCATCGCTGGAGGTCAAACCTTCCAAGGATGAACCAGTTGTCGTAACAAACGCACCCGATCGCGAAGGCACGATGCTCGCGTTCGCGTTCGCGTCGGGGTTTGTCGTGTTCGCCGCTGAGGTCGTCGAGACGCACCTGCTCGCGCTGCTCATCGGCAACAGCGCCTACGCATTTGGCCTCATGCTCGCCGTGTTCCTCGTGTGCCTCGCCGTCGGAGCTGCCCGATCGCACGCATTCGCCGCTCGTCACGGCGACCGCGCCATGGCGCTCGGTCTCGGAGCTGCAGCGCTGTCGCTGGCCCTCACGATGCCGCTTTGGGCCGAGCTTCCGCGCTTGTTTCTCTTCGCCGGCAAACACGTCCATTCGTGGGCCGGACGCGAAATCGTTCGAGCCATCGCGGCGCTCGCCATCCTCGTCGTGCCCACGGTTTTTCTTGGAACAACCTTCCCACTGCTCCTCAGCCGCGTTGCAGCTCGGCACGACGTCGCTGTACGCGTCGGAAGACTCACCGTCGCCAACACGATCGGCACCATTTTCGGCTCGATCCTCACCGGCTACTTCGTTCTTCCGCTGCTCGGTTCGCAAGGGACGCTCGTCGCCGTCACCGCGCTGCTCGCGATCGCCGCCGTTGCTGCGTACCGCGTGTTCGCGGACAAACCCATCACGGAACCCCGCGGATTCGCGCTGCCTGCCGTTGCAACGGTCATCGTCATCGTCGCTCCCACGTGGAACATGGCTCGGATGACCAACGGCGCGAACGTCTACTTCACCGCTGGTCCGCCGCCGGATTCGATCGACGCCATGTGGGAGGACGTTCATGGCGGCGTCACCAGCGTCGCGCGAAAAGGCGACGTGCTGACGCTCTACACGAACGGCAAGTTCCAAGGTGACAACGGACCCGAGATGCCTGCGCAGCGGCGTTTCGCGCACTTTCCGTCGATGTTCGTGAAAAACGAAGACCGCGTGCTCGTCATCGGCCTCGGCACCGGCACGACGCTCGGCACCATCACGGCGTACCCGTGGAAACGCATCGAAGTCGCCGAAATATCGCCGTCGATCGTCGACGCGTCACGAAAGTTCTTCGCGGGACCGGCGCGCAATTCGCTTGCGGATCCGCGCGTCGTTCTCGCGCATCAGGATGGGCGCAACCATCTGCTCGTTTCTCCTGGAAATTACGATCTCGTCACGATGGAGCTGACGAGCGTGTGGTTTGCGGGAGCCTCGAGCCTGTACAGTCACGAATTCTACGAGCTGGTCCGCGCACGATTGGCCAAAGGCGGGATTCTCCAGCAGTGGGTGCAGCTTCATCACATCCGACGCCGCGAGCTCACAGCAATCGTGCGCACGCTGCGCGGCGTGTTTCCCCATGTCGCGCTGTTCGTCGGAGGCGCTCAGGGCATCCTCGTCGCGGGCATGGAGCCGCTCGTCGCTTCGCGTGAGCGTCTCGAGCGCCTTTCGACGGAGCCGGGCATTCGCGAAACGTTGAATGGCGCGCCGATGCTGAGTTTGTTCGACGAGCTGGTCGCGTCCGAGGAGGATCTCGATCGGTTCATTTCCGAAACACCGGACAAACCGTTCGTATCGACGGACGACAACTTGTTTCTCGAATACGCAACGCCGAAAGGCAACGTGCTCGATTATCACCAGTCGCTGCGAGAAACGATCGACATGCTGATGGTTTACAAGACGAAGGATGCCATCGCGCGGCACGTTGGTCCGTGAGGCTTTCGAGAAGTATCTAGAACGACGTCACCACACCACGGTGGTCGGCAAACTGGTGCCCATGGTCGTGCCATTGCCGAGCTGACCGGTACCATTGCCGCCCCAGCATTGCACCGTCGCGTTTGCATCCGAATGCCACACGCAGGTATGCCAGTCGCCCGCTGCGATTCCGACCGCGCCAGGTTTGTTCATCGCGGCCTTCGGGAGCGGCTGCGAACCGGGCGTCACTCCGGCGCCAAGCTGCCCATCCGCGCCGCCACCCCAACAGAGCGCCACGCCGTCCTTGTCCAATGCACACATGTGCAACACACCACCGGCGAGCCATTGGATATCGGCCAGGCCAGCGACTTGGGTGGGGTTCGGTTGGTCCACCGTCGTCCCGTCGCCGACTTGACCAAACGAATTGCTACCCCAGCACGATACGCTTCCCGCGACCGAGCGTGTGCAACCGGCATAATGGCTGAGCTCGATTTGCGCTGCATTCGCGATCCCGGGGACGGGCGACGGCGTGAGCTTCTTGACCCCCGCGCCCGACGTCCCGTCGCCGAGCTGCCCCGTAGATCCATCGCCCCAGCATTTTACTGTCTCATCCTGAAGCAATGCACAGGTGTGCCTGCCGCCTGCTGAAATGGCCTTCGCCGTGGTCAAATCGACGACTGCGACGGGCGTCATGGAATTGGAGACGTTGCCCGTGCCAAGCTGGCCAAATTGATTCAGGCCCCAGCACATTGCAGAATTGTTGGTGAGCCACGCGCAGGTATGTGAGTGGCCCCCTGTCACACCGGCAACGTCCGTAATTCCTGCGATGTTTACTGGAAGCGGGCTACTCGTGAACGTCCCGTCGCCAAGCTTGCCGAAGCCATTGTGCCCCCAGCACTTCGCAGTACCGTCGGCAAGCGTCGCGCAAGTATGCTCGGGTCCCGATGCGAGATGCACCACAGAAGTGAGATTGAGCACCGGCCCAGGCTTTGGGCGCATGGTACCGGCGCCGATCGTCCCGTCACCCAGTTGCCCGTATTCGCTCCCGCCCCAGCACCGAACCGTGCCGTCGGTCAGCAGCGCGCACGAATGCGAGTTGCCCAAAGCCATTTCGGCGACCTTTGTGCACGCGTCACCATTGCAACCAAGCGCGCAGGCTTCCGAAGCTCCCCACTGCCCAGCCGAATCACAGGTCTCTTGCCCGTCGTTCATGCAGCGCGTGGTCCCTGGCGTGCACACGGCCATGGCGCCCCCTTGCCCTCCTTGGCCGCCCTGACCCCCTTGCCCTCCTTGACCCCCTTGCCCTCCTTGACCCCCTTGCCCTCCTTCTCCTGCTTGGCCTCCCTGGCCGCCTTGGCCTGCTTGGCCGCCTTCGCCCCCGGCGCCGCCTTGGCCTGCTTGGCCGCCTTCGCCCCCGGCGCCGCCTTGGCCTCCCTGGCCCCCCGTATTCGTGCTCGCCGACGAGCCACAGCCCGTCAATACAACCGCAACAAGTGTGAGCAAGCAACGGTACATGCAAAACATAAGTATTCTCCTTACATCAACGACGCAACGTGCATCGATGCGTGATCGTCTCGTGGCGCCCGAAATGGCGCTCGGTCATTTCGATTCTGAATCCGATGCCGTCGGCCCATGATTGAACACATACACGATTCGGCGTCCTCGCCGAAATGAGAATTTTCAAATTCGCCTTCCTCGAAGCCGAAAATGGTGTTCCGTACCGTATCGGAACGGCATTACCCAATGAGATGCCCGCCTCGCCCAAGCAACCACCATCCTGCGTCATGCAATGCCGCCATGTTTTGCCAACAACATACCTCATTGCAGGCATCATTGTGATTGACACAACGCGATGGCGCCGTGGTAGACTTCCGATTCATGTCCACGTTCAGCCAAGCCGAGGCCGCCGTACGTCGCGCGATCATCGCGGCAAGCGACGGCTTGATTGATCGCCGCGCACTCGTCGAGCTCATCGCCATGGCCGCCATCGCAGGCGAACACGTGCTCGTGATAGGTCCACCGGGCACGGCGAAAAGCGAAGCGGTGCGACGTATTGCTTCGAGCCTCGGGGGCACGTACTTCGAATATCTACTTGGACGATTCACCGAACCGAGCGAAATCTTTGGTCCCGTGAGCCTGAAACGGCTCAAAGACGGCGTCGTCGAGACCGAAACGGCGGGCATGTTGCCCGAAGCCGACATTGCATTCCTCGATGAAGTGTTCCTCGGCTCGACGGCGATTCTCAATACGCTGCTCGGGATTCTGAACGAACGCCGATTTCGGCGCGGTCACACGTCGATTCAATGTCCTTTGCGCGTATGCGTGGGCGCGTCCAATCGATTGCCCGAAGACGAAACGCTCGCGGCCTTTGCCGATCGTTTTCTCGTGCGCGTCTTCGTCGGCCCCATTGGCGATTCACGCCTGGAAGAATTGCTCGACGCGAGCTGGCAGCAGTGGCAGCCGGAAAAAGGGAAAATCGCATCCATCGACGATATCGATGTTTTGTCTCGTGCGGCTCGCAGCGTCGATGTGACGCACGTTCGTTCGGCATTGGCGCAGGCCATTCGGATCGTGCGAGGTGTGGGCGTCGAATTGACGGACAGGCGAGCGGCCCGTGTGCAAAGGCTCGTGGCTGCTGCGGCCGCCATTGCGGGAAAAAACCGAGCCGATGAACGAGACTTGTGGCCCATCGTGTACGCGATTCCCACGGAAGCAGGTCAGCAGCTCGCACGAAATGCATTGCGTGATTTGTTGGCCTCGTCGGAAAACACGAGCTTGTCGGCAGCGGCCGAAGAGGGGTCATCGGGTCCGAAAGCGCGTGCGAATCGAATCGTCGCGCACGCTCGCGGGTTGCTCGATACGGCTGCAAGCACGGAAGACAAGGCGGCATTTCGGCTAAAATTGGAAGGCGTGGCTCGAGAAATCGACGCGGGATTTTCGCCCACGACCATGCCTCCCGAGCTTGCGGAAGTCCGTTCACGCATCGTCGCTGCATTGGCCTCTGCAAAATGAACGCGGGTTTTGTCACGTGGTCCGATCGCGAGCCTCCGCTCGTCGCGTGCGCTGTCGCGGCACAGGGCAGCGTCGCGAAAGAATTGGCGAATCGGTTGCTCCATCTCGACGACGCGGCGCTTTTGCGACTTGCGGGCGTTGCGGGGCCAAACACGATCGTCCTTTTGGGTGACGAAGCGGATTTGCCGTGGGTGGATGGCGTTTTGTATTTGGGGCGCGATCCATTGGCGCCGTCGTTGCTCTTGCCGACCCGAATGGAGCCGCTCGTGCCCACGGCCAATTTGCTCGAACGTGCAATGAAACATCGCTTTGAAACGTTATCGCCTCCGCTGGCGATTCTGCCTGAAACGCTGACGGTCATTTCTTGTAACAAGGCATTGCGCTTGCGACGCGACCGCATCGAAGCGTTTCTTTCGGAGGGAAAACGCTGATGGATTTGCCTCGCGCGTTATTACCTTGGAGACAATCGTTATCGATTTTCCCAGAGGATTTGGCCATTGCGCTCGGCGGCGTCATCGACAAGCTCGCGCTGCTGATTGGTCCGCTCGTGTCGCCGGACGGCGGAGGGCGCGGTGAACCGGATGGAGTCGACGGCGTTGGCCGACGCGGATCGTTCGATCGGCTTTTGGCGACGGAATGGGCGCTTGCGGAAGAAGCGCCGCTCGAATTTTTGCGCCGGGTGAGCACGGGGGAGCTGTCGTTTCTCGACATTGCGCACAAAAAACCCGCAGTCGCAAGGCAATGTGTCGCGCTGTTCGACGTGGGCCCGGATGGGCGCGGCGGGCCGCGCATCGTGCACCTTGCAGCGCTCATTTTATTGGCACAACGTGCACGGGACGGCGGCGCGAGTTTTTCATGGGGCTTCTTGCAAGATGAATCTGGTGAATTGGTTTCGGACGTCAATGAAGAGAGCGTTCGCAAGTTGCTGAAGGCATCGAGTAATCGCCGGATGGTCATCGACGATGCCATGCGCTTTTATCAGGCATTTCATGAAGAAGAGCCCGAAGTGTGGTTCGTTGGGAGCCCGAGCACGACGCAGGTCATTTCGGAAATATCTCCGCATCGTGTCGAAGTCGAGGACAGTTTCGACCCAGACAAACCATTCGATGTCATCGTGAATGTTTTTGGCAATCAGAAAAAACCTCGATCGGTTCGATTGGAATTGCCTCCCAAGCAGGAGTCGGTGCGGCTCATTCGGGATCCGTTTCAAGTTGCGCGCGTCACGCCGCAGAAGTCGAAAACAAGCATCGATCCGCGTACGAACATCGTTTTCTGCCGGACCAATCGAAAGCTTTTCTTGCGCGGAAGCGAGGGCGAATTGCTGACGATTCCGATCCCGAATTCTCCCAATGCGACGGAAGTGCCCAAGCCGCGTGTTTTTCGGCCGCCTTCGGGCCAATGGATCGTGGGCGTAGGACGACATCAGAAGTCCAGTACGCTCGTCGTGGCTGCGCAAACCGACGACGCGCTCGTGCTGCATCATCTGTCGAAGCGAGGGTGCACGTCGATGCGTCACGAGCAATATCGTACGCTCGCAGGCACTTCCGTGCCCAACGCTCAGTATATCTTGCCCGTAGACGTCGCCTCGCGTGAACGACCAAAACTCGGTACACTTTTTTTCGTGGATGACACCAGCGGGTTTTTGTACAACGAATATGACGAAGTTTTTTCATTCATGCACGAGAAGCATACCGCGATAGTGCTATCCAATACTGCCCGCGCAGCATTCGAGCATGACTATCATTTTTGTATCTTGTGCAGAGTATCGCAGACGTTGATGCGTTCATTTCCGCCCAAACCACGTGACGACATCTTCCTGAATGTTCCGTTCGACAACGCGATCGTGGCGCCTTCTGGTCATTTCGGCCTGCAACGCGGCAATGAAGCTTGGATTTTCATGGACGCGGCGGGCAAGAGGCTAAGCTCCAAAAGAATCGAGGACGGTCATACCTTGCTCGCAATCGTCGATGCGGCGCAGCCCTGTTTTGTTTCGCTGGACGAATCGCGCACGCGAATCGTGCTTGTCGGTGGGGAACGCCCCGAGACGTGGGTCAATTCGCCCGTACCCATTCGAGCCGCAACGGCAAATGTGCGCGCGTGGCTGGCCGCATTCATCACGGAGGAAAACGAGCTGTGCGTGTATTCGCGCGAGCACAATACGCTCGTGCTTCGCCTGCGATTGGGTGAACCATGAAACCGCGGCGGCTTTTGCATCGAGGCACCGTGCAAGCGTCGGCATTTTGGATCGATGAATCGGTCATTGGCACCGAAGTCGCCCGGCGCCGGATCCTCGAAATGCGCGGCGTCGAAGAAGTGCGGCGTTTGGCGGGCGGGCTCTTCGTGCGCCTGCTGGCGCCTGCATGGGTCGCCGCCTCTCATGCGCCAGGCGTGCCGCTCGTCTTTTGTCGCGGCATTCTCGTAGGAGCGCCGCTCGATCCAGACGAGCTCGATATGCTGGCGCCCACTGCAGATGCGATTGTTTTGGTGCGCGGCGGGGAGACCATCGTCACGACGCTCGAATCGTCTGCGCCCGAAGATTTGGCAACATGGATTGATCTTTCCGATTGGCACGCTGAAGACGTCAAACCGCTTGGCAAAGTGCTAGCTCGGCCGCTTTTGGCGCCACCAGCAAAAGAGATCGACCCGCGCAAGGTTGCTGGAATTGGTCCGCCATCGCCGGAAGCGCTCGCGTTCGCCGAATCATTGGCCAAGGGGCACCAATCATTGGCAACGACAACCAAACCAGGGTTCGCGTCGTCGCTTCTTGGCTCCTTCTCTGCTGTTCTGTCGTCAATGGCAGCATTGCTTGGACGCAAGCCGAAGCGCGTTTCGAGCAATCATACGCAAAGCCGAGCGCTCGTTGCAAGGCCCTCGGAGCGTGAACCGAAGGAAAATTGGACGGACAAACTACGCATGGCGCTGAATACGGCGGCAGCGAAGTTTCTCTTATGGGCAGGGTTTGCGTCGTCGATTGGTCGTCGTCAAGCAGATTATTTGGCAAAAACGTTTTCGATGTTCGACTCGGGGGACCTCGATGAAGCATTGCGACATGCCATTCCACTAGGTGATGGAACGGGCAAGCCCAAACCGCTGGCGCTCGGCGTGCCCACGCCTCGAACGGACCTTTCCATTCACACGACCAGGGGCGAAGCATCTTCGACGCTCGGGTTTGGCGGGAACATATTCGAGGAATTGCGTATTCGTTATCGAAAGGCAATCGAGCAACTGGAGAAGCAAGGGCGAATCAAGGAAGCTGCGTTCGTTTTGGCAGAATTGCTCGGTGCGAGCGAAGAAGCGGTTTCCTTTTTGGAAAAACACCACGAATACCAATTGGCTGCCGAGCTTGCCGAAGGGCGCAATTTGGATCCGGCGCTCGTCGTTCGTCAATGGATCCTTGCTGGTGATCGTGATCGAGCTCTTTTGCTTGCACGTCGTACGGGTGCGTTTGCTGCGGCCATCGCGCGACTCGAACAATCGCATCCTCATCATGCCGAGGTATTGCGAGTATTATGGGCCAATCAATTGGCCTCGTCGGGCGCTTACGCGGCGGCGGTTCAAGCCATCTGGCCCGTCGAAGTGGCGCGGCACATCGCGCGCGATTGGATCGAGCGGGGCATCGAGGTCGGCGGGGTTCCCGGAGCGCGCCTTTTGGCAACGAAAGCGTGGCTCGTGCCGGAAGAGTTCGATTCGGTCGTTTCCATCGTTCGAGCATTGCCGCGGGACGAATCCGAAGAATCGATCGCCACGTGGACGGCGCTCGGTCAATCGGTTCTCACGAATCCGTCGTCCAAGACGATGCGCATTCTCGCGCGAGCGTGCGTCCGCGCACTTCTCCCGCACGAGAGCGACCGCAATACGAGAACGCTCGTCGAAAAGCTCACCACGGCCGCAGAAGATGCCGTGCTGCTCGCGGATATTCGTCGACAAGCGCCGAGCGAGACGCATGTACCCAACGTTCGGTTGTGGATGGCTGCGTTATCGGATGTCGGGAAGGCTCGAACCCAGAACGAGGACGGTTATCTCATGGCGATGGTGGAAGAATCGACGTGCACTCCGCACGCGAACATCGTCCAGGAACGACCCTTGCCGACGCGAGGTGCGCTTTTCGCCGTCGCGGATGGGATGGGCGGCTATAGCGCTGCCGAAATCGTCGATTTGGCATTCAAGACGCTTTCCCGGTCGGTGCAAAGTGCAAATTTCAGCCCGGAATCGATCGGCACGAACCTCGTCCGCGCAGTCGAAGATGCGAGTGCCGCCATTTATAAAAAGACAACCGATGATCGAAAGTTTTATGGGTGTGGATCCACCATTACCGCGACTCGGCTTTTTGGTGACGTGCTTTGGGTTGCCCAAGTCGGGGATACTCGGGCATACATCTTCCGCGATGAAAAAATCAAATTGATCACGAAGGACCATTCACTCATCAACGAATTGATCCTTCAGGGACAACTCTCGGCCGAAGAGATTGAAAAGTTCGAGCACAAAAGTATCATCACGCGAGCGCTGGGGATCGTCGAACGGGCGAAAGTCGATCTTTATCGCGTGCGATTGCTCGATGGAGACCGCATTCTCTTGTGCACCGATGGCGTGCACGGAATGATCGATGACGCTGCCATCGAAGCGTCGCTGCGGGACGCGCCGCATGAAAAGCGCATGGCCGTAAAGTTGATGAAGGATGCCATGGTCATAAAAGGAAAAGTTTACGACGCAGGCGCCGACGACAACATGGCAATGGTGATCGCGGATGTCCGCATTCGAAATGCTCGCGCGGCTGATTCGCGCGAAGTGATTGTCGAACAGATCGAAGTCGAAGTGGAGGAAAAACCGGCGCCGACCACACGCATCATTACGCGAGCTGCGACCGACATCGGGACGATACCCGTTTACGATGCAGTGGTTTTACCGGGCGGACGGTTGCTCGTGGCCCTGGGCGAAGCGGGCGTACGAATGCTATCGCCGGAAGGGAAAACGCTGGTGCAATTCGATCAGCCGGCGCAGCGGCTCGTCATTTCGGATCATGGTGATCGAGCGATTGCGATAACCCCTCGCGGCCGCTCGTGTCGCACGGCGCGAATCGATCTCGTACGAAAGCGTGCGCAGCGATGGATCGACGCAACGCTTCATGAATTTGCAAGCAATTTTGATGGGTCCATGTGGTTTGTTTCAAACAATGAGGGTATTTACGCGATCGACGCGCTCGAGGAGAATTTTCAATCGATTTGGGACATGAGGGAGCCGGGCAGTTGCCCGGACATGGTGGCAAGATCTGCAAATACAGCGAGTTTCTATAGCGCGCACGAATTTTGGACGCTCGAGCTACCGTCATTCCGATTGCGTGCACGACGCCCTGTCCCCATTGAAGACGGACATTCTTTCATCAACCTGGAGCTCGCCGCGAATGGGACCGCCATCTGCACGCTCATCCATGGAGATACCAAACGACGCAGCTTCGCCGTCCTCCATGCCCACGAGACGAAGTGGTCCACTCTGGGCGAGCACGACGCGGGCGATTTCCCGAGTTTAGCAATCGATGATTTGGGGCATTACGGGGCCTTCTGCTTCGACACTGACCGCGATTGCATCTTGAAAGTGTTCGACCTTCGCGACAAGCGATTGCTGCTCGAAATGCACCTCGAAGCTGCTGCCAAGGTGCACATTCGTTTTCAAGCAGGGAACCTCGTCGTAGGCGACGCATCGGGGCGCGTGCTCGTCATCGACGTCGCGCGCGGCAAGGTCGTCAGCGAGTGGCGCGTGTAGCGACGCGATCGTTTGCACACAAACTATTCGCTCGACGACGAACCCCGATCGTTCATCCTCGAAGCATCGGACAAACGTTCGTCGAGACAAACTAGCTCGAATCGATCACTTCGGCTTGCCTTGCGTCGGATCGATCTCGATCTGCCCGCCGGGCACCTTCTTCACTTCGTTGCCCGTCGGCTTCCACTTCAACGTCGGCGGGGCCGCCGCCGGTCCTCGCTTCTTGCGCTCTTCTTCCTCGCGCTTGCGTTCTTCCAAGCTCGGGACGTCGAGCACGAGGCCGCCCGCCGTGGGATCTTTGCCCAGGTACGGTTTGCCATCGATTTCGGCCACGTGAAATTCGGTGCGCCGGTTCTCCGCTCGTCCTTCGGCAAGTTCGTTGGGGCCCAAAGGTTTCGATTGGCCAAACCCCACCGCCAAGAGGCGCAAGTGATTCACGCCGTTGTCCACGAGCCAGTTGCAGACGGAGAGGGCGCGCTGCGCGCTGAGCTCTTGGTTCTTTTGTTCGTCCCCGCGATCATCGGTGTGCCCCTCGATGCGAAAGCGTGTGACTTCGGGATGATCGTTGACGAACTGAAGGAGCGTCTTCAGCACCTTCTCGCTCTCGCCGTACTTGTGGATCGTGGCGCTGCCCGTATCGAAAACGATCTTGCCCTGAATGTAGATCTGGCTCTGGCCTTCCTTCGCGGTCCAGGGTTTCTCCGGGTACCACTTGGGCAAATTGCCATTCAATTCCGCCTTGGGAACGGGCAACGGATCCAAACGGTTGCTCGAACATCCCACGGTCAAAAGCGCAGCGAGCGCCAGCGAACTCACGAGTGAAGAGCGGACGAGGCGGGCGAGATTCCGGTTCATGGGCGATGCCAGCGTGGCCCATTGTGCCTGCGTTTCGCAAGTAGCTCCTTGAGCCCTTCGAATTGCTGCGCGCAGAGCTTGTATTTCGCGGCTGTTCCATGCACCGTCGAGGGCACGTACGGAGGCTGCCATGGCGCTGTCCGGTAAGTTGGAAGTCACGATCAAGATTAACCAGCTCCCGTCGGAAGTTGCGACGACGAAGAACGGCTGGAAAGAGTTTCAGATCGACTTCGGCGGTCGCAGTGCGGTCGTCGCGATGCGCCCGCGCTTGTGGACGCGCATCGAGACTGCGGGGCAAACGTTTCCGCATTGGATCGCCGTGATCACGGGTCAGATGGGCGAGGATGTGTCGAAGGGCTGTTTCCGGCTGCTCGAACCGAACGTACAGGTGTTCGAGTACACGCCGAAAACGCCAGCGCCTCAGCCCGCGGCTGCCGCACCAGCCGCACCGGCCGAAGCAGAGCGCAAAGAGACTTGATGCGACCTCGTGGCTACCGCAGCCACGCGTTGTGATCCATCCTTGGCGCATGGCTCGATCAGCCGCGATTCAAGACAAACTCGTTCGCCTGCGTGCTCGGCTCGCAGAGCTGAAGTCCGTTCTCGTGTGTTATTCCGGCGGCGTGGACAGCGCGTTTGTCCTGGCCATCGCACACGAGGTCCTCGGTGCGCGCGCCGTCGGGATGACCGCGGTCTCGCCAAGCCTTGCGCCGCGCGAACGCGAAGAGGCCATCGAGATCGCGAAGCTCATCGGAGCCGATCATCGTCTCGTCGAGTCACGCGAGATCGACGATCCAGCGTACGTCGCAAACAACCCCGATCGCTGCTTTCACTGCAAGAGCGAGCTGTATCGTATCGCCACGGAGAAGCGCATCGAGTGGGGGCTCGACGCGGTCTTGAACGGCGTCAACCATGACGATCTTGGCGACTACCGTCCCGGCATCGAGGCCGCGAAGCTCGCGGGCGTGGCAAGTCCTCTCGTCGACCTGGGTTTTACCAAGGAAGACGTCCGAGCTGGAGCGGCGGAGATGGGTTTGCCCATCTGGGACAAACCGGCGGCGGCGTGTTTGTCAAGCCGCATTCCGTACGGCACGAGCGTGACGCGTGAGAGGCTGGATCAGATTGGTGGTTTGGAGGCGGCGCTGAAGGCGCTCGGATTTCGGCAAGTGCGCGTGCGGTACCACGGCGAGCTTGCACGGATCGAGCTGTCGCTCGAGGAAATCGCGCGAGCGACCGAGCCTGCATCACGCGACGCGATCGTCGCAGCGGGCAAGAAACACGGCTTTCGTTACGTGACGCTCGACCTCGGCGGATATCGCATGGGCAGCCACAACGAAGTGCTCGTGGGGAAGAGTTTGCGCGTGTTGAGCTGAAAGGTTTGTCCCGATGGGCAGGTTCAATCACCTTGCTACGCAGCCGGCGCGAGGCGTCGCGGACATGATTCGTTGGCGCATCGTCGAGCCGATCAAAGGCAACGCCGCGCCCAAGGATTCGACGTCGGGTCCGGTGACGCGTCCGCACGACAAGGACATCGTTGCGAGCGCCGATGCGAGCCTCGTGTGGATCGGTCACGCGAGTTTTTTGTTGACGCTCGGGGGCAGACGCATTCTGACGGATCCGGTGCTCGGCAGGCGCGTGGGGCTCATCGAGCGGCTTTCGGCGCCGGGGATTCCGATTGGCGAATTACCACCGATCGATATCGTGCTCGTGACGCACAATCATCGTGATCACTTGGACCCGTGGAGCATTCGCCGAATCGGCGATCATCCGACGTACGTGGTTCCCGCAGGAAATGGCGGGCTGATTCGTTCGATCGTGCGTTCGGCCAAGGTCGTCGAGCTCGATTGGTGGGAAACGACGGGAATTGGTTCGGTCGAAGTGATGCTCGTTCCCGCGCGTCATTGGTCGATGCATTGGCCGTGGGATCGTAATGAAGGGCTTTGGGGTGGATACGTCATTCGCGGTCCCGAGGGTACTGCGTATCATTCGGGGGATACGGCGTTTTGGGATACGTTCGAAGAAATCGGGCGGCGTGCGGGTGGAATCGATTGGGCGATGCTCCCGATTGGAGCGTACGAGCCGCGGTGGTTCATGGAGCCGCAGCACATGGACCCGGATGAAGCGGCGGCGGCGGCGCGGCTGCTTGGCGCGAAAAACTTCGTTGCGATGCATTGGGGAACGTTCAAATTGACGGACGAACCCATTGCCGAGCCACCTTCGCGCGCGCGAAGTGCGTGGGCGCGCGAGGGAGGTAAAGAAGAAAGTCTTTGGATATTGGATCCAGGTGAAACGCGACACTTGAGGTGAACCGTGCGGCGAGACTTGAATCGAGGCTGTGCGGCGTGTCGATTGCGTTATTCGTCGCTTTTGACGCATTGCCCGGTTTGTCGCGCGCCGGCGCTGACCGTTGTTGATGCGACGAGCAAAGTACAGCCCACGTCGCGTGCGGCGTGGCTGGCGAAATGGGCCATCGTATTGACGACCATTCCGGCGCTCGGTTTTGTTGCATGGGCAGGCCTGTCGCTATCGCTCAAAGGCTGGCCGCCGAAAAACGCCTTCGACATCGTCATGTACGTGATGGGTGGTATGGGCGCGGGCCTCGGCGCAAGCCTCGCGGTGGGCATTCCTCTGGCCGTCTGGTTCGGGTTCGTGGCGACCGTTCGTGCTCTTCTCAAATTCATCGTCGATCGACCTCGGCGTGCATTACGAATCACCATCGAGCGAGGTACTCGACCGTCGGCTTTGCATGGGAGCCATCCGATGCATCGCGCGTGGAACAAATTGGAATCGTTTGCACGAAAGCAGATTGATTCACCCAAATTGCTCATTGCGATCTTTGCCGGATCGTTCATCGGCGCTCAAGCATTGGCGGAGGTCTTCGGCGCACGACCCACGGTCAAGGTGTCGAGCCTCGAGAAGTTTGGCGAATCGATGGTCGTGCTTGCGGTCGTCAATGGCATGAGTGCATTGCTTTTGCCCCTCTTTCTGGGCGTATTTGGTTGGTTTCTCGCGAAAGCTCATGACTTTTTCACGACCCCACCCAATCTTTTTGGTTACAATGCTGCACCGCCCGACGTGCAAAACGACGAATGTCTCGAATCGTTCCGGCAGGATCGTCAAGAAATCCTGGGGCACGTCGCTATGCTCGATGAAGCCGAACGAGCGGCGCTTGGAGCGCAAACCATCCAAGCGTTGCGCGCGCCCTTGTCAGGACAAACGTGCTTGGCGTTTCGCATCGTCGGTGAAGCGGATGGGCAACCGGTGGACGATGCGGATGCGATACATTTTGCAGTGATCACAAGTGACCAAAAACGATGCATCGTGGTCAACACCGACGTCGTGGTTTCACTTATTGCAGAAAAGGAAATTCGTGCCGAGGGCGCGCATGGGTTTCTCCAGGAACGAGGTTTGCCCGAGAAAAAGATTTCGGCACGGGAAGCTGTTCTGCGGGAGGGTGATTTCGTACGGGTCGTTGGTCGGCGGTCGGAATTTCGCGTGGGCGCTGCGGGTTATCGCGGTGACGACCGGCGAATGATGATCGATGCAGGCGATGACAAACCGGTGGTCGTCCTATCGGCAGGCGAAGGTCGTTCATGAAGGTGTGCATTTGTGGTTTTGTCCCCGCGCGTCGGTCGTGCTAAGAGGCCGCTCGTGCCGTTCTCGCACATCCTCGGTCAAGACGAAGCCATCCGGACGCTCGTGCGGGCGCTGGACGGCAACCGCGTCCATCATGCGTACCGGTTCGAGGGCCCCGACGGTGTGGGCAAAGAGATGGCCGCGTTTGCGCTTGCGCAGGCGCTCGTGTGCTCGGCCGGCGACAAGCTTGGTTGTGGAAAATGCGACGCGTGTCGTCGTGCGGTGACGCTAGCGGCCGAGCGGCCCGAAGTGCCGCTGCATCCGGACGTGATCGTGGTCGAACGAGGGCTCTATCCTGCGTCGGTGATTGGCAAAGACGAAATTGCGCAGATATCGGTCGAGCAAATTCGTAAAGTGGTGCTTTCGCATGCATCGTATGCGCCGCACGAGGGACGCGGGCGACTCTTCATCATCCGGCGCGCCGAAGAATTGGCAGGCGCGAGCAATGCAAGTGCAGCCAATGCATTACTAAAATATCTCGAAGAACCAAGGCAAGGAACGCATTTTGTGCTGCTCACGTCGCGTCCCGATCGAATGCTCGATACCATTCGATCGCGAACGCAAAAAGTGAGATTCGGTCCCCTGCCCGATCCGGTGATGCAGCGCATTCTCACGGAAAAGGGCATCGCCCCGGACAAACACGAAATGGCCATCGACTTGGCCGCGGGAAGTGCTTCGGCCGCGCTGGCGCTCGTCGATGCGGAACGTACGACGAGCCGAGACGAATTCGTCGCGGCGATGATGTCGGCGATGCGCGCTCCAACGTTGGGTCCCGCGGTGAACATTGCCGAAGGGCTCGATACGAAAGACAAGGACCGACTGAAGGAAGATTTGCGGGCGCTTGGTGCGACGCTGGCTCGATCGGCGAAAAAGCGGCTGGAGACGGAGCCTATCGGTGCGAGCATCGATGCGCGGCGTTTCGAGGCCGTGCTGCGAACCATCGGGTATCTCGAGCGGAATGCGTCGCCGAATTTGTCGATCGTGTCGCTGGTGCTCGAATTGCGCGCCGCCGTGCCGTGACGTTCGTCATTCGCAGCAGAAGGTCACGGCGCCGGTAGGCGTGACGGATCCGGTGGAATTGCCGCCGGTTGGCGTGCAGGAACCACCGGGAACTGGCAGATTCGCTCGCACGGACCAAGTGCCACCGTCAAGCAATTGAGATAGATCGACGCACGCCATATTGTTTACGGTAATCGGAGGATCCATACCGCTGTCGATGCATTCGTCGGCGTCATAGAATGTATACGATCCACCGGAACACGTCGGCGAGGCATTGCATGCACAAGCGGAACAACTGCGATTGTCATCGGCACCTTCGTAAGCAACCACTTTGCTCGGCCATCCTACTGGGCAAGACTGGTCACCGTTTTGCCGAATGCACATGCTCGCATTTGCAGGCGCTTCGGGCACGCAGGCGGACGCCGGACCGCACCCGCCGCCGTTTTCAGTGACGGCACACGCTCTTACCCACCCCCCAAACATATCCTTATTTGGAAAATCGACGGTCGAGGGAGAGCAATCACCAGGTATTTGAACCTCTGCGCCGATCGTGAACTGGCAGGATAACTCGTTGCTTCCACCGAGCATGCTGGTGGGTTTGACGCAATTTCCACTCGCCACGGATGACGTCCAGTCGGACTTGCCAAACGAGCACGCCTTGTTAGTAGTGGAGCACACAATGATCGGCGGCGCGCACGTCGTTCCAGTCAATTGTCCGCACTCGCATTTCGTGCACTCAGCCGGTCCCGCGGGCTCCGTAAAAACCACGTCGGGCGCGCTGCCGTCGTCGCAAGCTCCGGCAGGTGGAGAGCTGCCAGTCCCTTGTTGCACGATTGCTAGCGTCCAGCCATTGGGCAACGCAGCGACGCAGGTATAATCGGCAGCACAGTCGGAATCCGCGCAATCGATGTCGACATCGCTATCGTTGTCGACGCCATCGAGACAATTCTCGGAACCGCTTTGGCCACTGCTCGAGCTTGACGAACTACTGCTGCTCGCTTCACTCGAGCTCGAAGCGCCACCACTGCCGCCCGTGCCCCAAGGCTCTTCTTCTGGCGTCGTCGTCAACTCGGGAGCGCACCCGTGCGCGGCAGCAGCGTAGAAAGCGATCGTCGACAAGAAAAACACGACTTTGCGTGCCATGGGAAACCTCGTGCGAAGTGATGAGCCTCAGGATAGTCGTTAGAATACTGGATCGGCGCCGCACCGAGTAACTCATTCGTCGAGCGACCGGCCCATTCGGTCGTAGTCGCTCGAATCGATGCGACGGCCAGACCAGCCGAGGCATTGTTCGCCGCTCGTGAGCACGATGGCCACTTCACGCGCTCCGGCGGTGTAGGTGGCAAGGATTCCGGTCGAGCCGATGTTCGGAGCGCCTTGGCCAATCCGCTCGAAGCGCACGGGGAGGCGGTTCTTGCGCTGCATCGTGAGGCCATCGATTTCGAGCGTCGCGGGAGGTTCGGCAGGAGAAACCACTTCGACCGGTCGGAGCCAGAAGATGTCTCGTTCAGGCAGAGGAAATGCCGCCACGACCCAATGCTCGCGACCTTCGGGCGCAAAAAATAGCGCTGAGATCACGGTTTGTTCCCGAGCAACCAAGGCCCCGGAGAGCCAGCGTTCTTCGCCGCCGGATGATATGACATCGCCAAGTTCGAGACCAAAACCATCGAGCGGTTTGGGCGCAGGCGGCGCAGGTTTCACGTTTTTTTTCGCCAATGTATCGTCGGAGTCGTCAAGCTCATTTTTCACGCCGCGACGGCGACTGGCCAAATACCCCGCTGACGCTGCAACGACGGCGGTTACGACGATGATGGTGATGGTCATTCGGAGCTCCTCGGCGACGCAAGAACGATGGCTTCGTGCAATGCTTTTGCACGATCCCGAGCTTCGCGTAATGCCGCAGATCCACTCGTTTCGGGCAAGAGTCCACCAATGATGGCGGCCGCATCGACGATGCTACCGATGAGCCCGGCCTGTTCGATACCGATGCCGCCAATTGCGACGATCGGTCCAGAAAAACCAATCCTTCGCGCACATTCCACAAGCTCACGAAGTCGGGTCACACCAAGGGTAGGATTCGGGTTGGTTTTGTTTTGAGTTCCAAAAATGGGACCCATCGCCAAATAATCAGCGCTATCCTTTACACCACTGCGAATTTGCTCCTCGTTCGTCGTGGACAAACCGATTGACAGCGTCGACTGCGCGCGCTGAGCGAGCGTACGTACGAGACGCACGGGCAGATCGGTTTGTCCTACGTGAACGCCAGGACATCCCGTGACGAGCGCCAGGTCGGGTCGATCGTTGACGTAGAGCGGAACTTCGTGGGCCGCTGCGATGGGCGCGAGACGGGAAAGAAGCTCCAGTGTGCGCCGGATGCCGGAGCTCTCGGATGGCTTGTCGCGGAGCTGGATGGCTGCTGGGCGCGCGGAAAGGACCGCTTCTGCGAAGGCAATGACGTCGATGCCGCGCAGATCGAGGGCGGCCGTGTCGACGATCGCATAGAGACCTCGCATACATGTCCTCGACATTCGCGCACGTTCGTCCGAAAAAGAGCTTCGGGCCAAAGATGCAAGCGTACGCTAAGGTTGACGCGCTCGAAAGGAAAGCGGAAATGCTTGGGGCAGAAGTGCCCTACACTCGCTCGCCACGGGAGCCATGTCGTGATGCGTATCTCATCTGCCTTCGTTACTGCAGCCATCTTCGCGTGCACGTTTGCGACATCGACCGTGACGCAGGCGCAAGCAAAGCCTGGAGCCGCAAAGGGCGCAGCCAAGAAAGAGGCCGAGCCGCCGCCGCTGCCTCCGGCCCAGGCACGCATGTGGCTCATCGCTCCGACGGTGACGGGTCCGTGGACGTTACGCATCGAAAACGAGGGCTCCGTCGCAGTGCGGATTCCGGCCGACGGACGGCTGCTTCGACTGGAAGTGCACGCGGATGAAGCGAAAAAACCGGTGAGCTGCACGCTTCCGAAGAGTTTGCGTCCGTCGGGTTTTCCCGAGGATCGCGCACTGCTGTTGGCGCCTGGCCAATCCTATGTCGAATCGTTCGATCCACTGTTGTTTTGTTTTGGCAAGAACGCCGCGGCCCTTGGTCCGAATGCCACCGTGAGGTCACGGTTCGGGTGGGATCCACCGAAACAGAAGTCGAAGCCGAAAAAGCCGCCGACGGGACCGTTCGCGGTCGAGAGCACCGAGCGTGAGGCTACGATTGCGCCGCTCTGGGAATTGCAGGCTCCGGCGATTCTCTTGGGTCCAGCCGCTGCACCCATCGCAGCAGACACGAAACCTCTGCCCAAAGACGCCGATTCGGACACCAAACCTGCGCCCGTAGACGCCGAAACGGAAGCAAAACCCGACTCCCAAGAGGGTGCTGCGGATTCGCCCAAGGCAGCGGCGCCGGCAAATGCAGTTCCGGTGGACGAACGAGCCGGGCGGCTCGAGCTTTCGAGCACGGGGTTTGTCGAGGCATCGGCGCCTCGAACGATAACGGTCACCGTGACTGCGAAAAACGCTGGAATGCGCCCCATCATGGTGGCTCTTCGGCCATGGATGCTTTCGTTTCGTATCGATGGTCCTCAGGGTGAGCCACAAATGTGTTATGGGGACAATTCGCGTCGAGTGCTCCCGCGTGATGCATTTCGTAAACTCGCGGCTGGCGCATCGACGTCGTTCAGCGTGCTGCTTGCCGAGGTTTGTCCGCGGAAATTATTTACCAAGCCGGGTCTATATCGTGTGACGGCATCGATTGCGGCCCAAGAAATGAGCAGCGGGACCGACGTTCAAACGACGGAGCTCAGTGCACGACAACCGACGCTCGTCCGGCTCGCAACGGCAGACGATCCGTTTTACTCGGAACCGCCCAAAGCGGTTTCGCCAGCGCCGGTCGAGGCGCCGGGCGACTGAGGTCGACGTCATCATCGGCCCGGCCAAACGTATTATTTTTTGCGTTCGGCTGCCCGTTTCTCGACCATATCCATCGAGGACACGTGTTTGAGGGGGCGACCGGTGAAGTTTTGCCGGACAAGCTCCGCGTCTGCGAGGGAATCGATGGAAAAGCGTGCGCTATGACAATGTACGCAGACGTCGCGGACCATTTTGTCGCGCGGGCGCAGGTTGCTGTTTTGATTGTGATCGACCAGCGTGAGGCCGCTTTCGGGGTTTTTCCGGCGCGGGAGGTGGCACGTGGCGCAAGAAACGCCCGTTCCGGGGGGAGCCTTGCCCGACGCTTCCGCTGCCCACGTCTTGTAATGAGGCGAGCGGTCATAATTGCGCGTATGTTCGTCGGTGTGGCAATTGGGGCAGGAGCCTGCGGCCGCCATGCGCGCGTCGTATGCGTGCGCCGTATGGCACGATCCGCAACCAATTTGATGCTCCTGGAGTTTGGGATCCATGGGCAAACGCGCCAAACCTGGTTTCATGGGCTCGAGGCCCACGGCCAGGCGCATGCCGTGCCTACCCAGGCGAATCTGTTGCCCCTGGTCTTCATGGCATCGTTCGCACACGGTCGTGGAAGGATTTCTCACCCACGGTGATGCGATTCCTCCGTGGCAACCCGTGCAATTGACACCGCCCCGAGCATGTGCCGATGCCGCCCACTCGTTCACGAGCACCGCGGCGACGGCGACGGTCGGCGGAGTATCGGCATCTTTTGCGAGCAATGCGTTTGGCGGGTTTGTCTCGGGCTTGGGTCCGCGCTGGGGGACATGCGCTGAAGCGAGCGTGGCCGGCGCGCCGATGTGTTGTTTGAGGTAGTCTTCCCAGAGGCTGCGATTGTCGTGGTAGTTGTGGCATCCGACGTCGTTGCACGAGAAAAACGACATGCCGGAATGGCTCGGACGCTCGTTTCCGACGTCGGCGTGGCATTCGACGCAGAAGTCGACGGGCATCGTGTACCCCTCGGTGTGCGTCCCGGCGGGCCAATGCTCGGCATGACAAGTGACGCAGCGGGTAGCGTCTATTTTTGCGAGCTGCGCGGCATTGCGCGGATCGTCGAACTTGCTTTTGGGGTGTGAATCAGCGGCGTCGCGAGCTTGCCCGTGACACTTCAAGCAGGCGTCATTCGATACGCCCTCGAATGGCGTATGACACTGATTGCACGCCATTTCGATTTGGTAATGCCCATGCGAAGTCGCGCCAGGCAAATAGATCGTTTGGTCGTTCGACCGTAGGCGATACGCACCGAAGCCACCCACGAGCCCCGTGACCAAAAGCCATAGGAGAATGGAAACGCGTGTGCTCATGGGTCAGGCATCAATAGTAGTACACCATGAGAACATGGAGCGCGATGAGTATCGGCAAGGGCCAGATTACGAGAACGTGCACCCACGCAGCACGTAATCGACGGTCACGCGCAGCCAAGGCCGACCATCGGTCACTCAGGGCAAAAACCGTCCCGGCAACGGCACCGACGACCATGGCCGCGAGAAACACCACGGTCAGGACGAAGTTCAGCCCATGCCCAACGCGGAAGCCGGTGTGCGCGAAAAACACGACGAGCGAAGCGGCCGCGACGACGCCATGGATGGCGCGGAAAAACGCCACGTCAGCAAACTGAAATCGCTTCCAGCGCTTGCGTAATGAAATGCCGAGGCTGAGCAGGACGACAGCCACGAGAACATAGCCGCTGACTTGTTTCCACACGCTGTCACGCGTGAGGGCATCGAGCAGCGCGCCGGCGCGCACCGAACGCGCGGGCGGAATCGCCGGCGCAAAAACGAGCACCAGCGCCCAAGACACCGCAACGATCGACGCCACGAGCAACGCTTTGCGACCGCGCTCGGGCGGCAACGACGAGGGCAGCGCAGTGCGCGGCGGCGGAGAGCTCGATGTGGTGAGCGTCCCCGGGGGGTTCGACAAATTCTTCGGCGGTACCCACGTCCGGCGCGACACGGGCGCGCGATCGGCGGCGGGAATCAACGATTCGCGGCCAAGAACCTGCACGATCTCGGACTCGTCGACAGCCGAGATGAGAGACACCCGCGATCGCGGTCGCGACGGCTCGTTGGGAAATTCGCTGTTACCAACCGGTGCTTCTTCACTGCTGACAGGGCCCGGTCGACGCACCGACTGCGGTGCCCGATCGCTTTGCGTTGCAGCCGCAATCGCACCCGGATCCGACGCACGCACGCTCGCAAGAGCAAGTCCGCTTCGGCTCTGAATTGGCCTCGATCGGACACTCGGCGGCGCAAGATCACTGCTTCCAGGCGCCGGCGTGCGCCGATCCGCCGCCGCACGCTCCGACGGACGCTTCGACGCCGTATCCGAGCTCGGCTCGAATCCCGTTGGCGCCGATCGCGGGATGGAGAGCTGCGAGTACGCATCAGCGCCGAGCTGCGCCTTGTCGAGCACCATCCCCGATGCGGGAGTTCTCGTCGACAGAGGTTCGGCATTCACCACGCGCACCGAAGGAGCCACGCGTCGCGAGCGAGGCGGCAGAGGACTCGCTTCGACGACGGTCACGTTGCTGATGGGTGTCCCTGACGAACCCTTGCGCGAGCTCGCTGCGCTCGCCGGAGGCGGCGCGGTGCTACGTGAAGCCTGCTTCGCTTCGACGACCGGCATTCCCGTTGGAGGCGTTGCGGTCGATGCGCTCATCGATGCGCTCGATGGGGTCGAATCGAGCGGTCGTGGCGGCGGCGCGACGCGTGCGACGAGCGGCATGCCCGTTGGCGGGGTCGGATCCGCCTTTCGTTCAGTTGCTTTGTTCCCCAACAATTGTGGCCCGAGGTCCATGCCTGTCGGCGGCGTAGGCGCGTGCGTACGTGGCGGCTTGGCTGGCGACGAATCCATCTCCGCGACCTTTGCCGCCGATGCCGCATACGCACGCAGCGCAGGGCCGAGCACCATGCCGGCTGCGGGCGTAAGCGTCGATATCGCAGCGTCCGGAGCGAGTGGCATCGCGCCACTCACGATGAGAGGCAGCGCAGCTTCGAGTTGCCTCGACGAATTGGCCGGTTCGTCACCAGCCGGAACACCTCCCGATCGCGGGGTCGCAGGACCACGACCGAGAACGGCTTCCGTGCGCAGCTTCGCCTCTTCACGAGCTTTCGCCTCTTCGCGCGTTTTCGCCTCTTCACGAGCCTTCGCTTCTTCGCGAGCTTTCGCCTCTTCCTTGCGCAGTTTCGTGTCGCTCTTGCGCGGCGATTGCTCTTCGATGCCGTAACTGAAGTCGCCATGAAGGGCTGCAAGCACCGCGAGACTTCTGGGGCTCGGCTTTACGTCCGGAGGAGGCGATGACGTCCGCAAGACGGCGGCGAGCGCAGTGGCAGTCGTCGTGGATGTTCGCTCAGCATCGGGATCGGCTGCTGGCGCGTCGGTTTTTCGTGGAGCTCGAGACCGGATGGAAATGGGTGCCGACTCGTCTTCCGTGTCGTCCGGCGTCGTGCGCAGCCCCGTGCGTTGCGTCGAGGCTCCCGTGACTTCGCGCGCCACTTGAGCAAGGTCGAGACGCGAACGCGATGCTTCGCGGCGCGACCGGATTCCTTCGCGACGCGACATCGGAGGAGCATCTCCGCGTTGCGACTGCGGGCCATCGCTACCGCCATTCAGAGAGGCCGGCGCATCGAGTCCCATGAGCTCGGAAATGAGCGGTTTGCATGAACCGCAAAGCGTACCGGCTTTCGTTTGTGCACAAACTTCATCGAGCGTTGCGCAACCCTCCGCGATGACTTGTCCGATGGCTCCACGCGTTACGCGAAAGCATCCGCAAACGACGGCTTCGGCGGGCCATTCGGCAACGGGTGGAGATTCGGACTTGGCCCAGAGATCGCCCGTGCCGCGGAACCGGCGCATGTCCCAAAACGACAGAGGCAGCGGAGACTTGAGCAGCTCGCGGATGCGCTCGAGGTTCTCCCAATCGCCTATCGTCACGGCTCCGATGAGCCGCCCGTTGCGCACGACGAGCTTGCGGTACAAACCGCCGCCGTTGAACACGTGCGCGTTGGTTCCGAGGCGTTTGTCGCCGTCGTATTCACCAAGCGCGGCGACGGTGACGCCCATCAGTTTCAGCCTGACGGAAGCATCTGCAGATTCGAAAATCTGGTTGCTGCCAACCAGATTCGATGCGAGCACGTCGACCATCTGATAGCCGGGTAAAACCAGCCCATAGCCAATTCCACGATGCGTGGCGCAATCGCCGATCGCGTGGATCTGCTCGTCCGGCTTGCCGGTCTCCTTGTCGATGGCCTGCAAGCGTTCGTCGACGATGATGCCGCCAAGCTCGCTCGTCGACAAACCTGCTGCCGTTGCAAGCTCACCCCTCGGGCGCACGCCTGCAGCAAACACGAGCATACCCACCATGAGCGGGTCGCCTTTGTCGAACGTCAGGCGCAGTCCCGTCAGGTTGCCTGCGTCGGGCATGTGAAACGGCAGCGCTTCAACCTCTTTGAGCGTTTGTCCGCAATGAACGTTCACTCCAATCCGCTCGATTTTTTCGCGTAACACTGCAGCGCCGTCGGCATCGAGCTGGCGCGGCATGAGCCACGGCGCCACTTCGATGATGTGCACGTCGAGCCCGAGGTCATAGACAGCCTTGGCCGCTTCGAGGCCCAAGATTCCTCCCCCGATGACCGCTGCGCTCTGGAACGGCGTGCCCAAAAGCTCATCGGCACGGTCTTCGATGTCGTAAACGTCGTCGATGGTTCGGTACACGAACACGCCCGGAAGAGCTTCGCCTCCGGGCGAAACGACCTCGACTGGCGGGACAAACGGTTGCGACCCCGTGGCAAAAACGAGGCGGGTGTAGTTGATCGAGCGACCCGACTTGGAACGCACGACGCTGTTCGCTCGATCGACCTCCACGATGGGATCATCGAGGTAGAGCTCGATTCCGTTGTGCGCGTACCAATCCGCGGGAGCGAGCAAGAGACGCGTCGACGGCGTACCGGAGAGCAGATCCGTGAGATGAACGCGATCGTAGGCGGGCCGCGGTTCGTCGCCGAAAACGACGACGCGTTTGTCGTCGATCGCGTTGTACTCCACCATTCGCTGGCAGAGCCTGTGGCTGACCATCCCGTTGCCGATGATGACGAGGGTCTGATCAGCGTCGTTGCTCAGGTCCACCGTGTTCGATCTCCGCTTCTCAGCGCTCGGGACGCCGTCGAACGGGCTGCCGAAAGCTTATAGCGCATCCGTGCTTCTCCAGCGCAGCATCCATTGCTCCGTCGCAAGAGGCCGACGGCATGCGAGCATCACGACGAACACCTTCATAATTGCGCGTTTGCCGCAGCACTTCGGGCGCCCTGCGCATCGAATGGCACCATGCATCGCGTTCAGTGAAGTCCTTACAAACATCGTTCATCGAACCGTCAATCGACTGACGGAATGGTGGCCTTCATCGACGACGGCGAACCACGAGACGCTGCTGGCCCACGAAATGCCGCAGCAGACAGTTCTCTGCGCATGCAGTTCGCCGCGCTCTCATGCCGAGGATCGACGGCAACGGCGCTGATGGATGACGGTACGATGTTGCCGTCTTCGTCGACTCGGAAACGCAAAACGATGGCATCCGGGGGAAGAATGCGACCATCCGCATCACGGCAACGCATGACGAGCGGGTAATAGATCTGCGCTCGAGCAGTGCGCTCTGCTGCATGCGCCGGTAGCGATTGAACCTCGATCATACCGCTTTCGATGAGCCCCGATTTGTTGGCTCGTGCCGCGACCGCCACACCCTTTGACCTCAAAGTAGTTGCCGCCGCGCCGTCGCGTTCACCCGTCTCCGTTCCAATGAGCGTCCCGCCATCCGGATCCGTCGGCTTGGGCAACGACTTCGGCGCGGATGCAAGGATCTCCGCGAGCACCCCGGGCTCGGGTTCCTTCGCAATCGGCGGTCCACCATCGGCGCTGTCGACCACGGACAAACCCATTCCCGCGTCCGCCGAAAACACCGACGAAGCTGGAGATGGAGCATCGTTCGCCGGTGGCTCGGCACATGCGACACCAACGACAGCGATGCCAACGAGCGGCAACACACGCACGATGCGTAGCGTCTCGCGAAAGGACGGCGCTTGCAACCACCTGCCCTTTGTCCTGTAGCATCGCCGCAACGTGCGCGACCTCTGGGCCATCCTCGGCATCGTTCGACGCTCTTTACGCGGCGGGCCGCTCCTCGGCTTCGCCTTCGCCATCAGTCTCGCAGCCGTTGCAGGCGCGACCGCCGGGCTTCTCCCAAGCCTCGTGGGCGTCTCCGTTGGCGCCATCATCGGACGATCACCTGCGCCAACGCCAGGCATCGCCGGAGCCTTTGCACACCTCGTGTCCGGAGCGAGCGCGTGGATCGTCATCGGTCTGACGCTCATCGCCACGACGATCACGGTCGGCATCGCCATGGCGCAGAGCCGAAAAAGCACCGAGCTTGCAGCCGAAGTCACAGCCGCCCTCCGCATCGAGCTCGTGCGCTCCGCTCTCTGGGCATCGCCACGCGCCGTGTCTGCTGCTGGCGCCGCAGCACTCGCTCCCAAAGGAGGACCTCCTGCTCCACCAGGTGCCAAGGCTCCCGCGGCGCGAGGGTTTGACGCGGTCAAACTCGTCATCGCCCGCGACGCTGCCGCCGTGGCAGATTTTTCCGTCGCCGTACTGACGGGACTGCCCCAAGCGCTCGTCACGCTCACGGTGCTCGCCGTCGATCTCGCAAGCGGCGGTGCCGGGTTTGTCCTCATCGGCACGACCGTGCTTTTCGTCTTGTCACGCGTGCTCTCCGATAAAGCATCACGACGCGTCGGCGAACGCATGCAAGCGATGCAGCGCGCCGATACGAGCGTCTTCGGTTCACTTGGGGAAATGCTCAACGCGACCGAAGAACTGCGCCTGCTCGGCGCACGCTCGACGGCACTTGGCGAGTTTTCTGCATCTGCTCACGGAGCTGCCGATGCTCGACGAAACTTCGCCGCTGCACTTGCAATGTCGGGACAAATCAAGAGCGTGCTGACGGCGATGTCGCCGCTCGTGATCCTCGTGGCGCTGAAGATTTCCGGTAGGTCCCACGATGCAAGTGACGTGGCGAAATTGCTCCTCGTCGTTCCGCTCTTGCTCGGACGCTTCGAAGCCATCGATGGCTTGCGGTCGGGTCTGCTCGAACGCGGCCCCTTGCTCGCTTCGCTACGTGAATTCTTGTCGATGCCGCCGCATCCACCCGAGCCGAAAGATCCCGTCCCGCTCGCAAGCGTGGAGAGCAGCGCGGTGGTGCTCGAGAACCTTCGGTATCAGCCCGAAGGCACCGATCGCGCCGTGCTCGATGGTGTGTCGCTCGAGATCCCGCCGGGCGCAGTCGTCGCCGTGTGCGGAGCATCGGGATCGGGCAAGTCGACGCTGCTCCGCATGCTACTTCGTCTCGACGAACCCACGGGCGGGAGCATCCGCGTGGGAGGTGTCGACATCGGACGCATCGCACCGCGTGACCTACCAAAACTCTTTGCCGTGCTCGGTCAAGCTTCCGTGCTGCTCGAACGAACCGTGGAGCAGAACCTCGCGCTAGGTCTCGATGACGCACCAACGGCCGAGTCGATGAAAACGATGCTTGCGAAAGTTCGTCTCGACGAACTCGTCGAAGGTCGCGATGGGCGTGGTTTGTCCACGGAGGTACGGAAAGTTCCGCCGAACTTTTCCGGCGGTGAGCAGCGTCGTCTGATGCTTGCTCGGATGCTGCTACGCGATGCTCGCGTGCTGGTGCTCGACGAGCCCGAAGCTGGTTTGCCCGGGGCGACGGCGGAGGAGCTTTTGAAAAACGTGATCGAATTGTCGGCGGGTCGAACGACGATCGTCGTCACGCACGCGCCGCACCTCGTGCGTTCGACGTGGAACGTGGTGCTCGACAAGGGCAAGATCGCCGCGATGGGCACACACGACGAGCTCGTGCAATCGTCGGAGATTTATCGTTCGCTGCTTGCGGAAGGAGCTCGCAAGGCGGCCGCAGGCCCTGCGCCGAGCGCCGCCAAGCCGCCGGGAGTGGGCGGGCCGCCGGGCGCGACGCCGCCCATGGCAAGGCCGCCGATGTAGCTCGTGCGGATCTGCGGAGTCATTTCGACATCGCGGACTGCCCACGCACGGCGACCGAATAGAGAATGGCCGCAAGCGCGCCGAACACGAGAATGCCGGAGACGTTGCTCGAGCTGAATCGAGCAAAAAGGTGGCCCAGCTCGAACTTCGATTCCATGCCGACGCCCGCGACGAATGCAGCGCAAAGGCCCGCAATGGCGCCGCCCGCAATGTAGCCGGAGCTGAGCAGCGTTCCAGGACTGAAATCGGCATCGTCCGCATTGGCGCCACGACGCTGATCGACCAGCCATCGCACGATGCCGCCCACGAAAATGGGCACGCTCGTCGAAATGGGCAAATACACGCCCACGGCAAACGGGAGCGATGCAACTCCGCAAAGCTCCATCGTGAGCGCCAACATCACGCCGATGAGCACCAATCCCCACGGCAATTTTCGCGTGAGAATGCCGTCGATGATGAGCGCGAACAGACTCGCCTTCGGTGCGTCGAGCTTCTTTACTTCACGCATGCGATAGACGAGTTGTCCGTCGTCCGCCAAATACCGCGTCGCCGCACCACCCGCAGCAGAGGGGACTTCGACGACTTCGTACGATTTCCTATCCGGGCCGAGCATCGATCCCTTTTTGGCCGCAGATTCGGGCACCGGCGACGGCGCGTCGACCTTTTCGGGTTCGTGCGGAACGCGCCCGCCAATGCCCGGATCGATGACGAATGCTACTTTTCCAGCTTCGTCCACCAAGTATTTACCTTGCGGAATGGCCGCCCCGGATTCAGCTTGATACGCGACTCGATAATCTTTCCCGTCCGGTCCTTTCTCGAGGATCGCCGTGATCGACGCGGGAGGCATGGGCGCTTCGTAGGTTTCTGCAGCACGCGTCGTATACGATCGATTCAGAAACAAGAGCGTCGTACCAATGACGAGCGCGCTCGTCACGACGCCCACGAGCAGCCCAATTTGTTGACGATACGGCGTTGCACCAACGAGATATCCGGTTTTCAGGTCTTGGCTCGTCGCGCCACCATTCGATGCAGCAATGCACACGATGGCCGCGGTGGACAAAGCCATCGCACGGTAATCGACGCCCACCCAGCCCATGGCCAAAAACAAGAGACACGTGATCAAGAGCGTCGCCACCGTCATGCCGGAAATGGGATTCGACGACGAACCAATCTCGCCACAGATGCGTGACGACACGGTCACGAAGAAAAACCCGAAAAGCATGATGAGCACGGCAGATGCGAACGTGATGCCCAGCATCGGCGCCAGCCAAATGGCCAGCAGAAGCGCGATCGATCCGTAAAGCACCACAGAAAAGGGCAAATCGCGTTCGGTACGCGGCGCAGCCGATTGGCCCGCCCTGCCCGCTCGAAAACTCTTGATGCCGCTCCGAAATGCTTTCACGATCGTCGGCAGCGCTCGGCCCAAACTAATGAAACCACCGGTCGCCACGGCGCCGGCACCGATGTAGAGCACATAACGGCTGCGAATTTCGTTCGGCGTCATGTCTCGAATGAGCGTCGTTGCTGGAAACAGCGGGACATCGAGGCCATCGCCAAAAAAAGCAATCAAAGGGATCAAAATCAAGTATGCTAGCACTCCACCAGCCATCATGATGCTCGCGGTGCGCGGGCCGATGATGTACCCCACGCCGAGCATCTCCGGCGACAATTCGCCTCCAATGCTCGCGCCCCTGAATCCCGTAAAACGATGGTCGGGATTCATCTGAAAAAGCTTCAGGGGATCGCCCAGAAGTTTGTAGAGAAAACCCAATCCAAAACCGGAGAACACCGTCTTCGCATTCGTGCCGCCCGTTTCGCCCACGATGAGCACGTCGGCGCAAGCCGTGCCTTCGGGATACTTCAATTTGCCGTGTTCCTCGACGATGAGCCCATGCCGCAGCGGAATCATCATGAGCACACCGAGCAGCCCGCCCAGCACACTCAGGACGAGCACCTTCGCAACCGGCAGATCGTATCCCATCAAGAGCAACGACGGCAGCGTGAATGCCACGCCCGCCGCGATGGATTCGCCCGCAGATCCCGTCGTTTGAACGATGTTGTTCTCCAGAATCGTCGCTCGACCGAACAAGCGAAAGATCGTGATTGACATGACGGCAATCGGGATGGATGCCGACACGGTCAAACCCACCTTGAGCGCCAAGTACACCGACGATGCGGCGAAAACGATACCCAATAGCGCACCGAGCACCACGGCTCGCACGGTGAGCTCGCGAGGGCTGTCTTTCGCAGATATGTAGGGTTCGTGAACGACGTGTTCGGCTGCAGGGGGCGATTCTACTGGGGCCTGATCGACGGAAGCGCTCATGGGACGATGACCCTACCAGAAAGTCGGAGCTCCGAGCGAGATAGAAAGTCGAGTTTACTTATCGAAGAGCGAAAGCTGCTTCTCTGGCCGGCGAAACGTGGTGGGACCGCCTGTCGTAATACGTTCCTTGTTCAGTCCGAGCCGTGCGCAATGCGCTTCGAAGAGCCGCTCGATCATCGCCCACCGCGGACCTTGTCCGGAAAAACGTGCACCGAATGCGCTTTCGTTCATTTTGCCGCCGCGCATTTCGATGATCGCGTTTTTCACCTTGTTCACGCGCAGCGGGTATGCGTCCTCGAGCCGCTCTTCGAACACGGGCAAGACCTCCGCCGCAAGCCGCAAAGGCTGCGTGAATGCGACCGTTGCCCCCGCTTCGCGCGCTCGTTCGAGCAATTCCGGCACGTCGGGGTCGTTGAGTCCCGGAATGACGGGTGCAATGGCAATTCCCACGGGAATCCCTGCATCGGCCAGGATGCGCATGGCAGAAAACCGCAACGTCGTCGTGGCCGCCCAAGGTTCGATTTTGCGCGCGTCTTCGTCTCGGGCAAACGGAATGCTGAGAAAAACCATCGCTCGAGCTCGCCGTGAAAGCTCGGCAAGAAGGGAAGCATCGCGCGCGACCAGACGACTCTTCGTGATGATGGAAATCGGGTTTTGGAATTCCAAACAGACTTCGAGACACCGGCGCGTGATCTCGTAATTGGCTTCGAGAGCCTGATAACAATCGGTATTTCCTGAGAAAACGACATCGTCGCCTTTCCACGATGGGCGAACGAAGGCTTCGCGCAAAAGCTCCGGCGCATTCGTCTTGACGACGATCTTGCGATCGAAATCGGTGCCTGCTCCAAACCCCAAATATTGATGGCTTGGCCGAGCATAACAATATGCGCAAGCATGAATACAACCCCGGTACGGGTTGACACTGTAACGAAAAGGTAAATCGGGACTATCGTTTTCGGAAAGAATGCTGCGCGCTCGCTCCTCGAATACCTGAAGCGTGGCATTGGGCGGCTCCTCGAGCCACTCCACCTGCGTGGACGACCAAGGATTGGGAGGATTTTGGACCGGGCGCGGCATACCCCCTCGTCAATCTACCATCGCGCGGCGAACCACGGTCTCCAATGCATCGATGAACCGCGGCCGATCATTGACGGCTTTTGCGCGCAAGATCCCTGAAAGACCCGCTTTTTTGGCGATCAATGGAGCCTCGATGTCCAAATCGTACAGCGTTTCGATGTGCTCGGCCACGAAACCAATCGGAGCGACGAGCGCGCGCTGCGCCCCGCTACGCGCAAGATCCGCAAATGTTTCGCCAAGATCCGGCCCGAGCCAAGGCTCGCTGCTCGCCCCTTGGCTCTGAAATGCGACGTGCACGGAAAAACCACGAGGCACGAGCCGCGCGGCGACGGCCCCGGCCATTTCGCGGAATTGCGTCTCGTATGCATCTCCTGCCGCAATCACGCGTCGAGGCAAACTGTGCGCCGTGAGCACGATCGGAATGTTCGTCGCGTCCTCTCGCGGCACGCCGTCGAGCGCCTCGTCGATGGTTTGGACAAACGCGTCAATCAACGCCGGTTCCATGCCCCACGGAGGCACGGCTCGTACGGACAGTTCAGGATGATTCGCCGCAGCCTCGCGAATCGCCGCGTGATACACGTCGACGGATTGCGGCGCGAGAGGCAGCGAAATCACCGTGCGAATGCCTCGTTCGACGAGCTTCGGTAAAACCTCGTTCGGGTACGGATGCCAAAGCCGCCCGGCAACGGCCACCGGAATGCCAATGCGCGCTTCGAGCGCCACCGCCTGCGCTTCGGTGATCCTCATGAGTGGCGAGCCGCCAATCAATTCGAATCGATGCTTCACTTCCGCAATGAGCTCGGGAGGCGCCGGACGGCCCCGACGGATGTTGCGAATGAAGGCAGCCGTGTCGTCCACGTTGGAGACAGTGCCATGACATGACACGAGGACAGCGATGGACATGCTTTGCCCAGCATAGCGTGACATAAGGTAAGCGCCAGGCGATTTCAGGAAATTGTGGGCTTGGACGAACCAAGAAGCTTTTCAGCTTGCCCGCGCGCTTGCCACGTATTCGCGCAAAAATTCCACAAGCGGCCCATTGACCACTTCGGGATGCGTCACGTTCGCCGCATGCGCGGCCCCCGGAACTTCGACAAAACGCTTGGCATTGCCGAGTTTTTCGTACAGCATTCGCGCCCGGTCGATGTGAATGGACAGATCGGCCGTTCCATGAAACACGATGGCCGGCGCGCTGATTGTTCCAACGCGCTCCGTGATGTCGTCACGCTCGAGCAAGCACAACGTCGGGTCTACCATCGCTTCCTGCGGCAACGTCGCCCATTTCGATATCCACGGCTCCCAATGCTCGCGCCCACCGAGAATGAGCGTCGCAATGGCTTCGCGAAGTGGCACGACGAGACCAAATTGGCGCCACGAATCGAGCATCTGGCGGTATCCCGCGAGCTTTTCGGCATCGTCGACGCCGGCTTGCGTCGATATCAGTACCAGTGCTCTGACCCGGTCCGGATAGCGAAGCGCCACGCGAAGCGATACGAAACCACCTTGGGACATGCCGCCAAAGACGGCTCGCTCGATCCCGAGATGATCGCAAAGCCGCACGGCGTCGTCGGCGCAATCCCAATACGTAAACGGTTTGCCATCGGTTTGAGTTTGCCCGAAACCGCGCTGGTCGTGACGGATGACACGGTATTTTGGAACAAGTACGCGAACTTGCGCATCGAACATCGTGTGATCCATGAGAAACCCGTGGCCGAATACGATGGCCGGACCATCGCCACCAGAGTCCTCGTAAAAAATTTTTTGCCCATTCAATTCAACGTGAGGCATGGTGCAACCTGCAAAGCAGATTTTTGGTAGGGTGTCAAGCGTGTTTGTCTAAACGAACCAGCTCGCCCAAGGCCCGCCGGGCAACTTCGGCATCCACGAGCCGACGAGCGCCCGATGCGAATACTTGCTCGGTCTCGGGACCTCGACCGGCAATCACCACCACGTCGTCGACATCGGCACCACCCAATGCATCAAAAATGGCTTTTTCACGATCGAGCACGACGGACACCGCGGGATGATCGCCAACTCCACGCCGAATCGCCGCCGCAATGAGCGCGGGATCTTCGCGGCGCGGATTGTCGCTCGTAAGCACGATTCTGTCGGCAATGCGCGCTGCTCGTCCCATCGCTTCACGCTTGCCTCGATCTCGCTCACCTCCCGCACCAAACACCACGATCAATCGCCCCGCACAAAGCGAACGCGCCGTGGCAAGCGTTCGTTCCAGCGCGTCGGGCGAGTGGCCGTAATCGACGACGGCCCGCGGCCCCGCCCCAATGACCTCGAATCGCCCCGGTATCGCCGGCGTCTTCTCGATCGCGTCGACGGCATCGTTCGCCGAAATGCCGGCTTCCATGGCCGCCGCCAATGCAGCAAGCGCATTCTCTGCGTACACTTCGCCAATTGCACGCAAATGCATTTCCCGGTCAAACCCCGCCAGACGCGACGACGGCCAAAGCTTTACACGCGTACCATCCCACCCGACGATCACGCGCTCGGCAGCGATGTCCACATCCATGACCGGCGGCCCGGACGAACGCGACGACAAACCATAACGCAACGTGCGCACCGACTTTGGAATCACCTCCGCGAGCAGCGCCGACGCAGGATCGTACGCATTGAGCACGGCTGCACCTCCGGGCGGCAAATGCACGAAGAGCTGCGCTTTGCTCGCCAAGTAATGCTCGGCAGATCCGTGACTATCGAGATGATCACGCGTGAGGTTCGTGAAGACCCCGATGGAAATCGGCCACGCTTTGGCGAACCCCACCGCGAGCGCCTCGCTCGTGCATTCCAAAACCGCCATTTTCGCCCCGACATCGAGCGCCCGCTTCATTGCTTCGACAAACCCGTCGTAATCGTCTGCCACATCGATTTTTTCTTGGCCCAAGAACGAACCGACCGTCGTTATTCTCAGCACCGGCCCATGCAAACATCCAAGTGCCGATGCGAGATAACTCGTCGTCGTGGTCTTGCCATTGGTTCCCGTCACACCAGCAGTAAACAAGCGGTGTGACCACGGCGGAGGCGGCGGAAGCATCGAAGACGCACTGTAGCGCAGCGACTGCAACGTGCCGTAAGTATTCGTCAAAAGAATGAACCGCTTCCGTTCCCCTCGCCGCTCGTGGTAGTGTACTCGTCGCGCCCCACTCGCGCGGCGCAAACCGGAGACATCATGAAAACACGCTTCCTTGCCCTCACGCTTTTCGCACCTTTCGCTGCAGCACTGGCCTGGCCAAGCGACGCTCGTGCATGCGGCGGATGCGTCGTCGCTCCCGAAGACAATACCATCGTCAACTCGCACCGAATGGCGCTCTCGATATCGCCCAAACAAACCGTCTTGTGGGACCAAATTCGATACAATGGCGACCCGGAGAGCTGGGGCTGGCTCTTGCCCGTCAAACCCGGCGCCGTCGTCGAGCTCTCCACGGATGCCTGGTTCGAAACGCTCGACGCAGCCACCACCACCAGCGTCTTCGCGCCGCCCATTAGCTGCAACAATGGCTCGGGCATCGGTTGCGGCTTCGCTCAGGCCGATTTCGCCGGCGCCCCTACGAGCGACGCACTTGGCGGCGGCGTGACCGGTCGTTCATCGCGGAACCGTTGGGCCCTTCGAAACCGTCACGCTCAGCACGCAAACTCCCGGAGTCCTCGACGATTGGCTCACGAACGCCGGCTTCAACGTCCCTGCGGATTCGGCCCCCGTCATCGATGCCTACGTCGCCGAAGGTTACGACTTCATTGCGCTGAAGCTCTTGCCCGAAAAAGGCGTCGACGAAATGAAACCCGTGCGCGTCGTCCAGCCCGGAGCGGTCCCCACCTTGCCCCTTCGAATGGTCGCCGTCGGCACGGGCGCAAATGTCGCAATCACGCTCTACATCATCGGCGAAGGACGCTGGGAAGCCAATAACTTCCCCAACAAACAAATACCCGTCGACCTGCTCTCGTGGGATTTCGCCACGAATACATCGAACTACAGCATTCTGCGGGACAAAGTGATGGATCAAGAGGGCGGATCCGTTTGGCTTACGACGTTCGCCAAAGAACGGGCGCTGATGTCGCCCATTACGGGCAGCAATGGGACGCGATTCTTCAACGTCGGCAACGACTTCAATTTCGTCGACAACATCGGTGAAGCCTACGTGCAACAGGGCCTAAAGAATGGCGAAACGATCGACACGGCCTGTTCGGGCACCTTCAAACAATTTGCGCAGAGCAGCCAAATCGTTTCGGATCCCTGTCCGGCTGGGGTCCCCTCGTATGATCCATCGTGTAGCGAAGTGGCCGCCGGTGAAATCGACGCACGCATCTTCGAATGCGGCGCAACCGATGCCATCATGGAAGCGACGCTCGACGACATCGCAACGGCGCTCACGGGCCTTCACCCCAAAGACGTGTGGGTCACCAGGCTGGAAGCCGATTTGCCGCGCGCAGCACTCGCCAATGACCTGATTATCGCGGCTGCTGCAAGTCAGGTCGAAGTCGACGCCGATCTGCAAGCTCGTTCCGCGACGAACATCGAATCGCTGTGCGGCTCGGGCGTGGTTTCGCCGATGCCCACGATGCCCTCGGATGGCGACAAGAGCCGCATGCTCGTGCTCGTCTCCACGCTCGCCGCGGGCTTATTGGCGTTTGCACGCAAGCGTTTGCGCAACGTCGAATTGCCGACCGTTGCTTAGTTTTTCGCGTCAAACGACGCGCGTTTCGTGCGAATACAGCGTAAAACGCCCCTCGCGTACGAACGCCGCCAGCGTCAAACCCGCTGCATGAGCCGTTTCGATGGCGAGCGAGCTTGCCGCCGAAACGCTTGCCACGCACGAAAAACCCGCCATCGCCGCTTTTTGCACGATTTCAAAACTCGCTCGACCGCTCACCGCAAGTACAAGCGCGGGATCGTCCGTGGTGCCGTCGCGCGGCAATCCTTTGGCAAGAAAAAGTTTGCCCACGACTTTGTCCACCGCATTGTGTCGCCCGACATCTTCGGCATGAGCCAACACGCGACCCGATGCGGTAACGGCACACGCAGCATGCAGCCCGCCCGTCCTCGCAAAATTGGCCTGCCCGGTAGCCAAAAGCGAAGGAACACGCGTCAACAGATTCGCATCGATTCGCGTGCGTGAATCCAAAATCGGCACGCGCTGCAATAAGTCGTCGATGCTGTCGCGCCCGCATACCCCGCACGAGCTTTGCGTGATGCCCACACGTTTCGTCCGTGAAAGGACATCGACATCCAAGCTCACGCCAGGCCCCGGAACCACTTCGATCACATTGCCATATCGAGGTTCTCCCAAGCGCCCGCAATGATGCACGCTGGCCACGTCGTCGAGTCTCTGGAGAACGCCTTCGGCAAACAGAAAACCAAGCGCCAAAAAGCGGTCTTCCCCCGGCGTGCGCATCGTCATTGCGAGCGATTCCCCAGCCACTCGAATTTCCAGCGGCTCCTCGACGACGACATCCTCCCATTGACGCAGCACCGCTTCGTCCCGCACACCCACGGCTTCGGCACGGCGAATACCTTTGTTTATGGTCACGCCCGAGCCTCGATACGAACTTTGGTATTGTAATCGGGAACGAGGCCACCCGGGTCGACGATGCCCGAAGGCAAGAGCACGTTTGCTTCGGGCCAGAACATTTGCACGTTCCGCCGCGTGATCGCCGCCGGAAATGCGCGTCCTTCGAACGTTCCATGATGACTTTTGACCACCAAGGGTTGGTCCGGACGAAGTCCCAATGCCTCCATGTCTTCCGGATGCAAAAGAACATGGTCACGCGATGCACCCGTGAGCGGATCCATTTCAGCCTGAACGATGCTGTTGAATTGTTTTCCTCTGCGCGTGGCGAGCCAAAATTCACCTGGTTTCAAGCTTCGCTCCGGAACGTCTCGCAATTCGAAACGCGCGCGCCCACCCGGCAAAGGAAAATGGCCTCCTTCACAAAGCCGCGGACCGCCCCATTGGAATTGGTCACCTTGTTTTTCGAGTTTTTCGATTCCTTGATAAGCGGGCACGTCACACGCAATTTCGCGACGTAATTGCGCCGCAACTTCGACATGCAATATCTTGTCGTGCTCGGACTTGGCCGCTCGCATGATTTCGAGCGGGATCCACCATTCTTCTCGAGCTTCGGGAATTTCGTGCCCAGGCACGTGCGGACTGAATACGACGCGCCTTTCAGTCGTGGTTTCCGTCACGCCCCCTCGATGTTCGTATCGCGTCCGCGCTGGCAAAATGTAAACGACTTCAGCGGGATCCACGAGCATTGGATGCGTGAGCACGATGTCCTGATGCACGCGCACGGGCACGCGCGCGAGCGATTCTTCCACGCGCGCCGGATCCGGCAACGTATCGCGCAAATTGCCCCCCATGATGTAGAAAATATCGAGCTTCCCCGCGTAGGCTGCTTCGAGCATTTCCGTGGTGCTCATACCTATCCGCACCGGAGGGCGCACGCCCCAATTCCGTTCGAATCGGTCGGCATTTTCATCGTTGATGGCCACGCCTCCAGGATACGCATTGGCGTACGCGCCCATTTCCGCGCCGCCTTGTACCCCAGAATGGCCGCGGATCGGCATGACACCGCATTTGTCCCGCCCCACGAATCCACGTGACAAAGCAAGACACATGAGCGCAGCAACCGTGTCGCTTCCATGCACGTGCTGCGTGAGGCCCATGCTCCAAACGAACACACCCGTCTTCGCATTCGCAACGATATCGGCAAATCGCTCCACATCCTCGGCCTTTGCGCCCGACGCGCGCACGAGCGCTTCGAAGTCCTGCGCGAGCAGTTTGTCCTGGTATTCATCGAATCCCTCGGTGTGGGCATCGATGAAAGCTCGATCGATGGCGCCCTTTTCGATGAGCCGGCGCTGGACGGCATGGAAAAACGCCATGTCGCCGCCTGTATCGACCGAGAAAAACCCATCGCAGATCTGACTGCCCCACAATGCAGATTCGGGCGTCGACGGAATCCAATAGCGATCGAGCCCCGGTTCTACGAACGTATTGATTGAATAGACTCGCGTGCCTCGCTTTTTGGCTTCATGAAGATATTTCATGGCCACGGGTTGATCATTGGCTGGGTTCGAGCCGAAAAACACGACGATGTCGGCCCCATACCAATCTTTGTACGAACACGTCGATGCAGCGACACCCATCGTTCGCTTCATTGCGGCCGTGGAAGGACTGTGGCAAAGTCGCGCAGCATTGTCGATATGCGGCGAACCATACACGCGCATCGCTTTCTGCGCCGCGTAATACACTTCATTCGTGATACCGCGAGACGTCATGAACATGGCGACTCGATCCGGATCCGCCTGACCGAATCGACCACCCAATTCGCGCAGCACGTCGTCCCACTCGATACGGGCAAATCCACGCTCGCCTTTTTTGCGCCGAAGCGGAAAAGGAATTCGCCCAAGGTCGCGCAGCGCCTGACCATTCTGCCTTCGCAGTGCATCGACGTCTGCAAAAACTTCGGCACGCGCGGGGCCCATCGTGTTCAGCCGCAGGAGATTCAAGCGAACGAGACACAAGTGCGTGCCGTCGATCGTCCAATCACGCATGCCCGTCGTTCCGAGCGCACAGCCGTCGCAAACGCCCTGACTGAGCACGCGATACGCATGCCCCAAGTTATCGCGATTTTCCCAGGCGATCCGGAGCATTTCCAAAAAATGCCTCGGCTTCTGGAAACCCAGACCGAACGGCGACAAACTCACGCGTTGGACGCCTTTTTTTCGGAGCGGCACGAGCGCGTTGGACATGATAGCGCAGGAAGTTACCCAAAATTGCGGCGGTTGTCATGAGGTTTGTCGCAGGACGCGCACACGCCCAGGACGCGCTCGTTATCGCGCAGTGCGTCATTTGCAAGCGCTCAGTGACGTCCGACGTTCTCGTACACCGCAAATCGTCCGCTTTTGGCCAAGAGGCGCACGTTGTGCCGAGCTCCTGGAAAGCTGCTCGAAGGCTCTGTTTTTTCGGGCCAGAGAACCAAAAATAGATCGAACGACGACCCTACGTCGGCATATTTGAATGCAGTCGATGCGACATGCGGAAATAAGCTTGGAAGTGGTGCGCCGCGCCATTTGACAGGCGTGCTCTCGTTGACGAGACCGTCGCTCGTCGCGCCACCTTTTTGCACTTGGTAATACGTGAGAAAATGCCAAAATGGACTCGCCTCGAAAGCGGGGTGCTCCTTTTGGTAAACCAAACACATCACTCGTTTGTCGGCAGGCATTGCCGCAATGACCGTATCGAGGTGCCGCGCTTGGCGATCGAAATCCGCCATGGCTTTTCCAAGTTTTGCGTGACCTGCGAGCATGACGGTCAGTGCGGGAATCAAAAGTGCAATGCGGATACCTCGAAGGTCGATGCTCGGCAATCCCAAGAGCAGCAAAAGCCCTGGAATGACGACGCGCCCGCCCGTTCCCCAATGATCGATGGGCTGTGAAATGTGGGAGGGAAGGAGAAAAAAAGCCGTCAAAAGGCCAATGCCCGCCGCTGCCATGGAAAAACTTCGGCGTACGCGAATGGGACGCCGCGCGACGAATGCTGCGCATAAAAGAATCGTCGCCACCACGGCCACGAGCACGTATTCGTCCGTATCGCCACGAAGCACGTTGATCGACCAATTCACGAGCTCCACCATGTTCGCCGTCACCGAGGAAAAGTGAGCCGCGAATGGTTTGCCGCTCGAAGAGCGCCGGGCCCATAGCAAGAAAATGGCGAGCGATGGAAGGACGAACAGCGAACGACGCAAAATCCGTAGCGGGCGCCATTCATGCGAAAAGAACACGATGGGCGCGGCGATGGCAAAACAAAGTGCCGCCAAACCATGCGTAAAATAAAGCAAAACGACGAATGCCGCCAAGGTCGCTTCGCGGCGTAAACTGGGAGCATCGAGATACCGCTTGAGAAGGCCGATGCCAAAGATGACGAGCGGTATCGATACCAGACTCGAAAAGAAGCCCAGCACGAATTGCCGATTGAAGATGAATGCAAATGCAAGGAGCGAGAGCCGTGGATCACGCCCGAAACCTCGAAGCGTATATGCCACGGAAAGCGGCAAGCTCGCGGCATACCCGAAGAGGACGATCTTGCCTGCATCGTGCAGCGAAACGACGTGAGAAAGCAGTCGCAAGAGCCCGTACGTGACGATGTACGGCGAATGCGTTTCTCGTGCGGCGTACGTTTGCCCGAGAACCGAATCCGTCCCAATTTCGCTCCAAATCCGCACGATTGCGAGATGCGCGGGCATGTCCTGCATCGGCAGATATTTGAATGCAAAAATCGGATATAGATAAACAACCAAGAGGAGAACGAATACGATCGCAAAGAGCTTGTCCGCAAAGCCCAAGTCGTCACGCAAAAACGTGAGCGCCCACGCGTGAATCCGCGCCAAACTCGATTTTCTTCGCCCTCCATGCGCGAGAGTCGAAGCAGACGATGCACCATTCATTCGACTTGATACAAGCAATAATCGGCGGAACACCCCTCGGTAATGCACGTCATCATGTTTCGTCGATTCCTGGACGTCACCGACGACACCAAAGCTTGGCATTCACGCATTTGCAGACGTCCCCCGCAAGCGCGAACGATGGGCGCGCACGCCGCCTGCGTGGAAGGCTCGATGCACGCTTTCTGCAATGCCACGAGCCCACATTGATTCGCCAAATCGAAGTCGCAAACGGATTGCTTCCCCGACTTTGCCAAAATGCAATCGACGACTTGTTCGGCCACACGCGGGCGCAGCCCCCGCGCGAGCTTTCCGCACATGGCTTTCGTATCGGAAAAACTCTCGCAGTGCGGACCAGGTGCTCGGAGCGTTCCGCATCCCGTCGGCGGAGCGCCTCCCTCGTCACACGTTCCACCATCGTCGTCCGCTGCGGATGGCGGCCTATCGAGCGCGGCCAGCGCGTCGTCGTCTCCCGACCCCATGACCGTCTGGCTCGACTTCACCGGTGCCGACGCGCCTGAAGATGCCGGCGCCCCATCGCCTTCTGCAGGAAGCGCAATGATGGGCGCAGCCACGACGACTGGGCCGCTCGAAGACGACGCGGAGCTCGAACTGCATGCGCCGCCCGCAATGCTCGCCGTGAGAAGAAGAAACCGAGACCTGTCGATGTGCATGACACCCGCCGCCAATCGAGCACCGCACGGCGCCCGACGCAAGCAGATTGGAACCTCGAGCCGCCGTCAAGTAGCAGAAACATGTAGGTGCGAATCGTCAGAAGACCCGACGACCAAAGATACCCGCATTCCTTGGCCGCGGCACGAAAGGCACGATGAACGGGTGCTCACGATGCAGAGGCGGGTTCTTCGCGTTTGCCGCCGCGTGTTCGCGGAATACGACGACGTCTTCTTCGATGCTGCGGCCAAGACGCGGATCCTGGTCGAGACAATCCCGGAAAAGGTCGAGCCGGCAGGGCGCAACGAACGCGCGATCCACAATCGCCAAGTTGCATTCACCCTCGTATTCGAATCCCCGATCATTCACGTTGCAGCTACCCACCATCAGAAATTCGTCGTCGACGATGAGCAGCTTGCCGTGGTTGTCTATCCGAAGATCGCAACGTTTTTCCCGACAATCCACGCCGGCAGAATGGAGTGCGTAGAGCTCGAAATCCGGGAGCGCGTCGCGAATGATATCAAAACAAACTCGATTCCATTGTCCGGTGATGGGACGATTGGCATGTGCCTCGTTGGTAATCACCAGCACCGACAATCGCGGGTTTTTCTGGACGGCTTCCGCAATGGCGCGACTCACGATGACCGAACGGAAGTATTGATCTTCGACATAGATGAGCCGTTTTGCGGCGGCAATGGCGCGCAGCCACACGTCCAAAATGCCTCGTTCTTCGAATGGCGCGGGCATCGTGCGAACCACCTGCACCGCGGACGAACCGACGGGAGCGCATTGCGGCGGTTTCGGTACTTTCGTCGAATGCTCCGCATGCTCCACCCCTTTTTCGATGAGACGATTCCAGCGCTGCCGAAAGTTGTCCTCGAGATGTGCAACGCTGGGGCCTTCGATGCGCGCCATGAAATCGTGTCGCGGCGGGTGATCCGCGCTTGCCAATGAGTCGAATACTCGTTTGCGATAAGCCCGCGGGCGTGAAAACCGACAACGAGCAGGGTCGAATATTCGATGGAGGCGCGTGTCCCAGTCGTTTTGCTTCAAATTCATGCCTCCGCAATATCCGATGCGTCCATCGATGACGACGGTCTTTTGATGGTAGGAACCGATGGGCAATCCGCCGAGGAGCAAATTGGGCAATTCGAGTCTTTCATCGAACACGGGCACCGGCGTCGGGTTTTTCTCGGACAATACCTCGAAAAAGTCGTCACCCATCCCCGCCACTGCAAACGTTTCACGCGGCATTGGCAAAAGCGGAGGATCCCAAAGGAGGAGCTGCACGAGCACGCCGTCCGCTGCACGTTGCCCGAGCATGCGATGAATCGTGTACGGCACCCGTGCAGCCGGATCGGCCAGCGGGTCCGGACGCAAAAGCTCCATTCTCGGATCGTACACCCACGTTGCAATTCGAATGGATTGCTCGGCCTTTTCAATGGTACGCGCAACCGCCCCCCACCCCTCCTCACCATCGACGAGCAGCTCCACACGGTTACCAAGCGTCGGCGGAAATCCGATATGTGTGAACCAACGATAGTCGAGAATCACGTCAATCAATTGACGCTCGGCATCCGCCGATACGAGGTGGACTCCGCGCCTTCGTTCCACCTCGTGCCCCGATGCAGCATGTGCGTGCGAAGGGGCAGGTAAAAATTCTCGAACGACCTGGCACTTTCGTTCGGATGGTGAAATATGTAGAATTCCTCGATAGGTTTCGCAATCGAAGGCTTTTTTGTGATCTTCGACTTGGATTTCGTATTCGCCACGCTGCGTCAGGCGAAATCGGTGCGTTCCCGCCCCAATCTCGCGGCCATGAAGCGTCCCGGAAGGTCCGACGACCCGGACAAATGCCCCCTGGACAGCCGCTCCGTGCGGCGTCTGAACGCGCAGTTCGAAATCAATGGTCGTTCGCCCCACCTGGAACGTGTAAAGCCAACCGAGCAGGCTCGAAAGCCCTCGGCGTCGCAAAGCGGCTACATCTGCGAAATACGTTTCACACCATTTGCGGGTGGAAACTAGAATCGAAGGAATGGCTTCAAGCGCCGCCGACTTTGTATTATGAAGAGAAGAGGAGATTGCGAAAAATGAAGGCGAGCGATCACAGCGCGGGGGCGCAACAATTGGACGTCCCCGGCACGATCCCGCCTGGTTCCGGGGCGGTCGCCAAGTCGGGCACGTGGCTCGATGATCTCTTGCAGAGCGATCATCTGCACGTCGCGTTTCAGCCCATCATCAACCTCCATACGGCGGAAATCATCGGGCGCGAAGTCCTGGGACGCATCGGTCCCGGCGCCGTCGATGCGCGAGCGCATGGGGTAAACGGTCCCGCGGCGCTCATCGAGATTGCGCACGCCCAGGGAAAACTGCTTGCGCTGGATCATCGTTTTCGCGAGATCGGCATCCAAACGTTTGCCCGTGCAGGTGCAGATGGAACGTTTTTCCTGAACATCGATCCCCGTGTGATCGACGATCCGGCTTTCAGCGCAGGTTTTACCCGACACGTGCTCGAGGAACACGGCGTCGCGCCAACTCGCATCGTCCTCGAGCTGACCGAGAGCGGCGCGGTGCTCGACAGCGAACGGCTCGAGCGAATCGTTCGACACTACACCGACCAAGGTTTTCGAATTGCGCTCGACGACGTGGGCGCCGGGTATGCGTCGCTTTCTGCCCTTTTGCGCGTAAGACCGCACTATTTGAAGATTGACAAGAATCTCGTGCGGCATGTGGCCATCGATCCGATGCGCATGCACCTTCTGCGCGCAATCGCGGACTTTGGAGCTCGCGCAGGAATGCAGGTGATCGCGGAGGGGATCGAAGACGAACAAGATCTCGCGGCGCTCGTCGCGTGCAACATCGAGTTTGGCCAAGGCTACTTTTTTGCGCGACCAACGCCCGAGCTCGGGGGTTTGCCGCCGCACGTGCAAGAAACGGTAAAAGGCATCGCGCAGACGACGAGTCGGACGAGCTTCCCAACGCGAACGCTGGGTACCATCGCGCAATCCCACCCCGCGATGCACCAGAGCATGGTGACGGAAGAAGTTGCGAGTTTGCTTCGACGCAAGGTTTCGTACACGGCTCTGGCGGTCGTCGATTCTCACGGACGAGCCATCGGCCTTTTGTCGCGCGAGCGACTGTTTGCGGAAATGGCACACGCACATCGAGGCGGCCGGCGCGCGTCGGAATTGATGGATCCGCATCCACTGCGGCTCGACGCGAACACGAGCATCGAAGTGGCGGTGCGCCTTGCAGGATCGCGTGACGAATCACGCGCGTACGACCCGGTGATCGTCGAGCAGGCGGGGCATTATTTGGGCATGGTTTCGATTCCGGCTCTCATGCGCGCCCTCGCTGACGGGCATCTGGTTTGAAGCCAGGCCTGGATTTGGACGCTCGCTTCGCGCGCGTGGGACGCGCGCTGCGCGAGGCCTAGTTTACGATGGGGGGGCCGAGGCTCGCCTCCCGGTGTTTTTGCGCTTCGCACAAAAACAGGGCGAGGCTCGGCCCCCCCATACCCCCCGAATCAACCTTATTTCAAACTGAAGCCTCGGGGCCATAACACGCTCCGACAAACCCGCATCGAAGCTTGCGACAGCGATCGAGCGGCACCGGATCGAATCGATCAGCCCAGCGCGATTCGGCAAATCGTTCGCCCAAATCCGCAAGATGCTGGCAAAAAGCGTCGTGCTCCGCGTCGGAAATCGTGCCGTCAGCGCCCTGCGCCTCCAAAAAGACGGGCTCCGCCGACGATCCTGCCAAAAACAGCACACCCGCGCGAATACGCCGTTCAGGCTCCCGACGTACCATGCTCAACGCATACGCATGAAGCTGAAATGCGTAGCCACTCAGATCCGACCGCGGCCGCGACAGCTTGTAGTCGATGACGTCAACCGTTCCATCTGGACGGAACACGACGAAATCAACGGCACCACGCAGGCCAAGCACGCGTGGTGAACCATCGGGCGCCGGGGACAAACCGATCGTCAAAACGAACGGCTCCTCACGCAGCAAGCGCAAGCCTTGTGCACGAATCGTCCGCGCGTACGGACCATCCAAAAATCGCGCGATTCCTTCGGCAATACGTGACGCTTCGGGTACGTCCGGGCGCAATCCTGCCAGCGCAAGCCGCCGCGCCACGTCCGCCGTATCCGTCGGTTTGCCGAACGCTTCTCGCGGCCATCGCTCGAGCACTCCGTGGGCCGCGAGACCTCGAATGCGCGGGTCGAGATCGACAGGTTCGAGCACCGGTACGTCCGTGGACAAACCATCCGCTGGAGGCGCGCCGGGCAAGTCCACCCACCCTGTGCTCAAGGGTTCGTCGAAGCCGAGCAGTTGGCGCAGACGGAAACGCCGCGGGCACCCTTGAAAAAGCGACAAGGGCGTCGTGGCGATGGCAATCGTGCGCGTGGGAGGTTCTTCGGGCCAATGAGGCGCCGGGCCCGTCAGCGTCGCGATACCGCGCCGAGGGTCACGCGGCTGCGCGTCCGGATCGGCGAGCAAGTCCGATGCGCGGAGATTCGTGGTGATGGCCCCCTTGATCTGCGAGTCGGACAAACCCAGCTCGAGCGATTCGAACGCCGAACCTCCCTTCGAGCGACGGCTGCCCTCCGCGGGCTTTGGCACGCCGACGAGCGCGAGCATTCGTTTGGGGCGCGTCAATGCGACGTAGGTAAGGCGCTGTCGTTCGGACAATTCCCGTGCACGGTTCGTCGCGTCGGCGAGCCGCAAAGCGGCAGTACGAAGCGTCTCCCGCGCCGGAATCTCGCCCGCTTCGAGCGTCTCGAGCGCCGACTCCGACAGCGGATCCGGTCGCGTCGACGAGTGTCTAAGCACGAGCGTCGGTTTGTCCCCGCCAATCGACGCAATTTGTACGCCCATGGGCCGCGGCGAAATCCCAGCATCCAGGTCGACGACGATAACCACGGGAAAGTCGAGGCCCTTGCTTGCGTGAATGGTCAGCAGACGAACCGCGTCCTCTTCTTCGGCAAACGTCGCGTCTTCTCGATCGTCCGTATCTTCGCGCATTCGCCGGTCGAGCCATCGGACAAACCCCGGCAACGTGCCGCCGCGACGACGCGCCACACCGAGCAACCGATCGACGTTGCCAATGCGCATTTCAGGGCGAGGCATCGCGGCGAACACGCGATCGAGGTCGAACGCCGAAACGGCCGCTCGAATGGCTTCCCCGGATGCAGTCGCATGGCCGCGCGTCGCAATTCGACAAACCGCCGCACGAAGTCTTCGAGCCGCGTTCTGTCCGCAGGCCCGAGGTGCGGCCAACCAGGATGCGACGGCAACAGGCGCGGTGCGTCCGAACGCTCGAGCGGCAGCGACAAACCAAGCCCCGGAACGGCGAGCCACGCGAGCCCCGTATCGGACAAACCTACCGCGGGCCCACGCAGCACGGTCGCGAGCGCAAGCCTGTCGCGCCTGTCGACGAGCAGCCGCAAAACAGCCGCAACGTCGCGCACTTCCGCGGTGTCGTACAACGCGCGGCCCGCGACGACGTGCGGTATGTCGAGCCGCGCGAGCGCAAGCTCGAGAAGCGGCAACGTGCGACGCCGGCGCGCAAGAATCGCGATGTCACGAAACGCGCACGCCCCCGAACGGACTTGCTTGGACGTGAAAGCGGCCGCGACAAACGCCTCGCGCATCGATCGCGTCGCACCTCGCACCACGGGTTCCGCATCCGGAGGGCATCCCCCGTCGTCCTCGATGAGGACCACGTCCCCTTGATCCGCCGCCGAAGCGATGGGAACCAAGTGATCCGCCGGTCCATACACGACCTCGAAATCGCGCGGATGCTCGCCACTTTCAGCTCGAAAATCATGTGCGGAGAACGCATTGACGAACGAGAGGATGTTCCCGCCGCTACGCCGGCTTTCGCGCAATGCCACGAGGTCCGCTCGAGCGATCGGCGCGCAAATCTCGGGCGCAAGCGCGAGCGCTCGTTGCGCCAAAGGTCCACAAAGCTCGCCCGTGATGCGCGAGAAAACGGCCACGTCCGCGCCGCGAAATCCATAAATGGATTGTTTTCGATCGCCGACGAGAAATAGACCGCTCGCCTTCAATTCATCGGCAACCGGCGCCCGCCCCGATACGCGTCCACTGTCCTGGCGTTCGCGCAAAAGATACACGATGTCCCGCTGCGCACGGCTCGTATCCTGAAATTCGTCCACGAGCAGTGCATCGATGGAATCACGCACCGAAGCCGCCACCTCTGGTCGATCGCGCAATCCATCCCGCGCAATGCGCAGCATGTCACCGAATCCGAGCACGCCTTCGCGCCGCCTCATTGCAGCCAGGCGCGCCCGCGCATCTTCGAGCAGCCCCACAATGGCCCGCTCACGCACCGACAATTGCAGCCCTTCGCGCAAAAGCGCAATCACGCCCGACGCGCGATCGGCATTCGAAGTGCCCGCGAACTGCTCGCGAAATGCACCAAATGCCTTGTCCGCATCGCTGGTTTTTCCTCGCAGCGATACCTCGAAAAACGCGCGAAGCTGCCCTTCTGTCCCCGACGGCAAAAGAACGGACGGATCCGCGGCAGAAAGCGCCGTAGCAAGCGCATCCGCCGCGTCCTTGGTGCGCACACCACCATCGCGGCAAAGCTTTACCATTTCGTCGATCGAACGACGCAAATCCCGCGCGCCTTCCGCGTGCTCCGCAAGCAGCAATTCGGACGGCAACAGCCCTTCCTCGTCGAGCCTGTCGCACAGGCGCGCCACTTGCCTGCGCGCGCCCCAAACGCCTCCCGCTGCCGCTACGAGCGCCCTTGCCGCATCCGCGCGCTGTCCACCCGCTTCGAGCGCCGCGCCGAGCGCCTCGTCGACGGCCAAGTCCGCAAACGCCTGCGCTTCGTCTTCGTCCACCACGCGAGCTTCCGGATCGACGCCGAGCACCAAGGCGTGCGTCCGGACAACCTGCTGCGCCAAACCGTGCAGCGTGTCGATACGCGCTCCCGCCGCACGGCTGAGCGCATCCGCAGCTCGCCGCCGAATTTCCGGCAAAGCTGGCGGATCCCGCAAAACGGCGCGCCGCGCAGCAATGACCTCGGCAAGCTCGGGAGGTTTGTCCTGCTCATCCCACGACGCGATACCCGTGAGCGCCGCCTGCACGCGGGCCGCAATTTCTTGCGCCGCTGCGCGGGAAAACGTCGTCGCGACAATCCGCTCGGGCGAGATTGGCTCCAGCGGTTCGTCCCCGGATTGCCCCATCGACGTCAAACCGAGCGAAAGCAGCACGTACAGCGCCGTCAGCCGGTACGTCTTGCCCGTACCCGCACTCGCCGCAACGACGATGTTGCGACGAAATGCGTACAAAAGCGCATCTTCGGGCGGCAAAACAAAACTCATCCGCCCGCCTCCTCGTCGCCGTCTTCCGGTACGACCGCGGGCCTTCGACAAACATCGCGCGCATCACACCGCTCGCACATCGAGCTCGCAACGGGACGCGGTTCGATGTGACCCGCCCACAGTTGCAAAATCACGCGCCTCGCCGTTCTTGCAGCATCTTCGCGTTTGTCCGCAACCGCACGCCGATCACCCTCACGCGCAGGCGAAGCCTTGATCGCACCTCGTTTGTCCGCACCCAAATACAACGCCTGGATTTCTTCCGCCCCCGTAGCACGCGCCGCAACGGCCGCATACAGAGGTAGTTGGAGGTGCAACGTTCCTTGCTCGGTTTGTCGGGGCACTTGTCCTGTCTTGTAGTCCACGACGCGTACCGCCTGCTTACCATCAGCCTTGTCGATGCGATCGATCTTGCCTTCAACGAACACGGGTCCTTCGGATCCAGGCACTTCCGCCGTGCGCTCGTCGTCCCCATCCGCTGGGCGATCGAGCCGCAACGCGTCCCACACGCCACCCACCGAAGGCCCAAAGGGTTGTTCCGCGAATGCAAAGGAAAACCCTACTTCGCGAAGTCCATGCGCGACGAACCCCATCGCAACGTCGACTGCACCCATGAGCAGCTCGCGCCGCAGCGGCGTTGCTTCTGCATCGGCCCCCACCGCGCGAATCGCCGCATCTCGCGCAGCTTGCAGCGCCCTGCGCACGTTCGTTCGACCGCCCGCCTCCCATGCCGCCTGAAATGCCGCCGCAGCCGCTGCATGCACATGCGTTCCACGCTCGCGAGGGTCCGCCGCTTCGAGAGCATCTTCGACTTTGCGCGTACGCCACACGCGACGGGCAAACCCGGCAAACGCGCAACTCGCCGCCTTTTCGATGTGCGTCACACCAATCGGCTTCGCGGGCAAACCTCCACCCACGCACGCTCGAACGTGCTCGGCCACCGCCGCGTCCACCGTTTCGATGCGCCCCGTGAACGGCCCCGCCGATGCACGCGGATCCAAGAAAAACGCAAGCCGTGACCGCTCGATCGCGACGCGATCAGCGATCAGCGGCGCAGGCAACGTCCCGGCCGACAGCGCAACCAGCTCGGAACCTCGCGCATCGATGCGTGAAGCTGCACGCGAAACACGCGACTGAGGCTCCACGCGTTCGGGCACACCCGCACGACGCGCACGCGCGATGATCGGATGCTCGACGCCGTTTTCCTCAGCGGCCGAAACCGAAAGCACCACTTGCCTCGCAGCGCCCATGGCCCACGCCAGTTCGGAACGACGAACCCTGTCGCGTTCACGCGCCGATGGAGGCCGCGCGATGGGCGGAAGCGATGAGCGCAGCCTTTCACTGATGAGCGTCGCGTCCGATTCAGGGCCGTACGCGCCCGCGGACAAACCCGTCACGATGAGCATCTCGTGCCGAATTCCGCAAAGCTCCCCCGGCCGTGCAACGCGCACGGCACTTGCGCGACTTCCGCCACCATCGGCGCGTCCTTGCAGCGCCCCCGCACGCCGCACCTCGGCGTAAAACTCCGCGACCGTCGCGGGCGCACTGTCGTATCCAAGGATCGCGGCAGCATCGACGACGGCGCGCGCAGCATCTCGAATCGCACGCACCGCGGCTTGTCCTTCGCCAATTGCTTTGAGTGCAAGCGATCGTCCACGCAAAGCTTCGACGCGAAGTGCCATCCCAAGCTCCAGAATGGATGGCATCCCAAGATCGAGTTTGTCGCAAAGCGCGCCGAAAGCGCTGCCGATCTCACCGCGGTTTTTCCCATTCGCAACGAGCGCAACGTCCGCGAGAAGCCGTTCGAGCGCCGCGGGCATCCATGCCTCGTCCGCATGTCCTCCCGTCGTGATCGTCGTGCGCAACCCTTCGACGAGCAGACTTCCCGTTCGATCGATCTCCACGGGAACATCACGCAGCCGATGCGCCAACAGTGCCGCTTTCGCCTCGGCGTCACGTTCGTGTCGTTCTTCGACCCAGAGCCCCGCATGCAATCCCGGCGCACGCAACAGATCGATCACGCGCTCGCGCGCAATCGGTCCCGCAGCAAGCGCGAGCAAACTCAGCGCCGCTCGACCTTCGGGAGATGCATCGGGCGATGGTCCTCGCGGTTCGTGAAAAGGAATTCGCGCATCACCAAGCGCTGCGCGCAAAGGATCCAGCGTCGCGTCATCCAAGGAAGGAACGACGATCGCGATGGTCTCGGGAGGAAGCCCACTCCCAAGCGCCGCGAGGATTTCCGCTGCAACACCGCGCGCTTCGCCATCGGCACCACCTGCACGAAGCACCCGCCGAGCAGGAGTATCCGACAGCGTCGTCCAATCGATCGTCGGTCCATGCGTCGATTCGGACCAGCGTTTCTCGAGGATCGTGGCGACGTCACCGATCGCTTCTTCATCGCCTTCTGCGGGGGCAAACAGCGACGAACCCGCAAGAAGTGGCAGCTCGACGACCAAACCCCGACCGCCTGCTTCACGCGCTCGACCATGCAGAGCTTCGAGCCACGACAGATCATCGGCTTCGAAACCGAGCATCCCGGAGACGGTGATGTCGTGCGCGGACAAACCTTCGAGCAACGCATCACAAGGGCTACGCCTGAGCGCGCGTGACAGGACAAACCCACCGCCGCGCGAATCGACGAGGCTTCGAGTGGCCAGCAGTGCATCGGCTCGGCGCATGACTTCACCGAGCAGCGCGGCTTCCGATCCTTCGGCCCCAAACAAATGATCAGGTCGGCATCCCGCGCGGCGCAGCGTTCCGATGGCCGAGTCGACGACATTGGCAAAGGCCACGCGTTCGGCAGGCTCGTCGGGCAGCGTCACGCCTGCGATGGGTGCGGCTTCGAGCGCTGCGCGAACGACGAGCCTGGTCATCGCGCTCGTCGCCCAGCCCAGATCCGGCTCCATCATCGCGAGCGCGCCCTGGACGAAAGCCCGCAGAGTCCTCGCCCCGCGCCTGGATCCCCCGGGCAAGGCGAGCGCAATTTCGACGTGGCGATCGGTCGGAGCGAGAAACAGGGCGCGAGCGTTCTGGCAGTCACGGCCAGGCGCTGCAAGAGTTTTACGCTGCGGATTCCGGGGCGACGTTCATTCCAGATGATCGATGTATTCCGCCGGCAAGCTCAGGCCAAGGTATGCCAAAGCTTCGCTGGCCTCCGTGAAGACGCCCACGGTCAATTCATCAACGCGCATATGTCGGGACACTTGGAGAACGCCGACCGCGGTCTGAACGATGATGGCAATTTTCTGAAAATCTCGAAGGAAGTGTTTTCGCAAGCGACCGAATTCAGCCTCGAATTCGGGATCGTTGCGTGCTGGTGCGCGGCGTGAATCGATGAACAGGACCGTCCGCTGGCGGGGAAGATGCGCAACGGCCTCGTCCAAGTCGTGGAACGTTTCGCGCAAAGCGTCGATGCTGGGATATTGCGTAGGAATGCGCGTGAGGACGAGCAATCGGCGGCCGAGGTCGTGTCGCAAGACCGCGTACGGATTGCGAAAGATTTCACGCGGGCCCATGCGAGTCGAAGGTACCCCTGTCACGTAATCACCTCGATGCGCTACAGGATCACGCATGTCCGCGCCTTTCCTCAACCGCTGCTACGCGGGACGGTACGTCCCCCCAGCACCTCGATGATACGACGCGTCGCAGCGTGAAGCCAGTCGAGCCGCCTCATAGAGCGGACACGGGCTGCACATTTGCCGGGCCTTCGTTGTAGGGATTGTTGACCCGCGGCGCAACGGGCGTGGTCACCAGATCCTCGCCGTTTCGGTGGTGAATCAGTGGCAAGAGTACATCGGGGCGGTGTTCTTCAGGGTCGAGCCACGTTGCATACGAATCGCGAGATAAAATGGCGGGCATTCGGTCGTGAATGGGCGCCACGATGGGATGCGGGTCGGTCGTGAGAATGGTGAATGTATCGAGCTCGACGGGTTGTCCATCGGACGCAACGCCTTTCCATCGAGCCCAAAGTCCGGCGAATCCCATGGGTGCGTTGTCGCGGCGATGAATCCAATACGGCTGTTTTTTGCCCCCGGTCTTTTTCCACTCGAAAAAACCATCGGCGGGCACGATGCATCGCTTCGATTTGAAGCTCGACCGGAATGCAGGTTTTTCGGCAACCGTTTCACTGCGGGCATTGATCATGCGATTGCCGATGGACACGTCATCGGCCCACGACGGCACGAGCCCCCAGCGAACGACATCCATTTTGGGCGGCGCAGCTTTTGCGAGCACTCGGACGATCGGGACGTTTTGCGTGGGCGCAATGTTGAATCGCGCGGAGAGCTCGGGAATTTCGAGCTCGGGAATGCCAAACATGCTGGCGAGCAAATTCGGCGCGACGTTGGTCAGGGTATAACGTCCACACATGCTGGTCGGGAACTTACCACAATTTCAAACCATCGCCCAACGACTCACTCGCGGCTTTGCCGAGCAGCCGAGCCGAAAATGGCCTTCGCCATGAGGCTCGTTTCACCCTCGGCACGTTTGTCGTAAATGGTCGCACGAACCATACGTACGGCTTCATCTTTCGGTGCCGCGCGATAGGCCATTTCGACGAGCTCCGTCGCCACGCGCAAGCTGCCCTGATTGGCAAGCACGAGCGCCCGTGCCGCAAGCTGCTCGGCGCCTCCCGCCATCTCCACGATCACCCGCGCCAAGTCGGCTTCGCGCGCCGGCTTCAAATGCGCAGGATTGCCATCGTACCAGCCACCATAAAGCCGCCAAATGTTTCGCACGATGAATTCGGGATCGTCATAGATGGGTCGCAGATACGGCCGTTCGAGCAGCCTTTTGTTCGGGACGACGCTCGCCAAAACCTCGTCGAGCGGGGCACCTTGATTCATGTAATCGAGCGTTTGTCCCACGAGGTCTTCCAAGAGCGCTGCGGTATCCGTCAAGGCTTGCTTCACGCGATGCGCGCCGATTATCGGGGGGCCGTGCCCGGGAAACAGTTTTTCCGCGCCGAGCTGATCCATTTTCCGCAATGCCGCCGCCCATTCACGCGGATACCGCTGCGCCTTTTGAGGATTACCACAATTCGGCGACGCCCAAATGAACAAATCACCCGTGCAAAGCGCCCGTTTTTCGGGAATGTACACCCACGTATGATCGTCGGTTTCCCCGAGGTCGTGATACAATTCGAAACGCACGCCGCCAATTTCGAGGACGAAATCGTCGCGATACACCATGTCCGGATCACGAAACGAGTCCGGGAAAATCGGCGCAGGCAGATTGAATTGCCGCTGATTGATGCGACCATTGTAGCCGTTCGTCAACAAATACCTGGCAAACCGAGCGCGCACATTTTCGTGCGCAATGACTTCGGGCAGCGGCAACCCCTTTGCCTTCGCTTCGGCATCGAATGCCAATATGCCAAACACGTGGTCCACATGGCCATGCGTATACACCGCCGCGCGCACGGGCGCCGCGGACATCTCACGCACCGCAGAATGCACCATACCCGCAAAAAAGGGACTCGACGTGTCAATGAGCACGAGACCATCCTTGGTCTCGACGACGGTCACGTTCGCAAATGCCGATACGAATCCAATCCCATCCCCCATGTCCTCATGACCGCCGAACGACATGGCCGGATGCACGTTGTAATCGCCCAGATCCCCGTTCCAAGCATTCTCGGCAAGGTCCCATCGCGGTGACACGTCCCATCGAGTTTTTCTCTCCTCGATGCAAACTTCTATCAGCTTTCGACCTATCCGGAAGCACCTATTTCTCACAAAACCGTTGGGAGTCGCCGCCCGTCGGCGCTAGCGTCCTTTCGATCTTCGATGCTGGGCCGATGTCCGAGCTCTTGCCATGTCGTGAAAAACGGCCTTCTCGGAATGGTCTCCGCGCTCGCGCTCGCATCGTGCTCGCCGACCGAGCAACCATCGAAGGTCGCGCCGCAACTCACGCGCCCTCCAGCAAGTGCGCGTCTGGATTTGCCGCCCGAAGGACCACCGCGGCTCTTTCACACCGCCATCGACGAAGCATTTTGGGTCAGTCACACGGCAGACCGCGATCGCCTGATCAGCAGCGGCGTGCGGCTCGAAGTGTCCCCAACGAACGGCGAGGTTTTCGCGGCTGCTTGGGACATCGATACCGAACTGAAGAGTGAGCCGCTCATCGGCGCATTGGAAGTCGCCCCGCACCTGGGAGGTGGATTCGTTCATTGGAGCAGAAAAGAATTGTTTCGCTCCGAAACGTTCACTGGACCCCTGCGGCCCGTCGCGACCAAAAGCACGCTCGGAACCGAAACCATTCGCGGCGCGCGTAACGGCCTCGATGGCGTCATCGTCTTCGGAGACAACTCGAACGCAAAACTCGTAGGAACGAAGGTCGAAGCACCGCCCTTCGTGGGCCTCGTGGATTTCGCCGCCCTGGACGACAAACGTGCCGTCCGCACGAACCTGCTCGGATCGGTCTACTCGACGATCGACGGCGGCAAAACTTGGCGCGATGCATCTGGCACGGCCGGAATTTCGCTCAAGCAACTGCTCGTCGAACCCGACTCGCTCAGCGTGGCGACGTGGCAAGGAAGGCTGCGCCTGGGCGCCGACGGCGACTTCGGTCCACTCGAAACGGTGTTTGTCGGGGCACGCAGAGGATCGAATTATTCGACGATTTTTCGCGGATCGCGCGCCGAAAACACGAATGCATGGTGGACCTGGCGTGAGATCGCTCCGGTTCAAGCTGCTGTGATAGGGGGAGCGCGCACGGACGAACGACATGCCGTGGCGTTTGCGACCGGCGCGATGGGCGAGGTGGATCTCGCGACGGCCGAGCTTTCCCGCTCGATCACCGATTGGCCTCAAGCGGGTTTGTCTTGCTCGGCCGTCGGTGGTTTTTCCGAGCCGCTCTTCATTTGCGGGTGGGACGTGTACCAGGGGTACGGCTCGTACGTGCTACGCGCCGAGCGCGGCAAGTGGCCTCCCGTGGTCGAGCGAGCCTTCAGTGACGACGGGTTCTACGTTGCCGACGAGCACGGCGCGTTGGGGTTTGTCGGCTCGTGCGGTTTGTCGCCACGGTACATGGACCCGAACGATTCGTCGCGCATGGAGATGGGCAACGAAATGAGCCGCATCACGCCGAAGTTTTGCGTGCGTCGCGGCCCAAACGACTGGATCGAACACGACGTCGACATCGAAGCCGACGAGCAGTTGCAGGCATGGGTTCCGAAGCGCGATGGCAATGCAGTGGCGCTCGTCATGAAAAACGAATCGGTGCTGCTGCCCGATCCGACGAACGATCCGAAGCGAGTGTCGACGCAAGGCGGCGTGCGAATCGTGCGAATTCCTCGAGAAGTCGGTGGGTTTTCCCTGGTACGACCCACGTGGAACCCGTACGGATCCATGGGTCGAGCGCCGGCAGGACCGCTCGTCGATCGCAGGCTGCATGCGCACGACGATGGGTCCGTTCAGGCGTGGTTTTCCGCGGCCAACAGCACCGATCCGAGCGCTGGGCTTCACGCCGGCGTGGTCATCGACCGTCGTGGCAACATCACGATGTTTGCGCCTCCAGCGCGTGTCGTGACGATGATTGCTACGGGCACGTATGGCTTGGCGCTGCTCGATGACGGAACGCTCGCCGAAACGCTCGATCACGGTCGCACGTATCGTTCTGGAGGTTCGTCGCCGCTGCCTTCCTCGGGCTTTGGAGGCTACTGCTCCGTGCTGGGATGCGTGATCGGGTCCATCACGCGCGTTGGATGGGGTACGCCTGCGACAAACCCTACGGTGCGCAGCGCAAGACTCGACGCAGAAGCGCCGCCCTCCCCTGCTCTACGTCTCGAGTGCTCGCGCATGGGAACACCCGAGGTCGTCGATGACTCGTTGCTGCACAAAACATCGCGTCTTGCGTGGTTGACTGGGACGGGTGATGCGATCTCGCTCGTACGCGAAGTCGAAAACGTCCCCGATGCGCCGCCGCAACGCGCGCCCCACATCGACGGTGATCCGCCGGATGCCGTCGCACCTCGAGCGAAACCCGCGCGTCCCACGACGAGGACGCAATCGTTGCTTTTTCGAGCGCCGTTCGATCCGGACGCCCTGCCCAAACGCCTCGATGCGACGAGCTCGGAGCTCGACAACGTGCGTCGCTTGGGGGTGATCCCGCTGCTCGGCAAAGACGGCGACGTGGGGCTGCTCATCATCTCGGACAAACACGAGCTCGTCGTGTCGGGCGAAGCGCTCACGCCGCTGCCACTTTTCGAAGCGCGCAGGTACATGCCCGACGACGGGCGTACGACACCAGGGTTGCTGCTGGCTCCGAATCAAGCGCTCATTTTGGGAGATATTCGACGCCGCATGGCGCTCGAGGAACATGGCATCGGGACGCAGCGCGCTCCGGTATTCCTCGCGCAGGAGCGTGACTCGTCCTCCCGCAAGCCGATGGCTCTTGCACGGCGTGACGACGGCACGGTCGGGCTGGTCGTGTGGGAAGGTTCTCCGCCGCGCATTGCCGCAGTCTCGGAGCTCGATGGTACTGCACGAGCGTTTGGCGACTTCTCGCCGCTTGCATCGTGGACGACGGCAACGATGGGCGACGACCCGCGTTGCAAGAAAGAGCGCGGATGGAACGTCCTCGTCCCGCTCGATCCAACGTCATGGTTTGACGTCAAAGCAATTGCGGCCGCGGGCATCGAGCTCAGCGGGGTCGGATCGATGCTGGTTCGATGGAGCGCCGAGCGCTTGTGCATCGATGCGATCGATGTCGGTGTCGCGACACGCATGGGCTACGACTGGCGTTACGACAATCACTTGGTGGTGCGCTTTCGGCCAAGCGGCAAGAAGCGTCGGGGCGGAGCGCTTCTCGCCGAAGGAACGCGCCGGCCCATCGACTGTCGATTGACAACGGCCGAGGTTTCGGGGCCATGAGGAAGCTGGTCCCGCTCGTCGCAACGTGTGCCTTGTGGTTTGGGCTGTGCGCCTACGCCAAAAGCAATCACTGCGCAGAAGGCCACGCCTCCCAAGACAAACCCACCGCTCGTCGCAACCGCCTCCAAGCCACCGCAATGGTTTGTCGAGGACGCTTCGTTCTGGATCGATCCGACCGAGTCGGGCATGCATCGCGGGGTTGCCGGCGTACGCTTCGAGACGCAGGGGCGACGCATCGTTGGTGTCGCAGACGAGCCCACGAACCTCGACGGCGCCCACAATGCGCCCCCTTGGTCCGCGCACGGAAAGGAGCCATGCCGGTACGTTTTCTGGCGCGACAACGAAGTGTTCGGCGCGGCAGAATGGCTTGGAAAAGCGCGATCCGTCGGTACCTTGCCTACGGCCGTTTACGGCACCTTCGATTGGCTCCGCGGAGTAGGGCTCATGTCCGCGAGCGGCATGTTCGTCGTGCAAGCAGAGACCTGCGCAGTGGACAAACTCGAGATCAAGAACGCCGCGGCCGCGTTTGCTTCGAGCACAGAGCGCGCGCTCGTGCTGACGGCGCTGGGCCACGCACGGCTGACCGTCGATGGAGCCAAGACATTCAGCGACGTGACGAACGAGCTACCCAGCGCAGTGCTCCTCGGACGTGCAGGCGGAGATCTGCACGTATCGACTGGCACCGACGAGCTCTTCGTCGTGAATGCGCAAGGCATCAGCCGTGCGGGGAAACGTCTCGAATACCGACCGCACAACGAACCTCCGCCGGATCCGGAAGATCGCTGGCCTGCGGAGCACGGCACGACTTCGCCACTCGAAGCAGCCGTGACGAATGGACTGCTTTTGCCGAGCGGGGAAGCACTTGCCGCCGACGGTGGCCTCGTTGCACGTGTCAGTCTCGAGACGGGTCGAGCCACGGAGATCCTGCGGTTTGGTTCGGAAGGTGAAACGTGCATGCCGGTTGCCGTGAGCGACCGCGCGCTCGTCGTGTGTGAAGTCGGCAGACGCGCAAGCGTCATCGATGCGGGTAGCGGGCAAGTCGAGCGATCGTTTGACATCGAACGAGAGGTCGTTTGGGACAGGTTCGTCGCGGTCGATGGCGAAGCGCTCGGATTCATCGGTTCGTGCGATGGGCGAAATCCCGCGCCGCCCGTCGACGTGGTGTCATCCGCTTCGGCTGCGAGTGCATCGACCCAGCGCAGCCCAATCTTTTGTGCACGTACGACTTCGGGCACGTGGGTCGAACACACGCTCGAAGCAGCCGATGCGACCGATCTCCTCGCGTGGATTCCGCGATCGGATGGCGGTGCAGTTGCGCTCGTCGCCGTACCAGGAACGTTCCTTCATGGCGTGGCAAGCGTCGAAACGCGCGGGAGCTTGCGCGTCGTGCGCGTGGCGCGAAATGCGCCGCCGCTCGATGTCTCCACGTACATGTACGAAACCCCGAAGCTGGTTTCTCGAGCGCTGCGCGTGCTTCCAGATGGCAGCATCGAAGGATGGCTGTCGTCGGGGCATAGCGCAGCGGGGCAGATGGCCATCACCATCGATTCTGCCGGCCGCGCGCGGCAACACCCGCTACCTGCGAGAACGTCGACCTTGGCGGCATCGGGCAGGTTTGCCCTCGTGCGTACGGATGACAATCGGTACTTCGAATCGACCGACTTTGGACGATCGTTTCAACCGATCGATCCTCCACCGGGTCGGCAATCGGAACCGGTGGCCGCGAGTGCCGTGGGAGGCCAAATCGGATCGCTGCTTCGCATCGGTTGGGGCGCGCAGACGCAAGCGACGCCGCCCGAGCCGACCGCAGTGGAGCACACTCCGATGTTGTCGCGCCGCATTCCTCCCGTCGTTCGTCTTGGTTGCCGTTTTTCCGGACCACCTGCATCGAGCCGAATTTCCGACGGGTTTGGCCTTGGTTTTACCAAGACCCCCATGCCGCAAATGGCCCCCGGCCGAATCTCGTTAGCGGGCGCGTTTTACGTCCCGTGGCGAAACGTTCCGCACTCGCTTGCAGGCAACGCGGAGTTTGTCTTCGTGCCACTGCTCGACCTGGCCGCTCCCGTGCAACGCGCATCGGTGCCGCTCTCGCGACTCGAAAGCAACGAGCGCATGTCCTACGAAATCCGACTGGGTTTCGTGCTCGATGGGACGACCGCGTGGCCCGTCGCGGCGGAACGATTTTCTCGTTGCCCCGCAGCGCTCGTCGACGAAGCGGGTTTGACGGTGCCGTTTGGCGAGTGTGTCGACGACCCCACGGTAGGCGTCGCGGTGGATGGCCGCGTTTTTTTCATGCATGCCGAAACGACGAACACGACGCGGGGTCGAGCCACGATCAAGATCTCGACGGCTGCCTTGACAGCCGATCGTTCAGGAAAAACCAACCGACGCGGGACGAACCTAGAACCGCTCGCAACGCATTACGTCTCCGTCGGCATATATCCGTACAAATACGCGGCGGGCGTGCGCGGTAAAACCCCCGTGCTCGTGGCCATCGATGCGGCGGGCAGCGCAACTCTCGCGCCCATCGATCCCGCGCGCGGAACGCTCGGGCCGGAAGAAACGCTTGTTTCGCTCGACAAACTGAAACCCGGTAACGATGCACAATGCTCGGAAGCGCCGGACGACGTGCGCGTTTTGTTCCCGTTCACTTCGGAGATCGGGCTTGCCGCGAAGGGGCTACCCGGCGTTCGTGATTCCGAACATGGGGGCCTGGCGATCATTCGCTGGTCGAGCCGCCGAGCGTGTCTCGATGCGATCGACATGAGCGTGCACGACGAAAGGCACGAAGCCGACTTTTCGCTTCACATCGCGCAAGGTCCGGTGCGAAAGCTCGTAGCTCGTTTCGACAAACCCCATCAAGGCAAAGGAACGTTGGCGATCATCACGTATGGCACCGAAGTCCGGCAGCCAGTCGTGTGCGAAGGAGCGTCGCCGTGAGAGGCCGCGGGGTTTTTCTGGGCAGCATGGTCGTCGCAGCCGCCGCTGGGGCTTGCGTGACGCAAACCAAGCAGGTTCGCGTCGACAAGACACCTGCTGCAGTTGCTCCAGTAAAACCGAAAGCCCTCGAGCCCGTTCGTCCCGCACGGTTTGTTCTGATGAACACCGTGGGCGTGATGTACGACGAAACGGGTGAAGGATCGCCGATTCGCTCGCGTGACAACGCCATCGTTGCGGGAAAACGGCTCGTGCTCGATGGCGGCACGATCGTCGAATCCGCTTCATTTCCCGATGAGCTCGCGGGGTTTCGATCGTTGCCCTCACGCCTTGGCGGTGGGTACGTCATCTGGTCCCGCGAGCACGTCTACCGTGCATCTACGTTCCTCGGAAAACTCACGCCGTTTGCGAACATCGGCGCGCGGGGCGGCGTGCGGCCTTGGTTCGATTCGTTCGTCCTGCGCACGGAGATCGGGCCGCTCGAAGTGAACCCTCGATCCCTCGAGGTTCGTCGCACCGAACTCGCGCGTTTTTCCGAAATGATTTCCCTCGATGGAAAGATCGGTGTGCGCACCGCTCCGATCGGGCGCATGGAGGCGTCGGTCGACGGAGGTAAAACATTTCGACCCCTCGGGTTCGACGACGGAACGAAGCTTGTCGGCCCCACGCCAGGGCCTTCGGACGCGCTCGTATTTCGCCGTGAAACGTCGAGCGAGGGGTTGGGCATGCGCGATGGACGGCAACCGAGCGACATGCGCGTGCTGAATGCATCGGGAGCGCTCGTTCCATTCGATCCGTGGGCACATCTGCCGCTCACGCTCACGCCGCAGAGTTTGTCCGCACCGCCCGAAGAACCGGCCCTCACGCGGAATTTTGCGCCGGCAGAGCTTGGGCAAGCCGTCGTTGTAGGAGCGGTCGTTCCGGGGAATCGGATCGTGTTCGTGCGCGAAACGTCGCTGCGTGTCCTTTCGGCAACGACGGGCGAATTCATTCAGGATGTGCCGTTTTCGCTCGGTTCACACGACTTCGGACGTTGCCAACCGATCATGCTTGGCGAGGACTTGTTTCTCGCGTGCACGCATGCGTCGGGTGCGCACTTGCTCGCGCTCCGAGGGACCCCGACGACGGTGGAGCTCGAGGCGACGTTTCCCGAGCCGAGCGGGTTTGTCGCGGGACTGGGGCAACGTTTTGCGTTCCTGGGCCGTTGTGGCTCGACGCCGCCGACGGTGCGTGACTTTCCCGGGTACGCATCCGCGGATGAAGCCGCAGATGGAGGCGAGCCCGATCCGAATGCTCCGCCACCTCCGCCCGATCCTGAAACGACGCCGGAACCGCCGCCTCCGGGTCCGCGTGACGAAGCTGCGGTGTGTGTGCGCTTGAAGGACGGCACGTGGGTCGAGCGTCGTATCGAGGGACTACGCGACCGTGACAAAGCGTTTTTCTTGCCAGACGACGACGGCAACGTGACCGTCGTTTTGTTCGACAAACCATCCCTGGACAAACCCACGACGAAGGCGTCCGAAGGCGTGCGCTTCATTCATGTCGACCCGCATGAAACGGGCTTCAAAAGCTCGAGCTTCTTCGTGCCTTACGTGCCATCCGACCCCAAAGTGCGAACGATCTTCCGCGACGTGTGGCTCGATGAAAAAGACGGATCGGTGCACGGGTGGGAGGTGCAATGGCCCGAAGACGAAGAACGATCGGCCATGGAAGTGCCCGACGACGGACCTGTGATGGGTACTGCGGGCATCGAGGCGCGTGGGCGAATCGTTGGCGTGCAAATCAAGCCCGACGGAACCCTTACGAAGCACTCGCTTCCCGATGCCGTCGACACCGTGGTGGTGAGCGGGCCTTACGCGGTTGCTCGAACCAAGGCGGAGGACGGGCCAAAGTATTACGAGTCGGTCGATGGTGGGAAAACGTTTGTCCCGGTCGCGGTTCCCGTTCCTGGTGAGTTCATCGAAAGCGCGGGGGGCGAAATCGAAGGGTGTTCGATCGCAGGGTGTGCTCTTGGTGGGGGCCTCGTGCGGCTTGGTTGGGGCGATGGTTCTTCCGGAACAACCGCATCCGCGAACGAGGGCGAGTCGATCGACCTGGATGCTTTGACGGCCAACGTTTTCGATCCGCACACGCTGGTTCCGCCGAAGCCAATCAAGCAGATCCATTGCCGCGTGGAAGACACGGGCGTCGCCTTCGACAGGGCTGCTCCGTCCGCCGTGACGACACAGACGCGCGTCGAGGTGAACGTAGGAAGCGTGGTCGATCGGAAGTGGACGGCGCTTGGAACCACACCGTTCGAGCTGCGGCCGCCGCATCAGGTGCTCTTCGAAGACGTGGATGTTCGCGACCTCAAGGGTGAAGGCGTGCCCGTGCTCCGTTCGACCGCGACGAACCCCGTTGGTCTCGTTTTTCGCGCCGACAACCATCGCTTCGACCTTACGCCTGGGCCGAAGCGCAAGCCGGTTGCCGTGGCGCCGAGAGGTACCATCGCGGCGGAGATCGATCGTGATACGTTTGTCTTTTTCGACCCTCGAAGCGGCGAATTGCACCTCGTGAAAGGCTCGACTGCGCGACAGGTCATGGACATCGACGAAGTTGCAGACGTGACCCATGCAGGCCTCACGCTGGCGCGACGTGCGACAACGGGGCCGGATGTGCTGGCGCTGGCGATCGTGCAGTCCGGCTCGGGCGACATTTTGCTGGGCGATCTCGACCTGGGTCGCATGGTCGTCGGTCCTTTGCGCGTCGTTGGAAACATGCGGAAGCTCGTCACGGGCCGTTCCTGCGTGCGTACCCCGCGTGATTATCGAATGGTGATACCCGACGGCGCAGTGTTGGAGTTCGAGCCTTCGGAGGGGCGCGGGGGTCTGTCTGGCTCGAGCCTCATCACGGTCGGTTCCGGGGACGCGTGCCTCGAGGCCACCGAATTCGAGCTCCCATTTCGAGGCATGGCGGTCGTTCGTTTTTCCGAAGGTGGTCCTGACGGCTTCCCCGCGATGGTGCACGAGCGCGGAAAGTCGCTTCGAGCACGCTGTGTTCGCAAGTAGGCGTGATACCTTCCCTTCCATGCGCAACGCGTGTGGTTTTTCTCGGGTTTGTCTTGGTGTAGCAAGCTTGTTTGCAGCAGCGTTTGGCTTTGCTGCATGCGCGGCGCCGAACTATCCCGATCGTCCCGACGTGGCGAAGGCGCAAGCGGGGTGGTGCGAAGCGCTGGCAAAGTCGGCTGGATCGGACGCGTCGTGGGATCGGATGAGCGACTGCAAGGGCGCGTCTCCGGCTGCGTCTCCGGCGTACATCGCGGGCATGGCGAAGTGTTATGCCGAGCGGTACGAAGAGGCCAAGAACGCCAAGGATGCCGCGGCTGACGATCGCAGCCTGCTCGTTGCGGAGTGTCGCGACAGGGTGCTCATCGAGCTGCCGGCATCGAGTCCTGGGATGGACGAGCTCATCGGGGCGAAGTGTGAACGCGCCGTGAGGTGCGAGAAGAACGTCACGATGGACAATTGCAAGCAGACCATGATGAACCTCGAGCCGGCGCAACTGGCGATGTTCACGACGGTGTACAACGGAGCCGCGCTGCACGAAGTTGCCCGGTGTTTGTCGAGCGGGTGCGAAGAGAACGAAGAAGAGGCGACGACGAAGTGTTACGAAGACGTCAACGAACGGCTTCTCTGGTTCCCATGAAGTCTCTTCGCGGACGGCGAATCCTGATACGTTGTCCGGTATGAGCTCAGTTTGCATGTCATCCGCGCCGCGCCGTGCGGTGCTCCTACGCGCGTTTTTCACGGCGATCGCGTTGGCGTTCGTCTTGTTCGTACCGTCGCATGCGTTCGCGGTCGGTACCGTTACTTTGACCACCCGAGAGCCCGAAGAGTCGGATGGTAGGTGGAAGCTGGCCTTCACGATCAACTACGGGAGCAAGCCGCACATTGCGTACATCCCGATGATCTTCAGCTTTACGCCGACGATGCTTTACGAACGATCGCTGACCGATCAGTCCCCGGAAAAACCGGTCATCACGCGAATCCCGCTGCAGAACCAAATCAGCATGAACGAGAGCATGGACGTCGGGTTCTCCAACGCGAAGGGCGAGATCTTCACGACGACGAAGTTCGACTTCGTGATCAAGCGCGCGAAGGGTTTCGAGGCGGGTGAATACGATCTGAAGATCACGCGTGCAGATGACGGCGCGACGATGGGTCAGGTGATCAAGCTGAAATTGAAGGGGGAAAACCCCATTGTCGATCGCCGGGCAATCGTGTTTGCAGGCGAAAAGAAAAAGAAGAAGCCGGAAGAAAAGACGGAAGAAAAGACCGAGGAAAAGACGGAAGGCGAAGGAAGCGACGCGTCGTCTGCTTCGTCCGACGACGCTTCGAGTGCGAGTGAAACGCCGACGGAAGCTCCTCCGGCGACGCCGCCGAAGCAGGGTGGATGTGGATGCCGCATGGCGGATGCGCCGGCCGGATCTTCATCGGCGCTTGGTCTGCTGCTTCTCGGTGCGGCATTTGCGTGGCGAAGGCGCGTTCGCAATTGAATCCGCGCTTTGCAGTTTCCTAGGAGACTCGAGGTCCCGGGAAATGCACTATTCCTTCTAGCTGCCTCACTTCCATCGCTAGCGCGCGCTTTTCCGTGGTATCCTGGGGCTTGCTCGCCCGCATGTCTGGGCGACGGAACACCCATCGGAGTACGGCATGCGTAGACGCTTTGCATTCCTTGGTCTTGTCTCCACGCTCGGCGTGGGCTTTCTGGCCTACGGTTGTAGCGGAACGGGCGATCGCACGAACTTCACTGGCGGCTCCGCGGGCGACGGCGGTAGCTGGACGACGTCGTCGGGCAACGCCGGTGCAGGCGGGGACGGCGGTTGCTTCTTGAACTGCACGGGAGGCGGTTCTGGACAGGGCGGCAACGGCAACGTTCAGCAGCTCATCATTTCGCCGACGAATCCGACCCTCAACGTCGTCGATGCCAACATTCCAACGCAAGGCTTTACGGTCACGACGCAGGCCGGCGTCGACGTAACGGCGAGCGTGCAATGGGTGTACGAACGCCCGGACATTGGGGACATGACGGGCGGGACGTTTACGCCAACGGGCCAAGTTGGTGGCGTCGGCGTGCTGACGGCGAAGTATCAGATGGCCGAAGCGTCGACGAACGTGACGGTGTCGGTGAAAACGACGAACAATTCAGCGGGTATCGGGCCGGCCGAAATGGCGGCATTCGACAATCCCACGCTCGGAGCAGATCCGGGAACGATCGTTTATCCGTACAACGAAACGGTTTTCCCGCTCGGCGTGCTCGCGCCCGAGGTGCAAATCAACAACGTTCAGGGCGGCGTCTACCGGCTGAAGGTCACCGAAAAATACTTGGAATACGTCTCGTATTTCAATGCGAATACGCCAGTCAGGCATTTGATTGACCAGAAAGCGTGGGAAAACATCGGCGCATCCGGAACGGGTTCCATCAGCGATCCGGTCACGGTGCAGATTTCGCGATTGCAAGGTGGGCAGGCGTATTCCCCGATGACGCACACGTGGCACATCGCCCAGGGCAAGGTTCGGGGCGCGATCTATTATTGGGAATTGCCGGGCGTCTGTCCGAATGGATCGAATGACGGCAAGATTCTCAAGATCAAGCCGGATTCCGCGACGCCCGAGGAATTTTTCTTCCCGGGTGAATGCTGGGGCTGTCACACGGTCAGTCGCGATGGCACGAGGATGATGGCGACGCTCGATACGCCATTCCCCTTCCCGCAAGTGACGATCGACCTCACGCAAACCCCGGCGCAATATAGCTCGATCACCGTCAACACCGGCTTGCGTGGCACGTTCGGTGCCTACAACAACACGGGCGACAAGCTCATCGTCAGCAATGACGATTCGGGGCAGAACAACCAGAACAAGATCTTGCGCATCGTGGACGCGGCGAATGGCGCCGTGCTCAACGGCAATGCAATGGGCAACGGTTGTATCGAACCGGCGTGGTCTCCCGATGGTATGAAGCTCGCCGCCATTTGCGGCGCATCGGGCTTTGGTTGGGGCTTCGATGCAAACACCGGACACCTCGCCGTCGCCGACGTGGCTGCGGATGGTTTCACGGTCGGCGGGGTGACGCAGATCGTGCCGCAAGCAGGTGCACAAGGCCGCCCGGCGTATCCGAGCTTCACGTCGGACAGCGCGTACATCGCATTTGGTCGGCCGACGAGCGGCTCGCGCTCCACGGGCAATGGCGACCTTTGGCTCGTCAAACCCGACGGCAGCGACCTCAAGAAACTCGGAATCGCAGCGAGCGACAACAAGAGCTTCAATCCCGTTTTCGCGCCTCAGCGCGCAGGCGGCTATTATTGGCTCGTGTTCATTTCTCGCCGCGACTACGGCAATACGCTCGTGGGCGCGAATCGCCAACAATTGTGGATGACGGCCATCGACGATCCGCCGACGGCGGCGGATCCGTCGCATCCGCCTTTCTACATTCGCGGTCAGGAAGGTTGTGGTCTCAGCGAAAACGCCTACATGGCCAAGGAGCCTTGCAAAGTGCAGGGCGAAAGCTGCGTGACGGGTGCCGATTGTTGCGAAGGGCAATGCGTCAAGGATCCCGGCGGCAGCGGCATGTACATTTGTGGCGAGCCTCCGCCTCCAGGCACGTGTTCCGAGATTGGCAACGCATGCACGACGGCGGCCGATTGCTGCGCCCCAGATGCGCTCTGCATTGACGGCTTCTGCTCGCTGCCCGTCCCGAAGTAATTCCGCCCTGAAAAACTTTACGAGCGCCGGGCAAACCATGTTATACGGCGCTCGTCATGCCCCTTCGTCCCTCCAAACTCCGCACATTCGCCTCACGCCTACGTCTCGCTCCGCTCGCCCTCGCAGCGCTCTTGGGCGCCGCGTGCGAGCAGCCGCCTGCGCCAGCTCCGACGACCGCTCCCGCGGCCAGCGTGAGCGCCAAGCCGGCTGCGCCGACGGTCGACGAAGCAAAAGCGTTCGTCGCTCGCGTCGACACGGACTTGAAGAAGCTGTGGACCGCTGCGGCGCGCGCTTCGTGGGTGAACCAGACGTACATCACGGACGACACGGTTGCGCTCGCGGCCGCAGCGGACGAAGCGACGATGGAGTTTTTGGGTCGCGCGGTTGGAGAAGCGAATCGTTTCGACGGGATGAAGCTCCCCGACGACGTTGCGCGGCAGATCAAGCTGATCAAGTTGTCGCAAACGCTGCCGGCGCCACGTGACGAAAAGAAGCGTTCGGAATTGGCTGGAATTGCGGCATCGATGCAAGCCGATTACGGCAAGGGCAAATATTGTCCGGCTCGTCTCGAAGGCAAATGCCTGAACTTGGACGAATTATCGAACATCATTGGAACGAGCCGTAAATACGACGAGCTTTTGGATGCGTGGACGGGCTGGCACAGCATTTCGCCGCCCATGCGCGAGCGATATCAGCGTTATGTGGAGCTTGGCAACGAAGGCGCCAAGGAGATGGGTTTTCCCGATATGGGGGCTCTCTGGCGTGCCGGTTACGACATGACGCCGGAAGAATTCGAGGCCGAGGTGGAGCGGCTGTGGACGCAGGTCAAACCGCTTTACGACGAATTGCATTGCTACATGCGGGCGCGGCTGCGCAAAGAATACGGCAATGACAAAATCGGCGACAAAGCGCCGATTCCCGCGCATTTGCTGGGCAACATGTGGGCGCAGGATTGGTCGAACCTGTACGACCTCGCGGCTCCATACCCCAAAGAGAGCAAATTGGACGTGACGAAGGCGCTCGTCGACAAGAAAATCGAGCCCAAAGAAATGGTCAAGATGGCCGAAAAGTTCTTCACGTCGCTCGGCCTCGACGAATTGCCCAAGACATTTTGGGAGCGATCGCTCTTCACGCGTCCGCGCGATCGTGATGTGGTTTGTCACGCCAGTGCGTGGGATTTGACGTACGGCGGTGACATCCGCATCAAAATGTGCATCGAGCCCAAGGAGGACGATTTCATCACGATTCACCACGAGCTCGGGCACAACTACTACTACGTGTACTACTACAAGATGCCCGTGCTTTTCCAAGCGGGTGCCAACGACGGGTTTCACGAGGGAATCGGCGACACGATTGCGCTCAGCGTGACGCCGGGGTACCTCAAGACCGTGGGGCTGCTGGACGAAGCGCCGCAAAATGAAAAGGCGGACGTCAATTTCCTGATGAAGCAGGCATTGGCGAAGGTAGCGTTTTTGCCGTTCGGCAAGCTCATCGATCAATGGCGGTGGGACGTATTTTCAGGAAAAACCGCGCCGGCCAAGTACAACGAGGCGTGGTGGACGCTGCGCAAGAATTATCAGGGCATTGCGCCTCCCGTGGAACGAACGGAGAAAGACTTCGATCCGGGGGCGAAGTACCACGTGCCCGCGAATACGCCTTACATGCGATACTTCCTTGCGCACATCTATCAATTCCAGTTCCACCGAGCGCTCTGCAAGGCGGCGGGTCACACGGGGCCCCTGCATTCGTGTTCGATTTACGGCAGCAAAGCGGCCGGGGACAAGCTGAAGGCGATGCTGGCGCTCGGCGCGAGCGTGCCGTGGCCGAAGGCGCTGGAAGCGGTATCGGGCGAATCGAAGGCGGACGCGACGGCGATATTGGATTACTTCGCGCCTCTGCGGAAGTTCGTCCAGGAACAGAACAAAGGGGAAACGTGCGGTTGGTGAAGGCCTAGAGCGTGTTGAACAGGAAATCGCCCACAGGTATCTGTTCAACACGCTCCAAGGCGGAGACTACTTCAAATCATCCGCCGTGATCGGCAGGCGCCGAATACGTTTGCCCGTCGCGGCAAAGACGGCATTCGCGACCGCCGGCGCAATCGGCGGCGTCCCAGGCTCGCCCGTTCCTCCCGGCGCTTCGCCGCTCGGAACGACGTACACCTCGATCGCTGGTGCCTCGTCCATTCCAATCAGCTTGAAGTTGTGGAAATTCGCCTGCTTGACCTTGCCCTCTTCAATGCGAATGGAGGACTTGAGCACCGCGGTCAGACCAAAAATGATCCCGCTCTCCATCTGCGCTTCCACAATGCCGGGATGCACGAATTCACCGCAATCGACCGCGCAAATGACTCGGTCGACCTTGACCTTGCCACCAGCGACGGTGACCTCGGCAACTTGCGCGATGTAGCTACCAAAACTGTGATGCACGGCAACGCCACGACCACGACCCTTTTCGAGCGCCGTGCCCCAACCAGATTTGTTCGCGACGACTTCGAGCACGCGCTTCATTCGCGGAGAATCCGCCAATAACTTTCGGCGATACTCGACCGGGTCCATCTTGGCCATCGTTGCCAATTCGTCGAGCAGGCTTTCCTGGACAAACGCATTCGTCGAATGCCCCACGGAGCGCCAGAAACCAACGGGAACTCCTTCCTGTCGATGGTATTCGATTTTCAAGTTGGGCAGTGCATACTCTTCACCAAGTCCCTCGACCGATGATTTGTCAATGCCATCCTTGAAGTTTTGCGGGAAAACCCGAGCCATGACGGAAGCCCCGACGACCTGGTATCGAACGGCGAGCGGCATTCCATCGGCGCCCAGAGCAGCTTTCACCGCGCTGTACGTCGCGGGCCGATAATAATCGTGCCGAATGTCGTCCTCGCGCGTCCAGACGACTTTGACGGGTCCACCAAACTGTTTGGATGCCTCGATCGCCTCCAGGACGAAGTCCATCTCGAAACGCCGGCCAAAACCACCACCCAAATACGTCGTGTGCACCTTGATGGCCTTCGGTTCGAGGCCCGTGACCTTGGCAGCCACCATTTGCACGATTCCCGCAGCCTGATGCCCCGCCCAAATGTCGCATCCATCGGCACGTACGTGCGCGGCTGCATTGAGAGGCTCCATCGGCGCGTGCGCTTGAAACGGCTGTTCGTACGTGACTTCGAGCTTCTTTTTGGCCTTTTTCCACGCAGCATCGAAATCGCCCTTTTGCTGAGCGACGAGGCCCGGTTTCTTCACGAGGTTCTTGGCGTCTTCGAGCAGTTTGTCCGTCGAAACCGCCGCTCCAGCTCCCGGATCCCACGTCACGGTGAGCGCTTCGGCGCCTTTTTTCGCAGCCCAGAAGTTATCGGCGACGACGGCAATGCCCGACGAAATCTGAAAAACCTTGCGCACGTTGCGTACGGCAAGCGCCTTTTCAGCGTCGAATTTCGCTACTTTGCCCCCAGGCACCGGCGACCGCACGACGACGGCCGTTTTCATGTCCGGCACCTTCACGTCGATCCCGAATTGAGCTTTCCCGGCACCTTTGGCGCGCGCATCGATGCGCTGAGGGCGCGTGCCGATCAATTCGTGCTGATTACGCGCTGCAAGCGGCGGATCTTGCGGAACCTTTTGTTTTGCCGCAAGCTCGACGAGATCTCCATAAGGAATTCGCTGGTTCGTCTTCGCATGGAGCACATGCCCGGTTTCGGTCGATAGTTCGTCCGCCGAAACCCCGAGTTTTTCCGCGGCCGCGGCGACGAGCATCATGCGTGCGGCAGCGCCCGCTTTGCGCATGGGCACCATATCGCCACGAATGGTGGTGCTGCCGCCCGTCGCCTGCATCCCGAAAAGCTTGTTTTTGTACGCAGGATCGGCCGGTGCCCATTCCGTCTTCACGCTGGAGAGCGCGACGTGCAATTCTTCCGCGGCAAGCATCGCGAGGGCCGTTTCCACGCCCTGCCCCATTTCGGCCTTGTCAATGACGACCGTGACGGTGCTATCGGGCGCGACGCGAATCCATGCATCCGGGACAAACGGAGCCTTGGGCGCCTCGACCTTCGCCTCCTGCGGCTTTTCATTCGTCGCGACCTTGGGCGGGAGCGTGGGCGCCGTAGATTCGCAACCAATGGCAAATCCCGCGCCCGCACTCATGACGAGCCCCAAGAAGAAACGCCGGCTGACACCTTGTTCCATCGTGTTTCGATGCTCGGAGGCCATGGCTCATCCACCTTTCTGCGCGGCCGCGTGAATGGCCCGACGAATGCGAGGGTACGTGCCACAACGACATAGATTACCACTCATGGCCTTGTCGATATCGGCATCGGTCGGTTTCTTGATTTGCGTTAGAAGTGCCGCCGCAGCCATGATTTGCCCAGGTTGGCAATATCCGCATTGCGACACGCCTTCCTCCATCCACGCCTGCTGCACGGGATGATCGCCGTCCTTCGACAGCCCTTCAATCGTCGTGATTTTCTTGCCCGCTGCTTCGGCCGCCGAAACTTGACAACTACGCGCTGCTGCGCCGTCGATGTGCACCGTGCATGCGCCACACGAACCAATCCCACAGCCGTATTTGGTCCCCGGAAGGTCCAGGACATCGCGCAAAACCCATAACAACGGCATGTCGGGATCGTCGCGATAGGTGCGCTTTTCTCCGTTTACATCCAAAACGATGTCTTTCTGCTCCACCGTCCTCTGCCTTTCCATTCGAAGCAACGTCAGTTGTTCAAGAACCCGCAAAGCGAATTGCCCGGGCAGCACAAATCATAACCGCCGGCAATCTGCTTTGTGTGTACACAAACATACGATCCTTGACTGGGATAATAATATGCCCAGAAAAAGCACATTTCGTCGTTTGCGGATTCGCCAAAACCCACCTGCTGATCGCTCGTGTTGTTGTATTCGCACGTGAAGCGAAACCCGCCGCCCTGCGGAATGGCAAAGGGCGGATCGTGCATCACTGTCTCCGGTTCGCTCCAAAGCCATCCCGGCACATCGTACACCGATTTGTCCGGGCCATCTTTGGTTTCCGCCGCGGCGACGGTGACGTTGGTGCCATATTGATGCGTATGACCCGTGATTCCGAAAAAGTTCACGCCGAGGAGATCATCCGGTATATTGAAGAATGTGGGACCGAGCGTATTTTTCGAATGCGGGGCGATGTTGATGTCGGGGTTGCCGATGAACAAGAAATCCGCCTCGTGCTCGTAGTCTTTCGCAGGAATCGTCACGAACGTGGACTTCGCCGACACTTCGAGCGGCGCGGACGTGGTATTGATGTAATGCATTTCGAGACGCACCATTTGTCCCGCAGGCATGGAAAATGCCACACCCTTTGGAAGCGTCAACGTCTCTTCATGCTTTTGCGTGACCATGATCGTCGAACCCTTCGACGGGTCGAGCGAATCGAGAAACGGCGTGCAATCGTACGGATCGAGCTTCTCCTCGGTATCAGCCGTGCGATAAATGATGAGGTGATGCGAGCCCGCCGGCAGCGAATTGTGAATCTGATGCACACGAATGAGCTCGTCATTGCCAAGGCGTTTTACAATGCATTGCGTTCGCTCGGTTCCAGGCGCAATCGTGAGTGCAGGGAAGTCCACGATGTACGTCGACGACGTGAGCTCGCCTTCGATGGGCTTGTTTGCCGCATCATCGACGGACGAACCGCACCCAAGGGCCAAAACGCAGCAAAATCCGGCTGAAATTCGCATAATAGCCACTCCCGTTGCCGACAAGGAACCGCTCCAACACGCGGCAGTCAGGCTAGCCTGGAATCTCCGTGCTTGTCCACTCCAGATTGCGCGCCGCTGCCGAGATTCGTTACGCCCGTCGAAACGCGCGCCGCACGGCCAGCTCGAGCTCGGCGCGATGCCGCTCGACGCTCTCGAACAACGACAACTGCCCCTGACCTCGAAGAAGGTTGTGTTCGCCACGGGCGGGAAAACGCTGCGCGTCGAAGCCAAAGTACCGCTCGTGAAGCGCGTCGGCCAAAAATCGCGCCGAAAGAATCACACAAATCGTCGCGAGGCCCGAGACGAGCGCTTCCATTTCCTCCACCGAAACAAGCTCGCCACCCGCCGCGATGTCACCATATCCAGACAATGCCGCGACGAACGTATCGACATTGACCGCAGACAGTGCCTGATCCTCGCCAGCCGGGTTCGTCCACGACCGAAGCGCGTCGCCCATTTCGAATGGCCAAATTATACGGCCCAGGGTATCGAGATCGACCAAACAATGGCCAATTCCGTCGCGAAATAACAAATTCGATATTTTCAGATCACCATGCGCATGACGCTTGGGCAAACTCGACAAATCCGGTAATCCTTCAGCAATTTGCCATATTCGATCGGAGAGCCTCGATACGTCGTCGAACAATCGATGTCCAGGGTGCTCGACCAATGCACCGCGCAAAACATCAAAATGGCGCCGAGCATCATGGACGCCCGTGCGCACGTGCCGATATTCGTAATCGAGGTCCGCGACGGCCAAGTGAAATGTGGCCACGAGCTTGCCAGCTTCGCGCGCCATCTCGGGCGATGCAATGCGATCGAACGCCTGTCCCTCGACAAATGTAAGTGCGCGCCAAATGCCGACCCCATCGTCGACCCATAACCGTCCCGCGTCCGTTCGCACCGGCCGAGGCGTGGTCAAACCCTTGGATTCAATGTGCGCGGTAACGGCATCGATGTCTTCGTTGACCGATCCGCCAAACACCGGATGCAATCGCTGCACGATGACAGGACCTTTTCGCCCATCGACTCGGTACGTGCGATTGATGAGGCCTCCGCTTTGAACCGTCACGGGCTGGCCCGCGAGATCGCGATAGTGGGCGAGAACGGAATCGGGAATGGAGGCAAGGGTGTCGCGCATGCTAAATATAGGATATTTTTACGATTTCCAGTTCCAGTGCACCCGCCGGCCTTTGCACGACGACGACGTCGCCCACGCGTTTCCCAAGCAAACCATGTCCGACGGGCGAGCGCCAACTGATTGCACCGGATTTGCTATCCGTTTCGTCCTCGCCAACGATGCGATACACCGCCCGGCGTTCTTCTTCGTCGAGCACCTCGACCGTGGCGCCGAAATACACCTTATCGCTTTTTTGCGCTTTCGGATCGACCACGACGGCGCTTTCGAGCCGTTTGGTCAGGTAGCGCATGCGCCGATCGATTTCCCGCAGCTTTTTCTTGCCGTAAATGTATTCCGCATTTTCACTGCGGTCGCCCTGGGCGGCGGCATCGGCCACTTCCTGTACGACGCGCGGACGCTCGACGGACCTGAGCCGCCCGAGCTCTTCGGAGAGACGTTTTGCGCCATCAGGGGTGATGTAGTTGGGGTTTGCCATGATGAAAGGTGTTGGTCTCGACAGCCAGCAGCTTAGTGCTGTTCCGGCGGTTTTCCACCTTTTTTGCCAGCCATGACCTTCTGAAACGTTTCCTTGTCGATGGCCTTTTCGATGGCCACGTCGGGCGTGATGGTGCCCTTGTCCACGAGCCGCTCGAGCGACATGTCCATCGTCTGCATGCCTTGCGATTGGCCGACCTGCATGATGTTCGGAATTTGATAGGTTTTACCTTCGCGAATCATCGACGCGAGGGCGCTGTTGCCGATGAGGATTTCGTGGGCCGCGACGCGTCCCTTGCCATCCGCCGTCTTCAGCAATTGCTGCGCCACGATGGCCACGAGACTTTCGGCGAGCATGCCTCGCACCTGCGGCTGTTCGTCCGCGGGAAACGCATTGATGATGCGATCGATCGTCGCCGCCGCGCTGTTCGTGTGGACGGTGCCGAAAACCAAAATACCGAAGCTCGCGAGCTGCAATGCAAGCTTCATGGTTTCGTTGGTCCGAAGCTCGCCGATGAGAATGACGTCGGCATTTTCACGTCCTGCATTACGAATGGCCGCGGCAAACGAAGGCGCATGTTGCCCAACCTCGCGATGCGTGACTTGCGACTTTTTCGACGGATGGACGAATTCGACGGGGTCTTCGATGGTGAGAACGTGTGCCTCGCGCGTCGAATTGATGTGATCAATCATCGCGGCGAGCGTCGTCGATTTACCGCTGCCCGTGGGTCCGGTGACGAGGATCAAACCATTGCGCTTGTCGGAGAGCTTGCGAATGACAGGCGGACAGCCAAGATCGTCGAGCGTGAGTATTTTCGTGGGGATGATGCGGAATACGGCTCCAAGACCCGCGTGCTTGTACAAGTAATTCGCACGAAAACGCGCCTTGTCCCCATATTGATACGCGAAATCGAGGTCGAGCTCGCTCGTGATCTTGCCGTGCTCTTCGGGCGTCGTGATCTCGAAAAGAAGGTTCTCCATTTCCTCGGCATCCATGGGCGTGTCGCGCAACGGCACGAGCTCGCCACGAATGCGCAAGAGCGGAGGATAACCAATGCCGAGGTGCAAATCGCTGGCTTTGCGTTCCAAAAGCTCGTCGAAAAAACGGTCGATGCGTGCCATCACGAGCCGCCTTTCTTACCAAAAAGTGCCCCCGCTCGACCAAGAAGCCCCTTCGCAGCCGCCGCGGCGCTCGCTGCAGGATCGGGCGCGGAAGCTGCCAACTGCGGGGGTTTTACCGCGTCCGCGACGATGGGCGGCGTCGCCGCCACGCGCTTTCCAGAAAGCGTCGCTTCGAGCTCCTCCGCGTTGTCGGCCACGAGAATCGCATCTTCAGCCGATACTTTGAACGTATTGACCAATTCCGCGAGTGAATCATCCAATCGGATGATGCCAAACCCTTTGCCGCGCTGCTGCAAGCTGGGAATTTGATACGTCTTGTTGTCTCGAATCAAATTCCAAAGCGGCACCGATCCCGGTAAAATTTCAGCCGCCGCCACCATGCCCGGACCATCCTTGCGCGGCAATAAACGCTGCGACACGATGAGCCGCAATCCACCCGCAAGCGTCACGCGAACTTGCGCCTGATCCCCCGGCGGAAACAAATCAATCAATCGATCGATCGTCTTCGCAGCGCTCGGCGTATTCATCGTGCCCAGCACGAGATGCCCCGTTTCACTGGCCGAAAGCGCCATTCTCACCGTCTCCGTGTCGCGCAATTCGCCTACGACGATGACATCAGGATCCTCACGAAGCGAACCCTTCAATGCCGCCGCGAATGATTTTGTATTGGTTCCCACTTCGCGTTGACTCATCATCGCTTTTTTGCGAGGGTGAATGAACTCGATGGGATCTTCGACCGTAATGACGTGGTGTGTCGTATTGGAATTGATGATATCGACGATCGCGGCCATGGTGGTCGTTTTCCCATGCCCCGTGGGTCCCGTGATGACGATGAGCCCCTGGTGATGATGGGTGGCATTGCCAATCGCCTCGGGCAAACCGAGCCCTGCTAGCGTCGGAATGTCGTTCGGTATGATGCGAAATGAACCCTTGAGGCCCGTGCGCTGGCGCGTCACGTTCACACGCGCTCGACCAATGTTCGGCGCCTGAAGCGCAAAGTCGCACGACCCATCCCGCTCGAAATGCGGAAGCAGGCGCGGCGGAATGCGCGGCATGAGAATACGTTCGAGCAGCTCCGGCGCAATGGGTTCACCTCGAGGCACCAAACGACCCGCGAGACGAAATAGCGCCGGACGCCCTGCAACGAGATGCAAATCGCTCGCCCCTTCGCCGCGCGCCGCAAGGAGCACGTCGTCAATCGAATCGTCGATGCGAAATTCGATGCGTACCGGGGCTCGACGTGGCGGCGGAGCTGAAGCCGCTGCCGCCGCGGGCCGATGGTCCGTCGCAAGATCCACGATGAACGGGTCGGCGGGCGCGCTTGGCAGCGGAGCACCAGCCGGCGGAGCCTGCGTCGTCGGCGGTGCCATTCGCGCTTCGAAGTCGAGCTCGAACGTTGGAGCACCAAGGTCCACGGCAGACGGTGCAGCCGATCGCGTGGACGGCGCAGAGCCCGGCGCGGAAGGAACGGGAGACGACGCTGGTCCAAAGAGCGCGGGCCCCGATGAAACAGGCTGAGCGCTCGATGGTCCAAGCATGTCATCCGCAGACAAATCGATCTCGAACGATCCCGATGGATTCATCGCAAGGGGAACGTCCTTGAGGGGCGACGCGACGCCCACATGCGCCACGGCAACGTTTTGCGCAGGCGATGTGAGCGGCAGGCTTCCAGCAGGCGCAAGCGATGCATCCGCGAGCCCGGATTTCCGCTCCGCTTCGGGGTTCATCCGGGTGAACCGAGCTTGCACGGCGCCCTTGACGAGCACGGCAGCCACGGCGACGGCACCAACGCCTTCGACTTTGCACGCCCACGTGAGCGGCTTGTTTCCAAGGTTGTCGACGTGTCGCGCACCGCCGGCGACCATGAGCATCATCAGGATTTCGTCGGTCGACAGGATCGTGCGATCGACGATCTCGTACACGCCGTTCACTTTTACACAAGGATTTCGCGCGGTTGCGAGCGCAAGCTCGGTGACCTCGGAACGGATCAGATGGTCGAGCAGTTCTTTGATGTATGCCATCGAGGTTTCGTCGAAAAGACGCCGATGATAGAGAGCCAAGCGTCATCGTAGCGGATACCGGCGCGACGACGCAAGCTCCCGCGTTTCAAGGGCGCGGACAAACGTCGAGGTGGTCTTTCCAAACGGTTTCGTGCAAGATGCCGGGTCGTAACGCATCGTGCGCGGAGCACATCATGAACGTCGACATTCCTCGAGCCTGGCACCCACGCGTCGCAGACGAGATCAAGAAGCCGTACTTTCGGAAGCTCGAAGCGTTCGTCGACGAAGAGCGGCGCAAGCATGCGGTGTTTCCACCCGAAGCGGAGATGTGGACGGCATTCGCGCTCACGCCGTTCGACGCTGTTCGTGTGGTGTGGCTCGGGCAAGATCCGTATCCGACGGCGGGTCAAGCGCACGGGCTGAGTTTTTCCGTGAAGCACGGGCAAAAGACGCCGGCATCGCTGGTCAACATGTTCAAGGAAGCCGCGACGGACGTGCCGGGTTTTTCTCGGCCGCCCCATGGATGTCTGGAATGCTGGGCAAAACAAGGCGTGTTGTTGCTCAATACGATCCTGACGGTGCGTGAAGGTGAAGCAGGCTCGCATCGCGGCAAAGGTTGGGAGACGTTCACGGATGCGGTGATCTCGACGCTATCGGGCCGAGACAAACCGATGGTGTTCGTGCTGCTCGGGCTCATCGCGCAAAAAAAGGAAGTGCTCATCGACACGCGCAAGCATCCGATCATCAAGGCGGTGCATCCTTCGCCGCTTTCGGCAAATCAAGGATTTTTTGGGTGCAAGCCGTTTTCCTCGGTCAATGCGGCGCTGCAGAAGATCGGCGAGCCCGAAGTGGACTGGCGAATCGCGTGACGGATTGGTTGTTTTACGCGGCGGGTAAGTTCACGGGCAACGTAACGATGAACGCGGTGCCTTCACCCGGTTTCGAACGGCAATCGAGTTTGCCCTTGTGGCCCTGCACGACGATGTCGTAACTGAGGGACAAACCGAGACCGGTCCCCTGCCCCGTCGGCTTCGTCGTAAAAAACGGTTCGAAAAGCTTGTGCACGATGGACTCGGGAATGCCCGTTCCGTTATCTTCTACGACGATCTGCACGCCCGTGTCGACAAGGCGCGTCGCGACACGCACGGTGGGCACGTAGTCGGTCGCTTTTTCTTTCTCTTCCTTTTGCCGGGTCACGACGGCATCGATTGCATTGTCGATCAGGTTCACGACGACACGTCGAATTTCCGGAACGACGACCATGATTTGCTCAATGCTTTCGTCGTACGTACCACTGACGCGAACATCGACGCGCGCCCGGCTTCCTCGCGCGCCGTGCATTGCAAGTTTCACGACGTCGTCCACGAGCGAATTGATGTCGACGAGCGAACGCTGACCGGCGGCCCCGCCCGCATGACGCATCATCGTTTGTACGATTTCGTCGGCTCGCTTCGAATATTGCACGACCTTTTCCGCGGACACCTTCAGGTCACCCAGAATGTCACGCACTTCCTCGATGGGGGTGCTGGGGTTTTCGTCGGCGACCTGGATGATTTCGTTGGCGAGATCGATATCGATCTTCGCGAAATTATTGACGAAGTTGAGCGGATTTTTGATCTCGTGGGCGACGCCCATCGTGAGCCGCCCGAGCGACGCCATTTTTTCACTTTGCACGAGCTGCGCCTGCGTCCGGCGTATTTCTTCGAGCGCCGCTTGCAACTCCGCATTGCGCTCACGCAGCTCGGCCGTGCGCTCCGATACGCGCTGCTCGATCTCTCGATAAAGGAGCGCATTTTCAATCGAAACGGCGATTTGCGAAGAAAGAAGCTGGAGCAGTTCCAGCCGTTCGCGCGTGAACGCGCCCGCCGTCAGATCGTTTTCCAAGTAAATGATACCCAAGAGCCGTCCCTGGCTCGATATCGGCGCGCACAAGATCGATTTCGCCTTCGTACGCACGACGTAGGGGCTCGCCGCAAAAACGCTCTCGCGAGCGGCATTGGACAAGATGATGGTTTCGCGGGTACGCGCCACGTATCGAATGATTTCTTCCGAAGCATCTTGGTACGCGGAAAGCGCGATCGATCGCACCGTGGCAATGAAGGTTCCATCGATGCGTGCTTCATCGAGGCTCGCGTCGACGGCGACTTCGAGCTCACCGGCCTTGTCGAAGATGACCGCGCCTTTTTGGGCTCCGGCATTTTGAAGCAGGATTTGCATCAACTTGGTGAGCAATCGATCGAGAAGAAGCTCGCCGCCAATGGCTTGAGAAGCCTTCAAGACGCTGGCAAGATCGAGCAATTGTCCGCGCGCACCACGTTCGGTCGTGGTGATCGACGTATGCGTGGTGATTGCTTTGCCGCTCGCTTCGAGTGGGTCGGTTTCTTGAATCAAGCTTTCGTGATTTCGGTCGATGAGCCGCGCTTTTTGAACGGTCCCGCGAATGCGATGCGCATGCCGCGCCTCGCGTAAATACGCGGCCGCTACGTAAACGCGACCTCGCGCGAGCCACAATTTGCCTGCAAGCTCGGCCGCCAGCGCCACATGCTGGACAAACCCGCCGCGGCGCGCTCCCGCCATCGCTTCTTCGTAATGCTCCGCTGCCTCCAAATGCTTTCCGTCAATGCGCGCAACCTCGCCTTTCACGAGCGCCGCCAGGTGGGCAAAGTTATCGGGGCTCGCTCTCGCCCACGATTCCCAACGCTCCAGCAGCGATCCGAGTTTGTCGCGGATCTGCACTTTCGCAAGAGCGTCGGCGCCATCGTATCGAGCTGCCAATGCGAGCGCTTGGTACAAGGCATGATGCGCGGTCGCGACGTTTCCCATGACGACGATGAGCAGTGGTTCGACCTTGTCGCACGTATCGAGCGCGCCTTCAGGATCGTCGTGCAAGAAGAGCGCTTCGGCCTTGAGGATCAGGTAAAAGCAAAGCGCCATGGTGCTCTTGTTCGCTTCGACTTCCTGCAGAAATGCCGCTTCGTCGATGGTGCCCGCAGAAAAATGCCCGGTCGCATCCGTCCGCGCGCGAAGGTTTTCCATGACAATCTGCGTGCCGACCAGAATGTCGATGGCAATTTGATTGCGGGTTTTTCGAGCAAATTGTAGTGCGCCCTCGAGCGACGTCATGACCTCGGACAATGGTCGTCCCTCGTAAAACTTGTTGATCGGCTGGTAGATCAGCGAGTATCCCGAATAAATGAGATCCCCACCTTCGAGACCTGCGCGATAGGCCATTTCATTGAGCGGCCCGCTTTCGTACAGTGGTCTCGTCCATGGCGAAATGAAGTTTGCCAAGTGAAACGCACTTCGACACGTACCATCCGGCCGGCCAAACCGCTGCGTGAGCTTGATCGCGAGCTCTCCGAGCTGATACCCGTCGACATGACGGCCGAACATGCCGCTGAGCAAGTGGCCATAGTTGGAAAAGAGGTCGGCCGAAACGGGCGACGGGCCATATTGCAGGCTCATTCCAATCGCCTTGAACACGACGACGATGTAGAGCAGCGGATTCGTGAAGAACGCCGCTGGCAACATTTTGAGTAGCAATGAGGTGCTCATCCGCGCCACCGGATCGGCCATTTCCGGAGCATCCGCGAGCGAGCCGATGGTTCTGCCACCCAAAGCGGCCTCCGCCTTTTGCAGCTCGGTCATCATCGTCGCTTGCAGCTCCGAATCGGACAAACCGAGCGGAACATCGACGCCGAAAAGCGAAAGAGCTTCCTTGGCGGCGGGCAAAGCATCGGCGTAACGCGCACGAATCGTGCGCTCGGCGACGAGCGTGAGGTATACCTCGGCCTTGTCGAAGCTCGATTGCGCTCGTTTCAGCGTATCGTTTCCGTGCGCTTCGCACGCTTCGTAGTCGCCATTCAAGTACAGCGCTTCGACGAGGTTCCGGTGCAGCTCGAATGCCAACTCGTAATGGTCATTCCACGCCGATTCCCCGACGCATGTCATGCCGGCTTCAAGATACCCTCGCGCGGCGGAAATTGCGAGTGACGACCGTGCGCGGCGAGCTGCTTCGATGTTCAGTCGAGCCAATTCGAGGCGTTTGTCTTGGTCTTCGATGCGTGCGAGACCTTGGTTCAAATGATCCACGATCCTGAACAGGCTGTCGCTCCGATTGACCGATTCATCGGCGAGAAGCAATTCTCCAATGCGCAGGTGCAACTTCGCGCGCTCGGTTTCATCGACGAGGTTGTAACTCGCCTGCTGAACGCGATCGTGCACGAAGCGAAATTCGCGTACGACGAGCGCTGGATCGTCGCTCGTGCCTGCGAGGACGAGTCCCGAGGTTGCCGCGACGAACCCCTCTTGCACCGCAGGCAAGATTCTCTGAAAAGCTTCTGCCGGGGAAACGCCGAGCACGATGCGCAACGTCTCGAGGTCGAATTGATTGCCGATGCATGCCGAAAATTCGATCGCTCGCTGGGTTTCTTCCGGCATTCGGCGGAGTTTTTTCACCACGAGATCGACGACGTTGTCCGCAATGCCACGAGCCGCGATTTGCTCGACGCTAAACGCCCAACGACCTTTCGCGCGATCGAAATACAAAAGCCCTTCTTCGTAGAGAGATCGAAGCAATTCGCCGATGAAGAGAGGATTCCCTTCGGTTTTTTGCCGCACGATTCGAGCCAAATCTTGCACTTCGGAGATGGGCCTTCCGACCGCATGCGCGACGATTTGCGCGACATCGGGAAGCTCGAGCGGCAGCAAGGGAATACGTTCGATGGGGACTTGGGCCGCGTCGAGTGCGGAAATCGTAATCGCGAGCGGGTGCAAAGCGTCCACTTCGCCATCGCGATATGCAGCAATGACGAAAAGGCAAAGTGATTGGTCATTCACGAAGAGTCGTTCGAGCAAGCCCAAGCTTGCTTCGTCGGCCCATTGCATGTCGTCGAGCAAAATCGTGAGCGGGTGTTCGGGTGTCGCAAAAACTCGAATGAGGCTCGCGAATGCGTGATGAAATCGATTGCGTGCCTGCTCGGGCTCGAGCTCGGCGACCGGGGGCTGCTCACCGATGACCAGCTCGAGATCGGGGATGATATCGACGAGGAGGCGTGCGTTTGCGCCGAGAGCTGCGAGGATGTTGCGGCGCCACGCGTCCACGGCATCGGCACGTTCGCCCAAGATTTGTTGAACGAGTGATCCCAGCGCCGCAGCGAATGCGGAGTATGGGGTTTGTCGTTGAAACTGATCGAATTTACCTGAAAGAAAGTAACCTCGACGCTCGAGAATCGGCTTGTGAAGCTCATTCACGAGCGTGGTTTTTCCAATGCCGGAATATCCGGTGACCAGGCAAATCGTCGCTGATGATTTTGCATCGGACGCAGGAGCGCTGACGCTGTCGAATGCGCCGAGCAACTTGGCAAGCTCGCGCTCGCGACCAAACATCTGCTCGGGAACTCGAAACCGTTCGGTGATATCGTGTTTTCCGATCTCGAATGGTTCGATCGTCCCCAGACGCCGAAGCGTGGACAAGCAATCTTCGAGGTCCGCTTGAAGCCCGAATGTACTTTGATATCGTGCATCGGGGTTTTTCTCGAGCAGACGCATGACGATATCGGAAACGACGCGGGGAACATCGGTGCGCCGCGTATGAAGATCGACGGGAACACGCGCGATGTGAGCATGGACGAGCTCCATCACGTCGGTCGTCGGAAAGGGCGGCGAGCCCGCAATGAATTCGCAGAGCGTTGCACCAAGCGAATAAAGGTCGGCTCGATAGTCGAGCGCTTGATTGACGCGGCCCGTTTGTTCGGGGGCGAGATAAAGAAGCGTGCCTTCGATGTGCCCGGGGCTTTTGGCTAGAGGACGTTCGCGCGAGAGCATCGTCGCAATGCCCAAATCGATGAGTTTGACCGTGCCCGTCGCCGGATTCCACACGATGTTCGCAGGGCTCAAATCTTTGTGAATGATGTTTCGCGCGTGCAGCTCTCCGAGGCCGCGAACGATTTCGATGGCAACTTCGAGTCGTTCTTCGAGCACCCACGGCCTTTCGACTTGCAGAGCGTCGAGTGATTGTCCGCCGAAATCTTCGAGCACGAGTGCCCACTGCCAACCCTGGTTTTCGAGCGCATGAGCCTTGATGACGCTCGGTACGTCGAATTTACGGAGAAGCTCGTATTCGCGCCGCAAGCCGGCAATGTCTTCGGGCGCAGGATGCTCGGCACGAAGTGTTTTGAGGACGACCGGCAAGCCATCGCGAATGCGCTTGGCGCGATAGGTGTTGCACGCGCTGCCCTCGCGCAGAAGAGACAGGCTCTCGTAGCCCGTAAGCATATGTGTAAGCATGATGTGTAAGCGAATATTATGGTGAAGTTGACAGTCGTGTCAACGGTTTCCGGAAGCGCACGGCGGGATCTGCAAGAGCGCCGATGTGTTAAGAGTTTCGTTACGATGCTGCGTGTGATCCCGTCGCTTTTGCTCGCCGTTGTACTCGCTGGTTGTCCGATATGCCCTGACGGAGAATTGCTCGTGATCGAGGGCAGCACGAAAGTCGCGCCAGGGCAGTCGGTGCAGTTCGTGTTTCGCTATGGTGATGAAACTTACTCGAGCCCCGCGAGCTGCGGAGGTCATTGGTACGTGAACGGAATCGAAGGCGGCGGCGAGACGATTGGAACTGTCACGTCATGCGGTCGGTACACGGCTCCTGCGACCCGTCCGTTGGAGGATCCCATCATTTCGGCTGCGCAATACGCTATCGGCACCTGTTCCGATTGTTGTCCTTATGCGGAAGAGCGCGTCAGTGTCACCGCGAAATAGTGGTCATAGCGCAATTCGTGAAGCGCTGGCGATTGGTACTTGACGGAAGCGGCCGACATGGCGTCTTCTAAAAGAAGCGGTCTTGACGGGGTGGCAAGGGAGGACGACATGCGTCGATGGTTCATTCCCCTAGCGTTTTGCATGCTGTCGAGCGTTTGGCTTCATGCAGCGTGTTCGGCCACGGGCAGTTCGAAGTCCCAATATGGCCCCGATGCTGGGCAGGGCGGAGACGGCGGGGGCGTCGATTTTGGCGACGGCGGGTTGTGCTCGGGGCTTCACTGTTCAGCCGATCTTCATTCGCTCGTCGATTGCAAAGGCAACGTGGTCATGACGTGCCCTGGCGATCAAGGTTGTTCGGGAGAGACGTGCGTGACGGCGTGCACGAGCGCCAGCGACAACAAGAGCACGTTTGGTTGTGATTATTATGTGGTGGGGCCGGATATTTTGCAGGACGGCGCAGGGGCGTGCTTTGCCGCATTCGTGGTCAATACGTGGACGACGCCGGTCAGCGTCTCCGTCGATTACGAGGGCATGCCGCTCGATGCGTCGAAGTTCGCGTACATTCCCAGCGGAAGTGGGCCATCGATCACCTACAAACCCTTGCCGAATGGTGAAATCCCGCCTGGCGAAGTTGCGATTCTATTTCTCAATCGTTTCGGACTCAATCCTTTGGGGCTGGTCACCGATTGCCCTGCCGGGATCACGCCCGCGATTACGACGAAAGACACGGCTCCGCATGGCACGACGCGCGGGTCGGCATTTCACATCGCGACATCCGCGCCCGTCGTCGCGTACGATATTTATCCGTACGGAGGTGGCCAGAGCGCGTTCACGAGCGCCACACTGCTATTGCCCACATCGGCCTGGGATACAAATTACATTGCGGTCGACGCGTTTGGTCCGGGATTCATTGGAGGTCCGTTCGTGTCGATCGTGGCGCAAAAAGATGGCACATCGGTCACGGTCAAACCTTCCTCGGACATCGTTGGCAGCGCATCCGTGCCCGGAACACCGAAAGGCGTTCCGGCGACGTACATGCTCAATCGCGGAGAAGTCCTGCAATTCACGCAGCCTGCGCCGCTTGCGGGCAGCGTCATTCAATCGAATCAACCCGTCGGGGTATGGGGCGGCAAGACGAACCTCGGCATCGACGCATGTTGTGACGACAGCGCTCATCAGCAAATTCCGCCCGTGCGCGCCTTGGGCAGCGAATACGCAGCGGTTCGGTATCGCAATCGATACGACGGCATCGAGGAAGAGCCGCCGTGGCGAATCATCGGTGCGGTCAACGGCACGGCGCTCACGTACGACCCTGCGCCTCCAGCGGGTGCGCCATTGTCTGTCAACCTCGGCCAAGTGATCGATTTTCACGCGACGGGGCAATTCGTGGTGCGCAGCCAAGACGCCGAGCATCCGTTTTACATGTCCGCACACATGACGGGCGCGGCGCTCTATGATCCCGAGCAGCAAATGCCGCCAACGGGTTCGGCCGACGGTCGAGGCGATGCGGAGTTCGTCAACATCGTTCCACCCGCGGAATATTTGGACAAATACGTATTCTTTACGGATCCTACGTATTCCGAGACGAACCTGGTGCTCGTGCGCGTCAAGGGTCCGGAGGGGTTTGCCGACGTGACGCTCGATTGTTTGGGCATCGTCGAAGGATGGCAACCGCTCGGTGCAGCGGGCAAGTATCAATATGCGCGTGTGGACCTGGTGCGGCACAATTTCCAGCCACAAGGGAATTGTAACAATGGACGTCACGAAATCAGCAGCAAACAACCCTTTGGATTGACCGTTTGGGGCTGGGGGTCGGCCGAGACGGGCGTGCTCGGAAAAGGGTTTTACACGCAATACGTCAGTTATGCTTATCCGGCCGGCGCCGGTGTTGCCCCCATCAACACCGTCGAAGTGCCCACGGTGCCCAAATGAAAAACTCGCTTTGGTTCTTGTCGTTCACGTTGATGCTCGCGGCCTGTGCAGCGGGCAGCGAATTCGACGACAATTTGGGCGGAAATGGTGGTGCTCCCGCCGAAACGGGGTCCGGCGGCACCGGTAATACGACGGAAACCGGCTCGAGCAGCGCGTCTTCCACGTCTGGCGGCGGAAGCACGGGGAGCAGCAGTTCGAGCTCGGCAGCAAGCAGCAGCTCGGGAGGCGGCGGCAGCGGCGGAGGTTCGGCGCTATGCAATTCGGTCAACTGTGCCAATGGTTGCTGTTTGAACGACCTATGCAATGCGGGCATGTCCAACACGCAATGCGGGACGGCGGGGCAAGCGTGTCAAGATTGCACAGCGACAGGCGGCTCGTGCTCGAATAAAACGTGCGCGAGTCAGCCGCCATGCGGTTCGGGCTCGTGCACCGGGTGCTGCCAGAATGGCCAATGCAAGCTCGGGCTCTCCGATCAGGCGTGTGGAAAGAACGGGCAAGTGTGCATCGATTGTTCGGCGAACGGCCAGGCGTGCCTGGATGGGTTTTGCACGTTTTGAGAAACGTTCGCGCGGGGTTGAAGAGATCGTCTCACAACTCGAAACCCCCGTCCTCAATGCACGCACGCGCGGGATTTCAATCCCGCGCGGGCGTTCGGTGACACACTACGGCTCGATTTTTGAGACAGCCACTTTAACCCGCCGCGTGGTCTAATCCGCCGTTTTCCCAGATGCCGGCGAATTATCTTCGCTATCGGCGGGCCTTGATTCTTCAGCGGCAGCGGCAGGTTTTTCCTCATCGGACGAAGACACTTCTTCATCGGCAGATGAAGCTTGCTCGTCGTCATTGGTTTCCGGCGATGATTCATCGGGGGCCGCGGGCGTTTCAGCCTGTGTCGCGTCCGACCGTTCGTCACGCCGCAGCTTGAGCCCTGCCATGATGATACCCGTGAGCAGGAGCATCCCGAACACATCGTACGGAATGCGATAACGCGGATCGCCTACGAAAAGCAGGCCCACGGGGAGAATGCAGGCGTGCTGCACCAAAAGCCAACGCTCGGGCCGCCTGCGCCGCGCGAGCCACAAGGCGACGGGAACGATGAAGAGCAGCGCATAGCAGTAAACGACATTGGATATGGTGGTCACTCGCCGGAATTTGCCCTGATTCGGGGGCCAAGGCTCGGTCGTGGCGAACAAGTCGGCGACGTTGGTATAGATTCGTCTGGCGTGCGACCAACCGTCTTTGCGGATACATTTGAATCCGAGGTCGAAGAAGTATTCGTTGTCCCACCCATAACGCTTGTGCACGACCTTCTTGTTGGCGTCCCGCCCCTCGTTGATCATTCGCTGAATGCGTACGGGCGCGGCAAAACCCATTCCCTGCATATGAACGTGCACGACGTCGCAATGAGCCTGGTAAAAGTTCAGCCCCGCGTTGTTGCTCATGCCCGAAGGCTTGTTCATGGCGGCGCTGTTGAGACGCATCGTCGCAATGCACGGCAAAAGGAACATCACCGCGAGAGCAATGGCTTCACGAAAGTGGAACCACGGTTCTTTCGGACGATCGGCACCTTTGCGAAAGAGCGCTCGCACGCGCCCATAAAGGCTGTAAAAACCAATCAGGGGCAGCCCCATGAAGGCCGCTTGAATGACGAATTGCGGGCGGATCGACGCCGTGATGCCCGCCAGAAGCCCCGCGAGCGCAAATGCGCCCGTGCGCGCCCAACGCCTGTCCGTCGGAATGTCGCGCGCCCAGAGCGCCACGAGTAGTGACACGCACATGAAGCAAGCAAATGGGTTTTCACTCGAAAAGAAACCCGCAAAAACGGAAAACGCCCAATGCGTCCAAACGAGCGTCGTGGCAATGAATGCCGCAAGCGGATGCTTGAAGAGACGATTGGCAATGAGACCGACGGCGACGAGCGTACCGACGGCGAAGACGAACCAAAGGCTTTGGCCTGCAGCAAGCGCGGCGTCCCGACTCTTCGTCAACGCAAAAAACGGCGCCAAAAGCGCGTGGGTGCCCGGCGGGTAAAACGCATCGAAAGGATTCAGCTTGATCTTGGGATCCGCCAGCCGGGCCGCGCGCTCGACATAACCTTGCATGTCCGACCAGACGAAGTTCTTCGGCGGATTGGCGGAAAAGATGAACCACCCTCGGTGGACGGCACCCGCCACGAGCGTCAGCAAAAACAGCCACTTGCCCACGTCGTCACGGCTGAGAAACGCGCGAATACGGCCAAAGAGCGATGGAGCGTTGGGCGGAGTAACAGGGTCGGTTGCAGGTAGATCGGAGGAGGTCATCGGAAAGGTACGGGTCTGTGGTGCGGCGGCAGGCTAGCACGCGATCGGCGAGATGCCGAGCCAAGATCTGCACGGTCGCTTCGCGCGCGTGAGACGCGCGCTCGCGAGAGTCTTGTTTACGATTGGGGGGGCCGAGGCTCGCCTACCGGTGTTTTTGCGCTTCGCACAACAACACGGCGAGGCTCGGCCCCCCCATACCCCCCGGGATCGGATTGAAACCGATTGCCAATACTAGCTCACCTGGCGCGTTCTTCCCGCCCAATACGGTTCCCGCAGCTTGAACTTCTGCAATTTTCCCGTGGCCGTGCGCGGCAAACTCGCCACGATCTCCACGACCGTCGGGCACTTGTAATGCGCAAGCTTGCTCCGACAATGTTCGATGACGTCGTGCGGCCCGAGCGAATGCGTCGCGCGCGCAACCACGAACGCCATCACCGTCTCGCCCCATTTTTCATGCGGAATGCCAATCACCGCAGCTTCGGCCACCGCGGGATGCTGGTACAAACAATCCTCGACCTCAATCGAAGAAACGTTTTCCCCGCCAGAAATGATGACGTCCTTTTTGCGATCGGTGATCACTGTATAAGGGCCCTCGAGATGCCCGCCATCACCCGTGTGAAACCAGCCGTCGACGATGGCTTTCGCCGTTTCTTCGGGCTGATCGTAATAACCATCGAAGACGTGATTCGATCGCGCCAGTATTTCGCCCCCAGGACTGACATCCATTCGTACACCCACGGCAGGCACGCCCGCGCGCCCGAGCTTTTCGGCCTTGGCGCTCGAATCGAGGCCATCCCATTCCGTTTGCGCTCGATTCACCGTGAGCAGCGGCGATGTCTCCGTCAAACCATAAATTTGAATGAATTCCCACCCAAGCTCGGTTTGCACCCGTTCGATGGTTTTCATGGGCGGCGGAGCGCCCGCGACGACGATGCGCATCCGGCCCGCTCCCGGAATGGGCTTTCCCGCAGCACGTAATGCCGCCGCAGCATCGAGCACCGCTGCCACGACGGCCGGCGCCGAGCAAAAAAGCGTTACCTTTTCCGCTTCGATGCGCCGCAGAATCTCCGCTCCGTCGACTTTGCGCAAAACCACCTGCCGAGCACCGAGCGCCGTGAGCGCATACGGCATGCCCCAACCATTGGCGTGAAACGTCGGAAGCGTGTGCAAATACACGTCGCGCTCCGATACGCCAACATGAAGCGCAAACGTGACTGCATTGAGCCAGCAACTGCGATGCGAAAGCTTTACGCCTTTGGGCCGCGCCGTGGTCCCCGATGTATAATTGATGGAAACCGTGCGCATTTCATCATCGACCGCGTATTTTGGTTTTGCACCTTTGCGCAAAAACAGATTCGCATCCGATTCGGCACCGAATACGATGTGGTGTTTGATTGGGATTTCGCGTATGACGGATTCGAGGTCCGGATCGACGAGCGCCACGGTCGAGCCCGAATGTTCCAGAATGTAACGAATTTCGTCCGCGTTCAGGCGAAAATTGACGGGCACGAGGATGCGGCCAAAAGCGCTCACGCCGAAGAGTGACACGAGAAAACGAGTCGAATTCGGCGAAATGATCGCTACGCGGGCATTTTCGGGCACGCCGAGATCGTCCAGCGCCGCGGCCAAGCTGCGCGACATCTCCGCGAATGCACCGTACGTGATTCGTCCGAAACTCCCTCCAGGCTGATGCGGCTCATCGACGATCGCTTCGCGATCGCCACAAACGAATTCTGCACGGTGGAGAAAATCGGCTAACGTGAGGGGCACGAACATGAAGACGCCTCCAAAGGCAATGCGCTACGAACCGCGCTCGGTACATTTCGATCGGACTCAGAACTCGATCACGGGCGATACCGCGTAAAACGACGGCGTGAGTTGATACGGTGCGATGTCGCCCTTGTCGGGCGATCGCTCCGAGAGCCCTACAATGGTCGCCGCTGTGCCTCCGACGACGACGGCACCCATTGCAGTCCAAAACCACCACCGTTTGTAGACGGGTGGATCGCCCAAAGTCACCATGACCAATCGTTCTTCGCCGGCCTTGACGATGACGCTCGTTGCGTAATCGCTATGGTCGGGATGACGCGCGACGATGTTGTGCGTCCCGGCATCCGCCAATGTTTCGACAGGCGCTTGCCCCAATGCGCGTCCATCGAGCGATACGGAGACGTTGCTCTTTGGTGCTCGAACGATCAAACGCCCCACTTTTTCTTTGCTCGAAAGCTGCGCGTCGAGCACGTATCCACCACCGCCGGGCAAATCGACATTCGCTTGGTATGGATAATACCCCTCGGCCTCGATGAGCACGCTTGCTTTGCCCGCTTTGAGCATCAATGGTTTGTCGAGGGGCGACTTTCCCGCGACGGCTTCACGCACCAGAATACGCGCGCCTTCGACGTTCACCTTGATCGTGAGCTGGGACGTGCGTTTCTTGATGTTCGCAATGCGATTCTGGAGCCCCGGAACCTTGGCCAATAGCTCGGGAGGTGCCGCAGATTGAAACAGTTCCAGCTTTTCGAGCGCTTCGGGGAGCCTATCGAGCGCTTCGAGCGTGCGCCCGAGGTTGTACAGCAATGCGGGTTCAGGATGCAGCGCATAAGCTTCGTTGTACGCCGTGAGCGCATCGGCATACCGCAATGAATCCATCGCGCGATCGCCTTCGAGCTTGCGTTCCTTGGCTCGCGTGACGACGGCCGAATCCGGCGCCTCGGGCGGCGCGGCCTGCGGCGACGCTGGGGCCGGCGGCGGCTCGTCAGCGAAACTCGGCGCAACCCACGAATTGGCCAGGACCAAGAGCAGGGTAACGATTCCAATGCGTCGAGAACGTCCGTTCATTGCACAATCTCAGAGATGGGCCGGATCCTCGGTCGGTTTTGGTGCAGGCGCCGGCGGAGGAGGCGGTGGTTTGTCAGCCGTTTTCACTGGAGGTTTGCTCGGAATTTCGGGAGACGGCGCGGTCTTCACGGCGGGCGCGGTAGGTTTCGGCGTATTCGGTGGGGCCACTTCGGCGCTTGGAGCGGGCGCTGGCGCGGCCGAGGGCAATGGTGTCGATAACGCCGCGGCGGGCGTGACCGTAATGGTTGGCTGCGAAGAATCCGCCGCTATCGGTAGTGCAGACTGCGGCGGCGCTGGATCCGGCGAGCGAACCTTGGCCGCCAAGAGAGCAAGCCCGATTGCGACGATCCCTGTGGCCACGGCGGCGGAGATCACGGCCAGGCGCATCGTCGGGTTATGGCTCCCCGTGCGAAGGACAGGCGTCGCGACCTGCGCGAGCGTCGCGGCAGAAACGTTTTTCGAGCTGAATGGAGAAATGGCAGAGACGAACGCACCAATGTCCTGAAATCGATCCTCGGGGCGCTTTTCGAGCGCTTTCTTGACGGCTGCCGCGAGCTTCGGCGGCACGTCGGCGCGAATGTTACGCAAATCCTCGGGCGTGTCGGCGATGATCGCCGCAAGCGTTGCCGTCGACGTGTCCGCTCCAAAAGGCGCGCGGCCACTCAAGAGCTCGAACAGTACGACCCCCAATGCCCAGATGTCGGAACGACCGTCGACATGTTTGGCAGAACGAACCTGCTCGGGCGACATGTATTGAGGCGTTCCAAACGTCGTCGCCGTTTGTGTTTGATTGGTTTGATTGGTGGGGTCGATGAGCTTCGATATCCCGAAATCGAGCACTTTGAGGACGCGCCGAGTGCCTTCTTGGCACAAATACAAATTGCTCGGCTTGATGTCCCGATGTATGACCCCCATTTGATGCGCTTGCCCAATCGCTTCGCACGCTTGGAGAATGAATTCGACGGCTTCGGGATAGGGCAATGGGCCTCGCGCCACGAGCTCTTGCCCGAGATCCCAGCCTTGAAGCAGCTCCATGACCATCATGGGGCTACCATCCGGAAGGTTATCGACGTCGTACACGCGCACGACGTGGGGCCCTTGAATGCGAGCGGCCGCGCGTGCTTCGCGCTCGAATCGCGCCACGATGTCGGGCATGTTTCGCGCTTCGGGCAGCAATAGCTTGATGGCGACCGATTGTTCCGTGCGCTGATTGCGCGCCTGAAGCACGACACCCATCCCGCCTTGACCAAGCACGCCGAGAACCTCGTACTTGCCAGCGAGAATGGTTCCCGGAGTAGGCACGCCTCCGGAGGTATTCACCGGGGAATCGTTCACGGTCGCACGTTACGCGGGTAAAGATACAATGGCAAGCGCAGCGGAGCGCGGCGCGGAGTCGTTCGACGCGTGCGAGTGATGTATTGCTGTCCAGGAATCAAATAGCCGGGTGGAATGATCATGTCGTCACCCTCGAGCGTGCCATTGATTGCGCCCGCGTCCATATTGACTGTCCCACCGCCGCCGCCCACGCCGCCCATGCCGCCAGCGGCATCAAAGCCGCCGTCCATATTGTCCATGCCCCCATCGCCGCCCATTCCGCCGCCAGCAGCATCAAAGCCAGCGTCCGCGCTGCCCAAACCGCTGCCTCCCATACCGCCCATTCCCCCCCATTCCGCCCATTCCCCCAACGCCGCCCATTCCTCCCATGCCGCCCGTCGTCCCCGTCCCTCCCATGCCGCCCATTCCCCCGACGCCGCCCATTCCCCCCATTCCGCCCGTCGTCCCCGTCCCTCCCATACCGCCCATTCCCCCCATTCCGCCCATGCCTCCAGCGCCGCCCGCGCCGCCAGCGCTTCCCGAGCTCGACGACGAACTGCTCGATGAGCTCGACGACGAACTGCTCGATGAGCTCGACGACGAACTGCTCGATGAGCTCGACGACGAACTGCTCGATGAGCTCGACGACGAACTGCTCGATGAGCTCGACGATGAACTGCTCGATGAGCTCGACGACGAGCTGCTCGACACACCAGCGCCGCCTGATCCTGTGGGTGATTCGTCGCCTGGAAGCTCGCAGCCCTCGGGATCGGAGCACGTGTCCGGATCCGGCACTTCGGCTGGAATGCAGCCTGCGTTCCACGAGCACGTGCTGTTCGGATCGCAAGGTTTCCCGAGACAAACGGCACGCATCTTCACGGGCAGGTAAAGCGGAGTGCTCGGAATGAAGTTCAACGTGCGGCGAGCGATGATGCAGCCTTCCATCACGCCGCTGATCTTTTCCTTCTGAAGCTCGGGATCTTGGAGACAATCTTCCGCCGAGTATCTCGCGCCGATGCCCGTGACGACGCGTACGGCGATCCGCTCGTCATTCGCGGATTTGGGCAGCAGCACGATGGCGCCGATTCGACGATTTTTGCACATGTCGGTCACGGTGCCCGGCGTCGTGCTTTCAGCGTCTGCATTGCCCACGACGATCGCGGTGTTCAGCGGCAGGTCCGGCGAGCACTCGATGTCGGTCGTGATCTCGAGCGTGATCTGCGTAGGTTGTTGACACGCGGAGAACACGACGGCGATCGAAGAGACGACGGCAGTTGCGCGCAGCGGACGCATCAAGTCCAAGCCCATGGTGAGCACTGGACACGATTTTAGCATCCGCGTCAACGCTCTTCTCCCCCCTCTCCACGCAGCATTGCGACGCAATGCGAAGTTGGAGAGGGGGGTCGGGGGCGTGAGGCGGGCGTGAGGAGCGAGAACTCAACGACAGACGTAACTGCCATTCGGAAAGGAAGCCGCGCACTCGCCGTCCGAGTTGCATCCGACGTATTCGCAAAACCCTTGCGAACACGAATAGTTATCGGCATCGAAGGCAGGGCCTGCATTCGCCAAAGGACAATCCGTCGCGCTCTGGCACGACACGTAACAAGCTTTCTGACCGCCAGGCACGCTGGATCTGCACACGTAATCGGGTCCCGTGAACATGCATTCCGCATCCGTGTTGCACCCGGAATACACGCAGCCGCCGCTTTCACAGGCGTAGTTGTCGGCATCGTACGCGGGGCCGCCCCCGGCGATGGCGCAATCGCTGGCCGTGACGCACCCTTTGACGCATGACGCCGGATAACCCGCGACCACCGAACGGCAAACGTAGTTTTGATTCGGAAACGTCGAGTCGCATTCCGCGTCCGAATTGCAGCCCGTATATTCACAAGCTCCGCCATTGCATGCATAATTGTCGGCATCGAACGCCGCACCACCGCCGGCGATGATGCAATCGCTCACGGAAACGCACCCTTGCTGGCAAATGGAAAGCATCGGCATGGCGCCGCCGCCGCTACCTCCCGCCCCCGAGTTGCTCGATGAACCGCCGCCCCCTGCGCCGCCCATTCCAGAGCTCGCCTGTCCAGAGCTGCTGCCGGACCAAGCTTCTCCGCCCTCGCCCCCTGCGCCACCAGAATTCGACGCCGTGCCGCCTGCCGAACAGCCGGCGCCCACGGACATGGAGACGATGATTGCAAAACCCAAGGTGTGTCGATACATGATTTTCTCCCGAGTAGCACACGCGAGCGTCGCATGGAAGCACCTCGCATGGCAAGCGCATGCATTCGGAAGCATCGACGACGCGGAGAGCGCTGCCCCTTTTCACGAAGCGCGGACCGTGATAACGCATGGAGCGAGCAATACTTCAGTATTTCGAGCGATGTCGCACGTCACGATTTCGAGTGCGAGCAGACAAATCAACGGGCTGTCAAGGCGCAATCACGAGCGGCTCATCGATTGCACTCGCAGCAGCTCCGGCAATCTGTTCCCACGTATACCCAGCGAGCCCCGCGCCCGATGGCGACATGTTCACAATGGGGCATGAACACCGCGGTGTGCGCGGAATGGGCCCAGCCGTCTTGGACCACACGGTCGGCTGATCATGGGCGACCACAATGGCCGCGGGTAAGTCACGAGGCATTGCGGCGAGCCATGGGCCAATGTCCGACGCTTGCATCGTCGCAGGCGCTGCGACGAAAAGCGGAGGCATCCGGTTCCTCGGGTCATGCTCGATGACGCGATAACCCACCACGCGATTGGCATGCGTTGGATCGTGCACGGGCACTCCATCGACCAAGGGCACAGGCGCACCGAAATCGATGACGGCAAGCGGCACGATGAATTTGCTCGGCGTCCACGAGCACGGCGCGTCGACACTAGACATTTTGGGTAACGAAGCCGTGCCAGAGGGAATGGTTGGGCAGCGATGGCCTGGGAACGGTTCAGGCCACGGAATTGCCTCTTTCGCGTCATGTGCAATCGGCCGCGTGACGACCCACGCGGATATGCCAATCGCCGCCATCGTCGCGGACGCTGCCCACGCGGATCTTGGTACACGAATTGGCGGCTTGCGCTCATTCCAAAAGGAAGCCAACAATAGAATGGCACTTGCAGCGATGGCGATTCCAAATACCCATAGGTGAGCGCTTGCCATGTATTCGTCGCCATGCACTTTTACCCACTCGACCTCTGCAGCCACGAGCGCCGTTGAGGGAGAATGACCGACCGCGTACGCGCGGCGAAGCATGCCAATGGCCGTGCCGGCGGTGAGAAGCGCAAAGCAACAAGGAAGAAGCACTGGCGCACGAGCTGCATCGCGACGCGCACGAAAAGCATGCACAATCGCCGCCAAGCCCAAAAGCACGGACACGAGTCCCAGGGCGATACCGACCGAGGCATGCGTCGATTCCGCGACGTCAATCGCATCGTTCCAAGAGGACCACCCGTGCGTGGACGAATAACCATCGAGAATCGACCGCTGGGCTCGATGAACGACGACAACCGCTGCACCCAACCCCAGGACGAACGCACTGATACTCGCGGCCGCAAACACGACGAGCGGAACGGTGCGCTCTCGCCTCGGCCCTGCAAGAGCAAAGCCGAAACCCACCAGCGCGATGAGGATCGAAACGACCAGAAAATACGCGGTCAATTTCCCAGCGATACCGGCATTCAGAACTTCGCGTGGATCGACGGTGAACATCATGCTTCACCTCCACGCAAACGAAAGCCAGAACGATTGATAGCCGGTCCAATCGAGGATCGCCAGGCACAGCAATGCAAGTGCCCACAATGCAATCAGTTTGGGGACGACGCGTTTCATGGCATCGCTTGGACGCCGTGCATGCGGCCACCTTGGTTCGCTGCTACCAATCGCATTCACCGCTGCTCATCGCACCGAGCTCCTTTCGGCTCGCGTTCGAGCATACACACACCTCGACGCCCGCGACAAGCCTCTCGACGCCCGAACGGCACGCATTTCCGAAGTGCGCGAACGCGACGAGCGCCTGGCCCATTTCGGTCGACATGGGGGCAGCGTACTGCCGCTCATTGCTCGATGAAGCCCCAATTTTGCATTGCGTCGACCCCCTTCGCATGCGATATCGCCGCCATGCGAACCATTCTCTTTCTCCTCCCAATCCTCTGCGCCCTCGGATGCGGAGACCTCCTCGATCAAGCCCCCCTTGGCACGCGACAAGCCCGCTGCGATCTGCGCCCCGAGAGGCCGCAATGCACCGACATCCGCAACTTCAAGGGCCCGTCGCTCATCACGTTCGAAGGCGTCTGTGAAACCTTGAAGGCCACCACGATGAGCGCCACCTACGAAGAGGGCGCCGTTTGCGACATGACCGAGGTATGGGGTGGTTGTCAATCGAGCGGCATCGACGGCCACAGGCAAACGAATTGGTACTACAAAGACATGGACAAGTACCCGGACGAAGCGAGCGCCAAAGACGACTGTGATTCCGGTCAGGACTGGGTGCCGCCGGAGCTTTGATCCGACGCTCCATTTTCTTGACTAACTGCGTTCGCCCCTTGTACTCTCGCCTCCATGAGACGCATCGATCCTTCGAGGGCCGTCCTGGTTTTCTGGGCGGATCTCGTCTTTCACGAAGCGGCGCTGCTTGCCGATGACGAAGCCAAGCACCTCGCGCCGCAGGTCACCCAAGCGCTCGACGACTTCAATGTCGTCTTCAAGCTCGACCTCGACACCCAGCGCTCCGTCTTGAAGGCCAATGCCAAGTCGAGCATTGCGGACGTGCACATCGACGAAGGCATTCGCAAGCTGCACAGCGCCGCGTTGTTTTTGGTCGATCAAGTGCGAAAGCGGCCCGAGTTCAAATCGCTCTTTTCCGAGACCATCGACAAGGTCGTGCGATTTGCATTGAAGCGACAGGTCGCAATCGCCGAGGACCTCATCGATAAGCTCGGCTCGAAGATCTATTCGGATGATTTCCGCAAGCCGCATATCGATTCGCTGAAGTCGCTCGTCGATGCCGGTAACACCGCCCTTGCCGACGTTCGCGCCGCCGAGCTTGGGCGGACCGATGCACGTATCGACATTCGCGCTTGGAAAGACGACGTCAATGCCATTCGATTGGCGAACTATGGCGAGCTCCTTGCCATTGCCGCCAAATCCGGTCGCACCAAGGACTGGGCAGACGCTTTTTTCCTCAAGTACAAGTCTTCCTCGACGGACGGCGACGACGAGCTCGACGAATCACTCGTCGAAACCGGCTCGCCCACCGGCTGAATCGGCCCCGCTGCCCGCAAGATACGCACTGGGCGCCCGTTGGGCACCATCCATCGCGCTACAACTGCGAGGTGATGGCCGCTTTGCGCGGTGCATGAGGCGTCATGATGCGAGGTGGTGACCGCACTCCATGGATCTTACCGCGTCAAGATGCGCCCAACGCGGCCGCCACTGCGGAACGTGACGCGTTCGGACGGCGACTGCGCGGCCACCTGCGCGATGTGTGATGGGTGCGGATGGCAAGTGGGGGGAGCAGAGTGCGCTCCGTGATGGGTTGGTGCGATCGGCGTTCAGCTCGGCGAACCCGTCGGTGCCAGCCAACTTGACACGTAAGGACAGGGCCACGTATCCTAGCGCCCGATGACCGACACGAAGCTACCAGCAGCGTCTGATGACGACGACTTGACGCGCGCTGGGCGTTGTGACGCAGCTCCTAAGGGAGCGTGAACGAGCATCCGGTGCGGACATCGGTCACGCATTGAAGCGAGAAATCCCCGGATTCAGCGTAAGGCAGTTGGGATATCCCTCTTTGACGAGATTGTTGCTCGAAGCGGCCGATGATGTGGTCGCCGTTGAAAAAAAAGGGATCGACCTCGTCTGGGCCCTTGGTGAATCCATATCGGATCGCGACCTCGAATACGCGCTCGGAGTGGAGACGGAGCCTCGCCAGGTAGCCGTCGCCGATTCATTCGTTACGTGGGCGCAATTTATCAATTTCAGGTCGTGCCGTAACGTGAAGCTCGATTTGGCGGAATCCGGATTGACCGTATTGGTAGGTCCAAACGGGTCTGGAAAGTCCACACTATTGCATGGTATTTCCTACGCATCGCAGGTGACCCGTGGAAAACCTCGAGCATTGTTCAGCGGGCCGCGCGACGTTCGCCGCTTGCGCTCGAGCAATGCAACAACCCCGATGGAGCTCGCCATCGGCGCAGCCAATGGCATCACCCTGCGTCTTTCAGCGGACCCCATAGAAGACAGTGAGACCCAATTCACGGTCGCACTTGCGTGGGGCAATAAAATTCAACAATGGACATCCCCTGGCAAACCGCCATCGCCACCGCTGCCGAATCGCCCTGAGTGTCGTCCCTTTTGGCCGTCCATTTTGCTGCGTTTTCGCGCCGAAGCACTTGCAACCCCGGCTGAAGTCGTCGAAGGCCAACCGCGGCTGAGCTTCGATGGTACGGGCCTGCCCATGTTGCTCATGTACCTTGCGAACAATGAACCCCAGCGACTGCGCGAAGTGGTCGATGGTGTTCGACAAATCGTACCGGCCGTCGAGGAAACACGCCAAGTGCTGCGCGATTCAGATCACCGTGATGCCGTGAAAATGCCGCGGGTGCACCTCGAGGTGAAAATGAGAGGCGCTGGATGGGTGCCAGCCGATTTGTTGAGTGAGGGGACGCTCTTCGCGTTCGGCATCCAAGCGATCATGCATCAACCCAATCCGCCGCGTATCTTGTTGATGGATGACATAGACCGCGGGCTTCACCCCAAGGCCCAACGCGAGCTCATCAAGCAATTGAAACACATTCCGGAAAACGGCGGACCGCGTCTCATCATCTCCACCCATTCCCCCTATATTCTCGATGAAATCCCCGCTGAATCCGTGCGTGTCATTCGTTCCGATGGCTCCGGCACACGACTGCGTGCTCTGACCGACCATCCTGAATGGCAGGAATGGAAGTCGAGTATGACTTCGGGCGAATTCTGGGGTTATGTCGGTGAAGACTGGTTGGAGAATTCAAATGAATGACGACCAGCCGTGGCGCATCATCGTCGTCGTCGAGGGTCGGGGCGATGAACGACGGGTGCCGCTGCTCATTGATCATTTTTTGACTTCGACCGCTGCTTTGCCTCCCTTGACTGACGTCCGTACATATGCGGGTTTAGGGGGTTGGCCATTCATCCGAGTGCACAACATTCCGCAGCTCGCGCGAGAGCGCGGGCTTTCCAGGCGGTTTTCATCGGATGGCCCCAAGAAGGGTGATGGGGGCTTGGTTCGCCAGCTCTTTCAGGTCTTGCAGAAAGAGAAACTGCTCGGGCCCCGAAGCGTCGTTGTGTGGTCGAGGGATGATGATGGCGTTCGCGGCCGTCGCACGGACGTAGAAAATGCGCTCGGAGAATTGCCGACCTCCAATCCGTGGCTCCTCGCCATTGCATCCGAATGCGGTGAAGCCTGGGTCATTGCGGGTTGGTCACCTGCCTCGAAAATGGATGACGAACGCTTGCGCAAGTGGCGGCAACAGCTTGGGTTTGCGCCACATGAGCATCCAGAATGCCTCTCTCATAAAGAAAACGTCCCGAAGAGCGCGAAGGCTGTGCTGGACGACTTCTTTGGTGGCGATCGAGATCGGGAAAACGAGTCACTCATTGCGGCAGCGTGCTCGGGTTCTGGAGCCGCCAAAGCGTGCGGGCTCTCTGGCTTCTGCGACCAGCTCCGTGCTTGGATTGCCCGTGATATTCCTATTCGTCGGGCGTAAACATACATGATTCTTCAGCTTGATTCGGAGGAAACCCATGAATCGTTTGTGGTATGTGATCCTTTCCCTCGTCGCTTCCCTCGCGCTCGTCGCGCCCGCGTGCTCCAAAGACTCCGGGTCAGCAGCAAAACCCGAATCCACAGCCAAGCAGGACGGCGCCCACGCACCGAGCAACTTCAAACCAGGCTCGCACGAAGATTGGTGCGGCGAGCACGCCGTCCCCGAATCGCAATGCTCGCGATGCAATCCCGAGCTGATTCCGGCATTCAAAGCCACGGGCGATTGGTGCGCCGAACACGGTTTGCCCGAATCGCAATGCTTGAAATGCAATCCGGACCTGAAAATCGTTCGACCCCCCAAGGGAAGCTGACGTGCGCCCGGTCATCGTCGCCGCCCTCGCAGCCCTTTTCGGGCTCGCGGGGTGCGACCGAACCCCGAAGGATTCATCCGCGGCCCCGGCAAGCTCTGCCCAGAAAGCTCCCGATTCCGAAAACAAACGCTGCGAGCATGGAGTGCTCGGTGTGGTTTGTCCGAAATGCCATCCGAAACTCGAAGCGGTGTTTCGAGCCAAAGGGGATTGGTGCGCCGAACACGGATTGCCCGAATCCATTTGTCCCACGTGCCACCCCGAACGCGGAGGCATTCCCGCAGCGAACGTGAGTGGAAACGATGCGCCCGCAAAAACATCCAATGGCGAAGCCCCAGCCGATAAAACAAAAGTCCGGCTCAAAACAGACGAAACAGCGCGGCTCGCAGGGATAGAAACCATCAACGCCGAAGCGCGTCCCAATACGGGCGGAGCTGTCGCCGTGGCGAGGCTCGTTTATGATGCCACGCGCCTCGCTCACATCAATGCGCGAGCGCCCGGCATCGTGCGCAGCCTGAAAGTCGACATTGGATCGCAGGTCAAAAAGAAGGACACGCTCGCCGTCATCGAAAGCGCCGCAGTCGGCGCGGATCGTTCCAAACTTCAAGCTGCACGAGCGCGCGCCACCATTGCGCAAAAGAATTACGAAAGACATGCGGCACTGCAAAAAGCGGGGCTGAGCGCCGACCAAGACGTGCTCGCGGCCGAACAGGAGCTCGCTGCGGCCAAAGCCGAGCAATCGGCGCTCGCGACGGGACTTTCCATCATTGGCGCGGGAGGCGGCGCAGGCGGCTCGTACACGCTCACCTCACCCATTGACGGCGTCGTGACGCAACGAGGCGCCACAGTGGGGAAACTCGTGGGCCTCGAAGAGCTCCTTTTCGAGGTCGTGGACACGTCGGCGATGTGGGCCGAGCTCGACGTGCCCGAATCCGAATTGTCGGTCGTTGCCGTGGGGCAATCCGTGACCGTCGAAATCGATGGGCTCGCGGGGCGCACGTTCAGCGGCAAAATCACTTACTTGAGTCCGCAGATCGATATCGCCACTCGAACCGTGCGAGCGCGCGTTCCGCTCGAAAATGAAGGCGGCGTCTTGCGCGCCAACATGTTCGGGCGCGGGCGCATTTTCGTCGGCGAAAGCCGCCAAAGCGTCATGGTGCCCGACGCAGCCGTGCAACGCGCCAAAGACGTGCACCTCGTATTCGTGCGACTTACGGCGAACGAATACGAAACGAGGCGCGTCGAGCTGGGCATTCGTGAAGGCAACCTCGTGGAAATACGCAAAGGCGTACGCCCCGGCGAGGCCGTCGTGACGACCGGTAGCTTCATGCTGAAGACCGAAACGTTGAAGGAGAGCATCGGCGCCGGCTGCTGCGACGCCGATTGAATGATATGCTGAGTCGTATCATCGTGTGGTCCTTGGGCCACCGCTTCATTGTCATTCTCGCGACGCTCTCGGTGGCCATTCTAGGCGCCATTTCTTTCCATCGGCTGCCCATCGACGCGTTCCCGGATACGACGCCGGTGCAGGTGCAAATCAATACCGTCGCTCCGGCGCTCTCGCCCGTCGAAATCGAACGGCAAATCACGGCGCCCATCGAGCAATCCATTTCGGGTTTGCCGGGGCTTCTGGAGGTGCGATCGTTATCGCGTTTCGGCTTGTCGCAGGTCACCGTCGTTTTCGAGGATGGAACGGACATTTATCTTGCGCGGCAGGTCGCCATGGAGCGGCTGCAAAGCGTTTCGCTGCCGCCCAATATCCATCGCCCGACACTTGGACCCGTCGCCACGGGGCTCGGAGAAGTTTTTCATTACATCGTTTCTGGCAAAGACAAAAGCCTCAGCGAGCTGCGAACGGCGCAGGATTGGATCATCGAGCCTCAGCTTCGATCGGTTCGAGGCGTCGCGGAAGTGAATGCTTGGGGCGGTGATGAAAGGCAATTGCACGTCGTCGTCGACCCGAGAAATCTCCAGCAACGGGGCCTCACGCTCTCCGAGCTTGCGGAAGCCATTGAAAACAACAACGCCAATGTGGGCGGTGGGAGCCTCGATCGAGCTGGCGAAGCGACGCTCGTTCAAGGAATCGCCGTGGCGACTCGGCCGAGCGATATCGAGGACATGGTCATTACGGCGCGCGAGGGTGTACCGATTCGCGTGCGTGATGTGGCGAAAGTGGTCGAAGGGCGGGAAATTCGCCGTGGAGCGGTCACGGCCGATGGCAAAGGCGAAGTGGTCCTGGGTCTGGGTTTCATGCTCATGGGTGAAAACAGCCATGACGTGACGAGCCGTTTGAAGGTGCGACTTGCCGAAATCAAAAAAACTTTACCTCCCGGCATCGAAGTCGAAGCCGTCTACGATCGCACCGAAATCGTGGATCTCGTCCTTCGAACGGTTCGCACGAACCTGCTCGAAGGCGGGATGCTGGTCATTGCGGTGCTTTTCGTGTTCCTCGGCAATTTGCGCGCAGGCATCGTGGTTGCACTGGCCATTCCACTATCGATGCTGTTCGCCTCGAACCTGATGCTGCGTTTTGGTATTGCGGGCAGCCTGATGAGCCTCGGTGCAATCGATTTCGGTCTCGTCGTCGATAGCTCCGTGATCATGGTCGAGAATGCGACGCGGCGGCTGGCGGAGAACGATGGCGAGCGATCCGCGACGGATGTCGTACGCGACGCGGCGCTCGAAGTGCGCAAACCGACGATGTTCGGCGAGCTCATCATCATGATTGTTTATTTGCCGATTCTTTTTCTCGAAGGCATCGAGGGGAAACTTTTTCGGCCGATGGCGCTGACGGTGATCTTTGCGCTCGCGGGATCGATGATATTGTCCCTCACGCTGATGCCGGTACTTGCGAGCTTTTTATTGCCTCGCCGGCGTGCCGAGCGCGATAACGTCTTGGTCCGGGGGCTTTTGCGAGGCTATCGTCACGTGCTGCATTTCGTCATCGGCCGTCGTCGGTTGGTGTTGACGTGTGCGGTGGCGCTTCTGGGTGGGGCGATTGCACTATCGACGCGGCTCGGATCGGAGTTCATTCCGCGTTTGAACGAAGGCGTCATCGTGGTCAATACGATTCGCTTGGCGGGTGTTTCGATCGACGAGTCGATTCGTTACGGGCTTCGGATCGAGAATACGTTGCGCGAAAAATTTCCCGATGAAATTGCGCGCGTTTGGACTCGCACGGGAACGGCCGAGGTTGCGACGGATCCAATGGGCATCGAGCTCTCCGACGTATTCGTGACGCTCACGCCGCGAGAAAACTGGAAACGAGGCAATACGCAAGACGACCTCGTGCGAGCGATGCAGGGCGAGCTCGAGAATTTGCCTGGCATGCGCATGGTATTCACGCAGCCCATCGAGATGCGGGTGAATGAAATGACCGCCGGCATTCGCTCGGACGTGGGGGTGAAGCTGTTCGGGGACGATTTCGACATTTTGAAGGAAAAGGCACGTGAGATCGAGGCGGTGTTGAAATCGATTCCGGGCGCGACCGATGTGGTGACCGAGCAAGTGACGGGACAGCCGCTGCTGCAGGTCGAGGTTGATCGTGCGGCGATTGCGCGGCATGGAATTCCGGCGCACGAGGTGCTGGATGTGGTCGCTTCGCTCGGTACGCGTGAAGTGGGTCAGATGCAGGAGGGTGAAAGGCGTTTTCCGATTGCGTTGCGGCTGGATGATCGATATCGGACCGATGTCGCGGCCGTCGGGAGCATTTTGATTACGGCGGCCAATGGGACGCAGATTCCGCTTTCGAGCGTCACGCGATTACGATTGGTCGAGAGCCCGTCCACGATCAACCGCGAGTGGGCGAGGCGTCGGATCGTGGTGCAAGCGAACGTGCGCGGGCGCGACGTCGGCTCGTTCGTGCGCGAAGCGAGCGCGCTCATTCGCGAAAAAGTCGTATTACCGTCGGGCCATTACGTGCGTTATGGTGGTCAATTCGAGCACCTCGAGCGGGCGCAGGAGCGGTTGTTCATCGTCGTGCCTGCGGCGCTTGCGTTGATATTCGCGCTTCTCTATTTCACGTACGGCCGCATTTTGGATGTGGCCCGCGTATTCACGGGCGTTCCGTTTGCGGCGATTGGGGGCATCGTGGCCTTGTGGTTCCGCGGAATGCCATTCAGCATTTCGGCCGGCGTTGGATTCGTAGCGCTTTCGGGCGTTTCGGTGCTCGCGGACATCGTGCTGGTGTCGACGGTTCGGCAGCTATTGGCGACGGGCATGCCTTTGCGTGAAGCGGTGGAGCAGGCGGCGGAGCGGCGGCTGCGACCGGTGCTGATGACGGCGCTCGTGGCGAGCCTCGGATTCGTGCCGATGGCGCTGAATACGGGTGTTGGCGCGGAAGTGCAGCGGCCATTGGCCACGGTGGTCATTGGTGGGGTGATTTCGTCGACGCTGCTGACGCTGCTGGTCTTGCCGGCGCTTTACGTGGCGTTTGGCGCGGGCAAACGGATGGAGCAACCACTCCTCACTTCCGCCGACGCGACCGCATCATCATCCTCGCAAGCGCAATCCCAATTGCAGCGATAATTCCCACGCCGCTCGGCATTGCGTCATTCGCATCCCCCACGCGGCACCCCGCGCACCCACTTTGAGGCGGCGTCGCGGGCGGCCCTGACGCGCCGCTTTCCGATGGAGTCGACGTCGCCACGCTCGTCGGCGTCGGCGCAGGCGTCGTATCGATTGGCGCCCCGTACATCGACGGCGCGGGCACCAGCGGCCCGCTGTCGATCTTCGTTTCATTGTCGTCGCGCGCAACCATCGCCACCCAAGTCAAAGCCGCCACGCTTTGCAATGCAAGCTTCTGCGCAGCTTCGGTGCCCTTGTGCGCCACGCCCGAAGGCGGCCCGCCCCACCTCCCACGACGCGGATTCGCACATGCAACAGGCCCCGTCCACGCATGCCTGATTGCATAACGCGCCTGAAAATTATTGATGCTGCTTTGCACCGCACCCGTTTCGAGCTTTCCGCCCTCTTGCAAGAATTCGCGCCCGCCGACGATGGGTGGTGCCGTGCGAAAAACCAAATCCTCCCCCAACCCTTCTTTGCCATAACGCATGTGAAGACGCGTCAATACGAATCCGCCTCCACCCACCGTCGCAGCATTGGCCGCCGCTAAAGAGCCATCGGAGGGCCTCCAGCAGGTGGCGGAGCCGGCGATATCGCCACTTGCGGCATTCAGCGCATCCATGCCGAGCGTCATCAGGTCATTGCCATCGAGCGTCGGGCCAGGACACGGGTCACACTCGCGTCCCACGCGTATTCGGTGATCACCGCACGCGGCTGCCTGGACAAGGTTCTATCGAAGAGCGCCGCGTAGAATGCGCCGAAATCATTGCGAACTTTGTCCTTCACGTCCAAATCTGTTGGAATCGCGACGTTCGGGTAATTCGCCGTTCGTACCGCTGTCCTTTGGCAAGAAATTGTACGATCAGTCCCGCGTTCCGCCGGAATTGACGAGCCCGAGGCGCACGGGCAATGCAAACGTTTCTGCTGTCGTAATGAAAACGCAAGGGCGAAAGCTGCGCCACATGCCGACCGGCTGACCGCACCTTTTCGTGTCGACCTTGGCCACGAAAAACTTGTTAACACCTTTGCACGTAGGGCCGAAGCAAAGGTTCGGATCCTGCCGGAATCTTTATTTTCCTGCTTGATTACGTATCGAGCCCCGCGGGAATCACGGGCGCTCAAAATGACTACTTCGTATTCGCCCACCGTGAATTGCGCTTCGATCTTAGACGCCAAGATCGGCCGCGCTCGCCCCTTCGCCTCGGGCCTGGGCTGACATGCGCCGCACGTGGTTTCATGGGCGGAGCATCGGCGGCCTGGCGCGCACGATCCTGCCCTTGGTGCGATTCGACGAGCCGCGGCGAGGCCAGTTTGTCGATCTTGTCGAACACGGCCGTCGGAAGCGCGTCTTGACATTTCGCTTGTTGCAAG